>NZ_JBFAOC010000014.1:0-152921 GCF_040675055.1 Micromonospora sp. NPDC049662
CCCCGGGGTGGGGTGCTGGCGGTCGGGGGGGCCGGGGGGGGGGCGGGCGGTGTGGGGGGGGGGGGCCGGCCCGTCCCCCCCCCCCCCGCGCCTCTCGTCAGTGACCACGCCCGCAGGGCCGAGGTCCGGGCTGACCGGGTCGCCGGCCGGCGGGGTGGGCAGGGACATGCGGGGCGCTCCCTTCATCGGGGTGTGATGGGGAGAACGGAGCCAACCCCGACCGGTCTCGCGTCGTCTACGCGACGGCGGCGCCGGCGCGGGCCCGCAGCAGTTCGGCCAGCGGCGGCACGGGCTGGTTGCCGACCCGGGGGTAGGTGAGGTCTCCCACCCGGGCGGCGAGGGCCTGCACCCGGTCGGCGATCCGGCGGGAGACGACGTCCCGGCGGAGCTGCATGCCGTTGGTGTAGCCCAGTTCGCGGGCCACCCAGTGCACACCGAAGCCGCGCCGGCCAAGGTCGTCGAGGATGTCCCACGTCGGTGTGGCGTCGATGCGCTCGTTCGCCGTCGTGACGAGCCGGCCCCGCGAGCCGACCCGGTTGTCCAGGGACTGGCAGTCGCCGATCGACAGGGCCAGGATCGCCGTTTCGTGGTCGCGTTCCAGCTTGACCCACTCGGCCGACATGATTTTCCGGATGACGCCGAGCGGGACGCCCGACGCGGTGACGATCGCGGTCCGCTTGGCGCCTTGGGTCTCCAACATCGCCACGTGGGCCACGGCCCGGTTCGCGCGGACCGGATCGGTCAGTTCCCGCTTGCGGGCCAAGTACATGCGGTCGCGGGCCCGACGCTCATCAAGGCAGTCTTTGCAGGTGCAGCCGGCTGCGATGCCCTTGGCGGTGCCGTGCCGGTGGCCGCCAAGGTCGAGCGGCTCGCCGTACTCAACGGTGGCCAGCTCAACCTCCCACTGCCAACCGTCGAGGGCTTCCAGCCAGGCGACGTAGCGTCCGTCGAGGTCACCGCGGCGGTAGCGGAAGCGTTGCAGGGACACCCACTGGCCGAGGCCGAGCAGAGTGCCGGCGAACTCCTCCTTGTGGACGCTGGGCGCCAGGGGGTGGCCCTCGCGGCGGGCGAACTGGCGCAGCGCCGCGTACATCAGCCGCCACTGGGTTTCGTTGTGCTCCCAGGCCCAGGTCTCGGCGCCCTTCGGTCCGCGCGGGGTGGCAGCGGAGATCTCGTCGACAAGCGCCGGCGGAAGCTTGCCCAATAGGCGGTCGCGGCGGATCGCCCAGCACCACTTGCCCAGGTGCAGGCCGTCCTCAACGTGGTCCTCAGCCGGGCTGGCGTGGTCCTCGAACGCGCAGAACTGAGCGAGGGCGTCGATCATCGCGACGTGCTGGTCGGCGAGGCCGCCGTTCCAACTCCATCCGGGCAGCTTCTCCAGCAGGGCGACGCGTTCGGCGTCGAGGGTGCCGACCCGGAAGCTCTGACGCTGCACGGCGGCCCATACGCCGAGCCGACGCTGCGGCGAGCCGACGCTGCGCAGGCCCTCGAAGATGGACTCGCCCTGGTCGTTGTCCGCGACGCCGCCGGTGCGGTCGGCCAGAGCCTTGAGGACCGCGTAGGTGTCGTACCAGTCGGTCATCTCCCGGTCCCAGTACCAGCCGGGGATGCGCTCCAACCGTGCGATGCGGTCCACCGAGAGCCGACCGTGCTTGCGGGCCAGACGTTGCTTGAACGCCCATTCGCCGATCCCGGCCCCCAGGTGCGAGGTGTTGCGGGCGAGTCGCTTGCCGGGGTGCTCGGCGGCCCAGTCCTTGGTGGCGAGGTAGAACCGCTCCCAGGCCGAGCCGACCTCCTGCACGAAGCGCAGTTGCAGCGGCGCCTCCTCGACTCCGTCGGGGAGGATGAACTGCACGCGGTCGCTGCCCCGGCCGGCGTACATCCGGCCGTTGACCACGGTGCGCGCGGCGCGGTCGAGGTCGTCGCCGAGACGGCTGTCGTGCTCGCGGAGCCCTTTGAGCACCGCCCAGACCTGCGCGAACGAGGACAGAGCCAGGTTGGTGTCGTCATCGCCGTCAGCCGGCAGGGTGACCGGGATGATGACGTAGCCGAAAGTCTTACCGGGTGCGGATCGAAGCACCCGGCCGACAATCTGGATGATGTCGGTGACCGAGTTGCGGGCGTCGGCGAACATGATGCCGTCGACAGCGGGAACGTCAACGCCCTCCTGCAGACACCTGGCGCTGGAGATGAGACGGACCTGCCCGGCGTCGCTGCCGAGCCACTGCATCATCTCCGCGCGCTTGCTGGTGGGCATTTGGCCGTTGGTGTGCTTGGCACGTAGGAACCGCCCGCCCGGCGTCTTGACCGCGTCGAGCAGTTCGGCGAACTGCGACGCCCACGCGTTGCGGCTGTGGAACGTCAGCAACCGACGAATGCCGTACTGGTCGACCGCGTCCAGGAGCGCGCCGGGCACCGTACCCGGACCGCGCTGGTCGAACACGCCGTCACCATCGCGGCCAGCAATGACCAGCACCCGGTAGTCGGTGAGCAGTCCCGCCTCGATCGCCTGGCCGAAGCTGACGGAATGGGCGACCGGCCCGAAGACCTTGGGATCGTCCATGGAGTAGACGCCGTCACCCTCGACCACGGTCGCGGTCGCCGTCATGAACAGCCGCTTGCGGGCGACCAACATCCGCCGATCGAGCACCGTGCGGAACTCTTCCCGGGGCCGGCCGGTGAGACGGTGGGCCTCGTCGCAGATGGCCAGGTCGATCGGAACCTGACTGCTGACCTGGGCGGCCGCCACCACGGGAGCCGAGTGGTACGTCGAGAAGATCACCCGGGGCCGTCCCGATCCCGTGCGCGACAGGAACCCGGAGGCGACGAAGGACGAGGTGGTGACCTTCGCTCGCACCTTCGACCAGTACGGGCGGTCAACATCCTCGATCTCGCCCTGCTGGTTCAGCCGCTCTGCGGCGCCGGCGGCCGTGGACGGGTCGGAGCAGACCACCAGGGCCTCGAACGGCCAGCCGTGGATGCGCCGCCACTCGGCGAGGGTCTGCGCCAACAGGCTCAGCGAGGGCAGGAACACCACCGTGGTCTGCGCCTGGGCGGTCTCGGCGTACCACCGGCCCACCAGGGTCTTGCCCGTCCCGCACGCCATGACGAGTTGCGCGCGGTCGTGAACGACGAAGGCTCGGGTCAGCGCCGCGAGGGCTTCCACCTGCTGCGGGCGCGGGTGGAGAGGCCCTGCGCCGCGCTCGCCCTGAGAACTCGGCTGGGTCTGGTCTGTCACGGGATCGCTCCTCCCGACGGGATAGCCGAACACCCTCACAGTATCACGGAATACACGTGTAGTACGCGCCATACAAGCGGGATTCGACAGTGGCGACAACACCTGTTGTCGAGGGGTTGACAACAGGTGTTGTCTGGGCCTTAGCTTGAGCGCGTGGAAACAGGTGTTGTCAGGACTGTGCTGACCCACGTCGGGCTCCCCTTGAGCGACGAACAGCGGCGACGGCTGAACGAGCGGGTCGGTGACCTCCTCGACCGGGCCGTGCTGGACGCGCTCGGCCTAGCCGATCCGGGCTGGCTTGCGAATGCTCCGGCGCAACGGCTCGGAGCCGCGACGCTCGCCGAGGTGTCGATCGGCGATCTGCTCGGGGAGGCTCGCCGTCGCCGGCCGAAGGAGACCGCGCTGGCCGAGGTGGCCATCAGCGAGTACCTGCTGGGCTTGCTGGGCAACATTCGCGAGGGCGCGGCGAAGACCGCAGCGGAAAGTGGCGCCTCGTACGTCGAGCTGGGGGACGCCATCGGGATGACCAGGCAGGGCGCTAAGCGCCGCTGGCCCGGCCTAGCGGATGTCGCGGCCGCCGCTCGGCGCCACGGCCGTCCGGTGGCGGACCGCCCGGCCCAGCGGGACGTGGGCCGGTGGAAGATCTCCCGCTGGGAGCGGGAGATCCAATACGAGCTGACCGTGGCGGCCTGGCGGGTCTCCGACCTGCGCCTCGCGCTGGAGCCGGTTCCCGCCGACGCACCGCTGATGGCCAGCCCGGCGGAGAAGCCCGGCGGCGAGTTCGACGGTGACCTCCAAGTCGTGACCGCGGCGTACGTGAGCTCCGGGGCATCTCCGCGTGATCCCGAGACACGAGCCGAAGTCCCGACCGTGGTGTTCGAGCTGGACTACCCGAGCGGGACCTACTACAGCGACGACGACCAGGAGTTCGAGCATCGCGCCGACGGACTCACCGCCGGCGAGGTCCTGGCAATCCTCAGCGGTCTAGACGGGGAGATGCCCGTGCTGGTCTGGGTCGCGGAGAAGCCGGGCGGGGCCGGAGACGGCCCGACCCAGATCGTCTACGACGCCGCGATGGGCGCCGAATGGTCGCCACCGGGCCGCGGGGAGAGCGAAGGCGAGTGGGTCACCGCTGGCTGGTTCGGCCTGCAGCTTGAGTACCCGCCCGGCGTCTACACCCGATACGAGAACACCCACGGCGAGGAAGATGACTGAGCCATGAGCAGAAACCCGCTCCCGCCCGAGAACACGAGCGATTCCGAGACGGCGCTGATCATCCCGACGGCCGGCTCGTTTCGGCCCGGTGCCGTCAATGTGCGGCTCGTCTGCCCACCGGAGGTGATGGACGCGGCCTTGGCCAGCCTCGCCGACTTCTACGGTGACGCGTGGAAACCCAGCACCCGCGAACCGGCGCCCAGCTCGGACGGCCACCTGATGCGAACCGGCACGCTGATCGTTCCCGTCCCCGGTGCTGCGTCGAGGCCGCAGGGCGGCGAATCCTGACCTCAATCACTCTCGGCTCCGGGTCACGGCTCACCGACCGCTCGCCCGATCGGGGTCCACGGTTGTGTCGGACCCACCCGCTACCGTGTGCGGTGGCAGTTGTCCGCCGCCGCACTCCGAACCTGCACCCGGGCCCACGCCGCCGGCGCAGGTGATGAGGACAAGCCGTCTCCGACGCAGCGCGACCAGCACCAACCCGCAGGCCATCGTGATCACGAGCGTGCGGAGTGCGTGGGCCTCCGCACCGCCCGAGGAGTTCACGATGACGACCAGCAGCAGCTCCGACCGCTCCCGTCGCCGCGCTATCCGTATGCGGAAGGCCGAAACCGGCGAGTCCTACACTGCCGCCGGCCGCGCCCTCGCCGGCGCAGGTTCCACCACCGCCACCATCGATCCGGCGCTGCTCGTGCCGTACCCGGACGAGACCAACATGGACGTCGACGAGCTCGGCTGGCGGGTTCTGCCCGCCGACGCCACCCCCGCGCAGCGCGCGCACGCCGAGGCGTACTGGCGGCCCGTCAACCCCGCCCGGCCGTGCCGCTGCTGCGGATCGTGCCTGCACGCCACCCAGTGCGGCCGCGACGACGACGGCAAGGACCGGTGCCCCGGCCTGCTCATCCACGTCGACCGGTACCCCGGCGGCCTGTTCAGCGTCAACGACTGGGAGGACGTGTACGAGTGCGCCGGCTGCGGCGCGGTCCTGACCGTGAGCGTGGAGCTGCCGGCAGTCCCGTGGGGCGAGGCCAACCCCGCCGGCGGAATCACCGTGTACGACAAGGTCCGACACCCGAACTTCCCCGACCACGACGAGGACGACGGGTACGACCCCGGCTGTTTCGAGTGCGGCGCCAGGGCCGGGTACCGGTGCACATGCGACGACGACCCGCAGGACGGCTGCGAAGAGTGTGGCGGCGGTGGGCCCTATGGCTGCAACTGCTGACCCTGATCCCACGATTGCCCTGGCCGCAGGGCTGTCGGTGTTCGGCCTGCCGGCTGGCGAGAAACGACCGACGCCCGGCTGGCAGGGCCGGTGCGCGAGCGACCCGGACGTGGTCGCCCGCACCTGGCGCCCGGGCGACAACGTCGGTGTCGGCTGCCGCGCCTCCCGCGTGCTCGGAATCGACCTGGACCGGCACCCCGGCAAGCCCGACGGCATCGCCGGGTTCGCCGCCGTCTGCGAGCGGTACGGTCAGCCCTGGCCGGACACGTACACCGTGCGGACTCCCCGTGGTGGCCTGCACCTCTACCTGCGGGTACCTGCCGGGCGGATCATCGGCAGCACCTCCGGCGGCCGGTCCCCACTCGGTCCGAGTATCGACACCCGCGGCCCCGGCCGGCACACCGGCGGGCACCTCGTCGGCCCCGGCTCCCACATCGGCGGGGTCCCATACGTCGTCGAACGCGACGTGCCGATCGCCCCGGTGCCCGACTGGATCGCCGACCTGCTCGCCCTCCCCGCCGCCAGGGCCGTCATCAGCCGTTCGTCGTCGACGGCGCCGGCGTCACGGGCAGGTCATGGTCACGTGGGCGAGGCGGCGCGCTGGTCCGGGGCCGGGGTGTATCGAGTGGCCCGGTAGGCGGCGGCCCGGACAAGGTCGCCGGTCGACACGATCGGGCCCGGCTCGGCTCGAGTACGCCTGCGCACCGCAGCGGCGAGCTGCTCCAACGGAAGGAGGTACAGGTCGACCGCCAGGTCACCCATCTCCCGCAGCAGGTCCAGCGGGGGAAACCCGCCGGCGCTCTCGTCGGCGTACCGCTGCAGATTCACCGTGGCGCGCTGGCTCACCCAGTACGACACCCGCCGGACTCGCTCACCGAGCGGCTGCGGCAGCACGATGGTCAGCCGCCCCGGACCGCCGCGGTGGTGTCCGTACCCGGACGTCCCCCACCGCCGTCCAGGCATGGTGTCCTGCCCGCCGGGCACTGGCGGGTACGCACGCGAGCCCCAACCGGCCGCCTCCAGCAGTCGGGACAAATGCGCGCTGACGAGCGCCGAGCGCGTGGCCAAGACCTCCTGCGCCTCCCGGCGGGCCGCCCGATCCGCGTAAAGCTGAGCGATGGCTGCCCGCCGCTGGCCTGCCTTCATCCCATCGATCCCACGGTCGCGGCGCTGCTCGACGAGCCAGGCTCGTTCCCTGGCCTGTTCGTCACGCACGGCGTCCTCAATGCGCTCCGGCAATGCCTCATCGACGGCGACCACCATCTTCACGCAAGCCAGAGTAGGGGAGAGATGGCCACGCACACAAATAACGAAAGCCCACGTCAGAGCGTACCCGGCATGGCTCTATCTGTACCGATAGAGGCGGCCGAGAGGTAGCCCTGAACCGGATTCGGTGCTGGTCAGCCTCGTTCTTGGAGGAGCAGGTCAAGCACGGGCCCGGTGGAGCCTGCGCGGTACGGGCCGGCGTAGCGGTAGCCCAGGCGTCGGTAGAACTGCTGGGCACTGCCGCCGGGCATGGCCAGCAGCGAGACCCACTCGGGCCGCAGCGCGTCCAGGATCGCTGCGTGGATACGGGTTCCGACCCCGTGTCCGTGCCACTGGCGACGGACGGCCAGTTCGCAGATCCCGACGAGCGAATCGGTGGTCCGCGCCGCGTCGGTGATCGACGGCAGCAGGTGTGCGCCAAACCAGTAGTCGGGGGTACAGCGGAAGCCGTATCCGAAGCCGACGCAGAGGTCGCCGCCGTGGGCGGTGATCAGGGTGAAGCCGTCCCGTCCGGCGTGGCCGAGGATTTGACGGCGCACGGTGTCGGGGGTGAAACCCGCCGCTGTTACGTCCTGGTCAGCGGCGTGCGCGTCGGCCCACACTGCGGCGAGCGTGTCGAGGAGTTCGTCGACCTGGTCGCCGCCACGGCGCCGGATGACGATGCCCGGCTCGTTCACTGCGGCGCCCTGGCGGCGCGGTAGATGTCGAAGTAGCCGGCAACGCTGCGGACCTGCTCGTGGGGTGTCAGTACGCCGGCGACAGCGTCGAGGGCCCGAGTGAGGCGGTCGGAATGGACACCGGGCAGGTACCGGAGCGCGCGGTGGGCGGCATCGACCGCCGCGTCGAGATCCGGGCGCGGCTTGCGCGCGTGATGCAGGGCGATGTCTGCGGTGTAGAGGGCGCGGTTGCGGGTGTGGTCGGCGGCGAAGAGCATGACGGTCTGCTCGGCGCCGGCGCAGGCGCGCTCGTACTGGCCGAGGTCGGCCCGGCACAGGCTCTCCAGGCCGGTGAGCTCTGCCGGCACGAAGAACTCGAGCCAGGCGGGGTCGGCGTCGCGGGGGCCCTGACCGTAGAGGTGGTAGGCCCGCACCAGGGCCTGTTCGGTGAGGGTGCGGTCGCCTTGGAGCGCCCAGCCGCGGGCCTCGCGCATGGCCAGTAGGGACAGCCACCGGGGCGAGCCGAGTTGGGCTGCGGCGCGCTGGGCGACCCTGGCGGTGCTGACGGCTTCACGGGGGTGGTCGGTTGACGTGGCGAGTAGGGACAGGCAGCCGAAGGCGTGGGCCTCCAGGCCCGGGTCGTCGGCGTGCCGGGCGCAGACGAGTGCCTCGGTGTAGAGCGAGCGGGCGTCCGTCGTCCTGCCGGAGTCGAGCGCGAGCCAGCCGGCGGTCACCGACAGGGCGCCGGTGGCCAGTTGAAGCCGGCGGCCCACCTGCTCGCTGTAGCGGCCGTTGCGAAGCCACCGGTTCGCTCGGGCTACGGCGGTCGCCGCGAGCTGGTTGAGCTCGACGGCGCCGAATTGGCGGTCCTGTGCGTACAGACGCTGCTCCGTGTCCAGGATGGCCTGTACGTGCGCGTCGCCCAGTTGCCGGTCGCCTTCGTTTCCGGCTGGGCCGGCATCGGTCAAGAGTCCGGCGCCTGCGGCGATCAGAAGGCTACGTCTTCTCATGTCTGGGGTTCCGTCCTCCTCGGCGCTCTCGGTCGCCGGCCGGCGACCGCGCCGGGGAGGGGCGAATCCCAGTTGTTCGGGGTTGCGCCCCGTCATGGCGTAGAGCACCCGCTGATAGATCGGTCGAGGGCAGGCGGTTGTGCCGTCCTCCCAGAGGGAGATGGTTCTGGCGTCGCATTCTACGGGCTCGCCGAGTTCGGCCGCCTTCTTGCGGATCATCCTCGCGGCTTCGGTCCGGCTCGATCTCCACTCGCGCTCGCGCAACTCGCGGAACACGGTGTTCGGGGTCTTCGGCTCTCCCACATCGGGCTCCCGGGCGTCCTCGCCTGATGGCCTGACGGTAACGGTGCGAGGACTCCGAGCACAGAGCGTAAGGGCGGCAACTTCCCGATTCTTCATCGTTCCTTCACTGCTTCTTCCTGGCTTTCTGCATCGCGTCACCGCTGCCGCGGGCCTTTCCTGGAGGCCCGCACGCTCCGCAGCCGCAAGGAGAGCCGCGATGCCACGTACGTTCCCGGCGCGGCCGATCGGGGCCGATTCTGACCTCGCCACTCACATCGACCTGCTGGTCCGTCCTGCCCGCATGGTTCTACGCCCCGACGGCTCCACGCACCTGGAGCCGGCTGCCGAGCCGGGCCGGATCAGTAAGGGCAACGTCACCAGCCCGGAGCAATTGGGCCGGGTCACCCGGTCGGCGCGCGCCATCTCCGCCGGCTCACTCCCGCTGTTGCTGAGCGTGAATCAGGAGGGCGGCCGGTTGAACGCGTTGGACTGGCCCGGCGTCGCGCAGTTGCCGGGGAACTTGGCGCTCGGCGCGGCGGGGGACGAGGGCCTGGCCGAGTTGGCGGGTGCGGCGATCGGTGAGCAACTGCGGGCGGTCGGGCTGACCTGGAACTTGGCGCCGGTGTGCGACACCACCGGCTGGCCGGCGCCGGCTGCGGTTGGGACCCGATCGTTCGGGTCGGATCCGGAGCGGGTGGGGCCGCTGGCGGCGGCATTCGTGCGCGGACTGCAGGCGGCCGGCGTCGCGGCGACCGCCAAGCACTTTCCGGGCCTGGGGGGAGTCGGCGCCGATCCGCACCATGTCGCGCCGGTCGTCGACCGGCTCGGCCCGGGTGCGCTGCTGCCGTTCCGTGCGGCGATTGACGCGCAGGTGGCGTGCGTGATGGTTGGCAGCCATACCGTCCTTGCCCTGGACGACCAGCCGGCGTTGGCGTCGCGGCGCGTCCTCGGCTTGTTGCGCGACGAGCTGGGCTTCGACGGTGTGGTGGTGAGCGAGAACTTGTCGATCCGCGCGGTGCACGAGCCGCTCGGTGGCGTGGCCCGGGCGGCGGTCGCGGCGGTGGCCGCCGGCGTGGACATCGTGATGCTCGACTCGGAGGTCTCCCGGGGGCGCAGCCCGCACGTGGAGTGGACGGCGGCGGTACGGCGGCGGGCGGAGGTGGTCCACGCGCTGACGGCCGCCGTCGAGCAGGGCGTGATCGACCGTCGGCGTATCGGCGAGGCCGTCGAGCGTGTGCAGGCGCTGCACCAGCGGTACGGCCTGACGGCCGGCGCCGTCCAGCCGCAGTGGCCACGGGCGAACGCGGCGGCGCGGCGGGTGGCCACCCGGATCGCCGACCGGTCGGCGGCGGTGCTGCGCGGCGCCCGGCTTCTGCCGCTTCACGTGCCGCCTGGAAAGGTGCTGGCGCTGGTGCGGGTGCCCGACGCGGGGCAGCGGCGAGCCGACAGTGCCCGCCACGCGCAGGATCATCTGCCCGCCCTGCTCGCCGCGCACCACCGCGTTCTGCAGGTGCCGGTCGGCGCTCCGGTGCCGACAGCGGGACCGGTGGTGGTGTACGGCTACGACACCCGCACCACGGCGGGGGTGAGTGGTGCCGCCCAGGAGGCCACCCGGCTCGTTGAGTGCGGGCGGACCGTCGTCCAGGTCGCGCTCGGCGACGTCGACGACCTGGCCGGCTCACCGGCGCCGGTGCTGCTCGCCGCGTTCAGCCCGCACCGGGCCTCGGCCGCGGCGGTGACTCGGATCCTGCTCAGCGACGGCCGCCCGCACGGTGTCGTGCCCGTCGCGGGCCTACCGTGGTGACCCGCGTTCGGGCTGGCCAGCTCGCCGGTTTCCTTGCCCGCCTGTATCGGGCGGCGGGGATGACCCAGGCCGGGGCGAGGGTGATGGCCGACGGCCACGTAGAGGCCGATCTGCGCGGTATCCCCGGCCACGGCAGTCGGCTGGCCCCCAGCTACCTGGACAAGCTTCGCGCCGGGCGCCTCAATTCGCGGCCCCTGGTCCGGACCGTGCACGACGCGGAGGCGGTCCTGGTCGTGGACGCTGACCTGGCCCCGGGTCCGGTGGCGGCCCGGCTGGCGGTCGACGCGGCGATGCTGCGCGCTCGGCGCTGCGGCGTCGCGGCCGTAACCGTTCGCCGCGCCGGACACGTGGGCGCGCTCGGCATTCCCGCCGCCCAGTTGGCCCGGCGCGGCCTGGTGGGCCTGGTGACCGCGCAGGCGTCGGCACCGAGCGTGGCCCTGCACGGTGGCACCGGCACTCCGGTACTGGGCAGCAGCGCACTCGCGATCGCCGTCCCGGGCCCGGACCAGCAGCGCCCGGTGCTGATAGATCTGGCCGCCGCCGCGATGTCGTGGGGCCGGCTGCACCAGCTGGCTCGGACCGGCCGGATGTTGCCCGACGGGTCCGCGCTGGACACCGACGGCGTCCCGGTCCACGATCCGACGCTCGCGGCGGTCCTGTTGCCAGCGGGCGAGCGCGGCCAGGGCCTCGCGATCGTCCTGGAACTGTTGGTCGGCGCGCTGACCGGCGGCGCCCCGTTGCCGGCCGGCGACGACGGTCGCGGCCTGCTGGTCGTGGCTGTCGACCCCCGCCGTCTCGGCGTCGCCGATTCGCTTCCAGGTGGGGTGGCCGCCGTCGCCCACGCGGTACGCGAGCAGGGCGGCCGGATGCCCGGCGACCGCGCCTGGTCTCACCGCGACCGGGCCCGCCAGGACGGCATCCACCTCGACTCGGGCGATCTCGCCGCGCTCGTCAACGCCGGCCGTCACGCGAACGTCCGCGCCCCCCACGGCTGGACCCGACCCGAGGTTCCCCGCCCCGCCACTGGATCACAGGAGGTGCAGTTGTGAGCAGACCAACCACCGCACTCACGCTCGACGGCCCGGCGGCCGCAGGCCCACCGGCCCTACACCGCGGCGCTGCCCGATCCGAGACCGCCCACGCCCTCCAGTCCGTCCTCGACATCACCGACCCCTACCCGGTCGTCGACGCGGCGCGCCAGCTCGCCGACGGACCGCTGGAGCGCGCCCTGGCCGACGTCGCCGCCGGGCGGCTGCTGCACGAGCCAACCGGTCGGCGCGTGCCGCTGCAAGAACTGCCCGCGCGCACGGTGGCTCGACTCGCCCAGGCACATCATCTCGACGCCGGCCAGAGCGAGGCCCTGGGCTTCGCGCTGCGCTGCACCTTCGCCTGGCCCGGCGTCGTCGGCACCCCGGACGCCCCGCACGCGCTCAAGTCGGTGCTGCCGGCCGGGTTCGAGCCGATCGCCACCGTGGAGCAGATCGCCGCGAGTCAGGCCACGGCCGGCGCCGACGGACTGAACACCAGCTACATGATCTCGCAGATGAAGGGCGGCATGTCCGCCGACTTCGGTATCGGCTGCCCCCTGATGTGCGCGTACTGCTACCGGCGCGAGGGCGACACGGTCGACGGCTACCTCGGCTCGTGGGAGCCGGCCGGCTTCCTCGAGCCCGAGGACGTCGTCGCCCGGCTGCTGTCCCACCCGTGGTTCACCCCGCACCACACGCCCATCGGACTGCACATGTCCACGTCCGAGGCGTTCCTGCCGAAGCTGTGGCCCCGGACCTGGCGCGCGCTGCAGTTGCTCGACGAGCTCGGGCTGACCAACCGCGTCTCGTGCATCACCAAGTACAGCCTGTCCGACGAACAGATCGCCTGCCTGGAGTCCCTCGTCCACGTCGACCTCGACGTCAACGTCTGCTACGCCGCCATGCCCGAGTCGATCGAGCCGCCCAACCGCGAACGTCGGCTACGGTTCCTGCGCCGCATCCTGCGCTCCGAGCGGATCAACGTCCTGGCGTACTACCGGCCGATCGCCGAAGGGCTCAACACCACCGACGCCCACCTACGCCACGTCTGGCAGACCTTCAAGGACGCCGGCGCCCGCACCGTGGTCCTCGGCGGGCTCAAGTTCGCCGACGACCACGTCCACAGCTTCATGAGCTACGGCCTGCCCCTGCCCACCGGCTCGTTCACGCCGGGCAAGAAGTTGCTCACCGCCGCCACCGAGGCACGGATCATGGCCGCGTTCGACGAGGTGTACGCCGACGTGCCCCCAGAGTTGCGTCCTGCGGTGCTGAAGCGGTCCTCGTGCGGTCGGGCGGTGGAACGGGGAAGCCACATCCCCGACTACAACGGCCACTACGACCTGCCCGCCACCAACTGCCGCCTGCGCTGTCCCGCCGCCCAGCACCAGGTGTGCGCGGCCGCGCAGCCGCCGGACGAGCAGACGGTACGGCAGTTGCTCGCCCGCATCGGCCGCCCCGACGTCCGGGTGGACATCACCTCTACCACCACCGTGGTCCACGCCCCGCTGAGTCAGTTCGAGCGGACGTTCCTGCGCCAGAACTTGCTCTTCCCGGTGCACACCGCCCGGCAGGCCGCCGAGCTCGTCGCCGGAAGGCTCACCCGATGACCGCCGCCGCTCGCCCGGCGCCGGCCCGGGTCTTCCTGCCCCTGGCCGAGTCCCCGTTGCTGCACCGCCGCGACGCCGAGGACGCCGACCTCGCCGTCCATCTGGCCGCGACCGCCGACCTGGAGCCGGCCACCGTGCGAGCGCTGCTGTCGATTACCGCCAAGCCGATCGCGGATCGGGTCGCCCGCGCGCTTGAGGAGCGTACGGACCTGCCGCTGCACTCGCTGGCGTTGCTGGTCGCGCACCGGGCCGACGCCAAGCGGGCGACCGGCACCCTGCGCGCCAGGCTCTTCCCCGACGGTGCAGCGCCCGGCGCGTGTCACACGTTCGCCCGTACCGTCGCGGCCCTCGCTCACCAGCCCGCATCGGTCGATGACACGTACCTGACCAGCGAGCGCTTCCGCGTCTCCGCCGCGGCGGCGGACCCGGCCGTGCTGGGCGAGCTCCTGGCGCCGCTGCTGGACGCGGGCACGCTCACCGGGCCCGCCGAGACCGGGCTGGTCGCCCTGCTGGATGTCCGCGCCAGCCGCGGCCCGGCGGCCCGGGTCGACCTGGCGGGTGCCGACGCCCTCGACCGCGCCCGTTGGCACCGGGTACGCGGCGGGCTACTCGCGCGACGCGAGCAGACCATCCGTGACCTCGGCCAGCACACCGGCGGCCTGACGCTGGCCGCCGAACTGTGGTTCGACGCGCTCACGACGGCCGCCGACACCCCCGCCCAAGCCGACCAGGCCCTCGCCGCCGCCGCGAACGCGGCCGGCGCCCTCGCCGCTGGTGAAGACCCAGGCTGCGCCTGGCCCGCCGTACGCAGCTACTGGCGGCAGGTCACCGCCACCGCCCGCACCACCCGCGCCCAACCGGACGGCTGGGAACAGGCATGGCAGGCAGCCGAGACCACCGACGACGGCGCCCAATGGGACGACACTCAACGCGCGCTGGTGGCCGGGTACGACCTGCTCGCCGATCACGTCCGGACCACCTGGGGTGGCGCCGACATCCCGCCCACCCCCGACCAGTGCTGGGCCGCCGACCCGACCGGGCGCGCACTGCTACACCTGGTCGCCGACCACCTCACCGGCCACCACACGCACAGCCCTCTCCCGCACTACGACGACCGGCTCCTCATCGCCTTCGTCCACGGGCTCGCCAAGAACCGCCGCGACATCATCCCTGCGGACCTGCACATCTCCGGTCTGATTGCCGCCATCAAGGCGGCCCGGTCCAAGGCCGCCCTCCTGGCTCGGCCCGGTCCGGCCGACCTCGGCATCGTCGTGGCGATGCGTGCCGAAACCCACCGGCTCACTGGCAGCCGCAACGGCGACGACGCGCTCACCGTCAAGATCGATCAACTGGGCTGGCTCCTGGCAGCGTGCCCGGACGCCAGCGCCGACCTCCTCCTGGTCGACGAGAGCAACGACGGCACCTCTGCCCACGCCGCCAACGCGATCCAGGTCGACCACCCGCGGATTCGCGTGACCATCGCCGCCCGCCCCGACGACACCAGCGCCAAGGGCGGCGCCGTGCGGTGGGGCCTCGCCGAGCTCGCCGGCTCCGGCCGGACCGCCCTTGCCTACACCGACCTCGACCTCACCTACCCGCTGGAGCAGATCGGTCTCCACGTCGCCGCCCTCGACCAGCCCGGCGTCGGCGCTGTCATCGGCTCCCGCCGCCGACCCGACTCCCACGGCTACTACCCGCCCGCCGGCCCGACCCCCACCACCGTGCTCTATCAGCGGGCAGTCCGGGAAATCCTGCAACTCGACGCCACCGACCCGCAGGCCGGTTTCAAAGCCTTCCGGGCCGTCGCCCTACGCACCGCGCTGCCGCTCGTCACCGACCAGAGCCTGGCGTTCGACACCGACCTGCTCGCCGCCGTCGCCCGCAGCGGGCACACAGTCGCCGAGGTCGGGGTCGCCACGCTCCACCACTACGTCGAAGGCCGCGTGGGCACCCCGCGCGACTACGACGCCATGCTGCACGCGGTTCACCGGCAAGCCCTGCGTCACGGGCTCGACCCCGATACCCGCCGCACGCCGACGTGGGACCGGATCCGACACGCCGGCTCCCTGGCCGCGCTCGCCGCCGAGCCTCCAACCGCCCCCGCGCTCGTACCCCTCAACCGAGGTTGACTGACTGCCACGGGCCGCCGGCGCTGAAACGCCGGCGGCCCGAAGGCGTGCGCGCGTCCACCAGATGCCCCGGATCGGGTCAGTGGAACGCGTAGACTGAGCACGCCTGCCCGGCTCACTGTCGCCACACCGTGACGGCCGGTGCACCTCGACCGAAAGGTGAGCCAGTGAGGGCCGTCATCGCTGTCGCCGGCATGGGCAGCAGGTTCTTCCCGATCGCCAAGACGATCAACAAGTGCATGCTGCCGATCCTCAACCAGCCCGTGGTCGCCTACGCGGTCGCCGACTGCGTCGCCGCTGGCGCCCATGAGATCGCGATCGTCACCGCCCCAGGGGAACCCGGCCGCCAGGTCCGCCACTTCTTCAGCGAGGACCTCGACCTGAAGGCATACTTCACCCAGCGGGGCTGGCAGGACAAGTACGCCTCCGTTGCCGACCTGCACAGCCAGGCCGCCTTCACCTTCATCGAGCAGCCTCGCGACGACCGGTATGGCACCGCGCTGCCCGCCCTCGTCGCCGCCGATTTCATCGCTGGCGACGACTTCCTCCTCGTCGCCGGCGACGACCTCCTGCTCCGCGCCGACGGCGGGTCCGACCTCGCCGAACTCGCCGCCGCCCGCGCCACGGCCGGCGCACCGGCCGCGCTCGCCGCCGCCACGGTGCCCGGGGCCGAGGCCCACCGGTACGGCATCCTTCACCCGCGAGCAGCCGCTGGGCACCAGTTGCTCGACGAGCTGCTCGAGAAGCCGGATGACTACGGCGAGCCAACCGCGTACATCAACATCAGCCGCACGCTGCTACCCGCCCACGCGCTGGCCTACTTCCAGAAACTGACCCCAGCCGCCAACGGCGAATACCAGGCCACCGACGCCATCACCGCCTTCGCCCGTGACCACGACGTGCTGATCCACCCCATCGCCGGCCAGTACCACGACTGCGGCAACCCCGCCGGATGGCTCGCGGCCAACAACGCCGCGGCCCTGGCCCAAGGTCTTGCCACTCCTGGGCCGCACGCGTGATCGGTGCCGGGCCAGCCGCCGATGAAGCGGCGCCGACCCTGCTCGTTCGCACCTGCGCCGTGATCCTGCACGCCCAGCAAGTGTGTCTCATCCGGCGCGAGCGACCAGACGGCGAGCAGTATTCGCTGCCCGGCGGCATCCTTCACCCCGACGAGACGGTGCCGGCCGCCCTCGCCCGCGAACTCAAGGAAGAACTCGACCTCGACGTCGCCGCGCTGCCGGAACAACCCGATCTGCGTTGGGTTCAAGACCAGCTCACCACCAGGCCCGGCCGGCCCGAGCTCTTCCGCCGGCTGCACCTCGTGCACCTGCTCCACCTGCCCGGACACTCCCGCGCCACGGTGGCGGCGGCCGAGCAACACGCCGAGGACCGCGCCCCCGTCGTCTGGGTCAGCCTCACGCGGGCAGCGCGACTGCACCTCTACCCCGCAGTGGCGGATGTCCTCACGGCCCTCACCCGCCGCCCCGCCCTGCCGGGGCCCGTACTGCTACCACCCATGACCGACCGCACGTACAACTGGCGCTGACCACGCAGAGACCACGGGCGCACCACTGATCGGCAGGCTTTATCTGTACTGATAGAGAGCGCTTGCCGCCGCGACGTAAGCGCGACACCCGCCCGCAAGCATGTGCCGATGGACGACGACGGGATCGACCACAACCATCCGCGCGCGGGCCGGGGCCTACCGGAGCGGGAAGCGATCGGATTCCTGATCTACGGCTGGGACTCCGCGGCGCCCGAGGACCGCACGAGGTCGGACTACCTCACCCTCGCCGACCGCATCCTTCAGGCGCAGCGCGACCACTACGGCCAGCCGGCCCGGCGGCTGGCGAAACGGCTGGAGCGAGCCTGGCGGAATCTATCTGTACTGATAGAACGTTGCCGGGTCAGGCGCGAGGTTTCGGACGGCCGAGGCTGAGCCGGACGTGCCGCGCGCCGGCTCCCATGGCCTTGGAACGCCAGGAGCGGGTATTCTGCATGCATGGAGCGACCGAACAGCGCTGACACCCGCGGAGACACCGCGGCGATGCTCGCTGCGGCCGGGATCACCGTCACCCCCGAGGGCCGGGATCGGGCTCGTGCCCGACTGCAAGCGGCCCGGGAGCGGTGGACGCCGGCTCGGTACGCGAAACTGCGAGAGCAGTTGGGTCTGCCGGCGCACGCCGCGTGACGGGCCGCGTCGTCCGCGTCGTTCTCGATACCTCCGCGATCGTCGCGTTCAGCCGAGAGAGCATCCACGTCGGCGAGGTCATCTCGCTGGTCGCCGAGGAGGAGAACGCAGCAGTCGGGCTACCGGTGCTCTGCCTGGCCGAGGCAACTCGGGCGGTGGCCGACGCTGACCGGCTCGACCTTCTCGCCAACCACCAGGCCATCGAGATCCTCACGCCCGATCCGGAGAGCTGGCGAGCGCTGGCCATCATCTACGAGACCGTGGGCCGCCTCGACGCCGCATCCGCCGTGCTCGCCGCGATCGATCTGGATGGCCACCTCCTCACCGGCCAACCCGCGCTGTACGCGGGGCTCGACGGCGGTGGCCCCGTCATCCCGATCGACTGACGCGCCAGCGCAACCGCGTGGCGAGCGCTCAACCCCAGAAACGACCCTCGCGCCGTGAGGCGGGGCTGAGTGGGATGACCGTCGTTTTCGCGGGCCGAGACGACGGCGGCCCCTCAGCGCCGGGCTGAGGGGCCGCGTCGGGGTTGGCGTCGGCCGGAAGCCGCGGGCAACCTGGGTGCTAGACCCCGGCGGGAACGCCTTCGCCGGCGTTCACACCAGCGGTGAAGGCAACCCACTCCGCCTGGGTGAACCGCAGTTCGTGTCCGTCCTTGCGTACGTGCACCCCGTCGGCGACACGAGAGATCCAGGGGTGCTCGCGGCCCTCGCCGGCAGCGTGGACGAAGGCGGCCCACTCCGGATAGGTGGTGAGCAACTCGGGGCCGGTCGGGTCCTTGCTGTCGCGGATATAGACGCCCTCCGGCTCGAACGCCCATTCGACGCAGTTGCCACCGGAGCCACCCGAGCGGGTGCTTTTCGTGTAGTACCGCTCTGGCTCACTGGTCATACCGGATACTCCAAGATCGAAACGGATTGCTTGCTGACGTGCTCGAAGATCGTCGCGTACCGGTCGAGGTCGACCTGCTTCTGGAGGTAGGCGGCCGAACTCGGGGTGTCGATGTAGACCACGGACGGGTCGTCGCTGGGGTTCGCGAAGGTCAGGATGACGAAGGCCGTCTCCATCGCGGCGTGGGCGCCGGCGCCCAGCGGCAGGACGTCGATGCTGATGTGCGGTAGGCGGGCGGCCTCGCGTAGCCGGGCGACCTGCGCGTTCATGATGGCGGACCCGCCGACCTGGCGCAGCACGACGGCCTCGTTCAGTACGACGTGCAGCTTCGGCGGCGCCGGGTCAACGCGGGTCAGGATGGCCTGCCGCTCCATTCGGAGGGCGACGCGCCGCTCGATCTCGGCCGGGTCCGCGTCAGGGTTGCGCGCCCGGTAGACCGCACGGGCGTACTCGAGCGTCTGCAGGAGTCCCGGGATCAGCTCCGCCTCGTACGTGCGGATCTCGGCCGCGGCGGGCTCCACATCGAGGTACAGCGAGAACCAGTCCGGCACGGAGGCGTCCCCGTAGACGTGCCACCAACTGTCGCCCTGCGTCGCCAGCGCCAGGGCGGTCAGGGCCTCGGTCTCGCCTGCCGCAGCCTGGTAGTGCTGGCAGAGCACGGCCACGTCCTGCGGCTTGACCGGGTGCTTCCCAGCCTCCATCTTGAACAGCTTCGCCCGGGAGATACCCAGCAGGGGGTTCGTAACTATCGCGTCGACGGATACGTCGCCACGCAGGCGCCTGAGCTGTCGTCCGAGTTGGCGACGAAAGACGGTGGGGCCAGCGACCGGGGAAGCGGCCACGCTCTTTACCTCCTGGGAATGCTCGGCCACCTCGCAAGTTTGTCTCAGCCTGAGACTCCGAGCCAAGCCGGGGTGCCGTCGGGGCTGAATACTCTTGGGGTGAGACTTGTGCCGTGAGAGTATCACCGCCATACTCAGTAGGACTTCGGTCACGGAGGGCAATCCCCGCCCGAAGACGACGGGAGCGCGGAGGCTTCCCCCGTGGTCGCCGCGCTCCCGTCCTTCGTTTCAGGGCATGAGGAGGCACACCCATGGTGGTGCCGCGGATGGTCGGCACAACGGCCGACGACCCGATCGAAGCCGCTGCCCGCCTGTTCGGCCGGCATCAGATAGACCCCCATTCCGGTGCCGCTCGGTGTCACTTCTGCGGTGGCCGCTGGGTAGGCCGAGGCATCGACGGGCGCCCTGTGGACGGCTGCGCTACTCGGCAACTGGCGGCCATCGCTCTGACCGAGTCGCCGCACCCGGTTCTCCTGGCACAGGGATAGCCCGTGCCCTCGCCTGACCAGCTTCCCGGAGCCCGCCTGCCCGTAGAAGTGGCCAGCACCGGCAGCTACGGCGATGGTGACCCGGTCTGGGTGCATCGCGGCGGCGCGTGGCGCCCCGGCCGCGTGGTGACGGCGTCGACCACCGCGGCAACCGTCCGCTACCGGCCCACCGATGCGCGGGGCACTGCGGTGGACACCGTCACCGCCGCATTCCTGGCGGCACGGTACGAGCCTGACCTGCTACTCGACGGTGGCTCCACCACCCTGCTCGGACGGGTGACTGACCCATGGGCGTGTACCAATCGGGAGCAGACGAGATGCGCGCCTTCGCCGCAGCGCGGGTCGGCGACGCCAACGGCGTGCTGGCCATCCACCACGGCGACGACACCGGATGCTGCGCCGCGTGCGGGCGGACGGCGCCGTGCCCTGCCATGGCGGCCGCATCCCGGACGCGAGCCGACAACCCGGGGGGCGGGAGCCGGGGCCGGCCGCCGCGCCGGCCCCCGGCGCCGGCGGCGGCGGCGGCGGGGGACCATCATCCTCAGGCTGACCACGAGCGCCAGCGACTCTTTCGCCCGTACGTCCTGCGGATCCTGCGAGGCGGGCGATGAGCACGAGCAGCGGACCAGTCCGCACGCCTCGCTCTGGCGACGTGCTCGGGATCGGCCGGGAAGCCAGCGTCCAGTTCGCCGGCGCGAGCGCGATCGTGCTGAGGGTGATCCGCGTACACGATTGGGCGACCTACGACGGGTGGCTGTGGCTCGACGGGTACGTCTTGGACCGCGCCGGGACTGCCGTCGAGCGCCGTACCGTCTTCGTGCAGCGGGCCGGGCTGCGCCCCTTGGTACCGTCGTCGCCCCGACCGCGATCCTAGGCGCGGACCCGGTGGTCAGCCGACGACTGGGAACAGTCCGAACAGGCGTACGAGCCACCTGATCAACGGATGCCCCGTCGCTAGCTGACCGAGGTGCTCTCGGCCGGCGGCACCATACTCGATCCCCGCCGCCCGCACTACCGTCGGTTGATGATCACGGATGAGGAGCGTCGGCTCGGAGGTGTTCCGGATCGCGCGGAGGTCGATGTTGACGGCGAGGCTCGCCGGCTCCTGCACCGCGCTGAGCGGGATCCTCGGTTGGCGGGGCTGCTGGATCGGATAGCCGACGAGCTGCACACCAGACTGCGCACCGATGTTCAGGACGGCACGTCGCCCGGCGCGGTGGGTGACGTGCTCGCCGCGCGGCACCGGCTGGTGCTCAGGATGGTGCGCCGCTACCGGGCCGTCGGCGCTCAGGACGGCCAGTTCGGGGCTGCCGTCATGCTGGCCGGGGTGCATCGATTCGGTCTCAGCGATCGCTCGCGCAGCCTCTGAGGCCGCCGTACGACAGCCCGAACGGGAGCCGCGGCCTCGCGCGGGCCCCGCCGGCGAGCGAAACGCCACTCGATCTGCTTCACCACCAGGACGATGACCAGCCCCTACGCTCGACTGGTGTTGCTGGCGTACGTAGATGAGTCCTTCACCGACAGCTGGTACTGGATCGGCGCCCTGGTCGTGCCCGAGCGCGTCGCGATCCCGCTGACGACGGCCCTGGACTCGGTGATGGCCGACGCGGCGAAGGTCCACGGCGTACCTGTCGACGCCGAGCTGCACGGCTACGACATGTTCCACGGGCGGCGGGCGTGGCAGGCGGTGCCGCCCCGAGTCCGGATCGCGATTTACAACGCCGCGTTGAAGGCGATCGGCGCGCACGACGTCACGATCATCCTGCGCGGCGTCGATCGGCACGGCCTACGCCAGCGTTACCCACACCCCAAGGCGCCACACGAGGTCGTCCTATCGCACCTACTCGAGCGGGTCGACGCCTACGCCGCCAAGGAGGAGCAGTTGGCCTTGGTGATCGCGGACGAGGTCGACAACCCTGCCCGGCACCGCGCGGATCTGACCCGCTACCGGGTGGACGGCACCGGGGGATACCGGTCGCGACAGATCAACCGGATCGTCGACACGTTGCACTTCGCGGCGTCGCACAGCTCCCGGCTGGTCCAGGCGGTCGACTTGATCACGTTTCTTCACCGACGGATGGCGACCGTGGCCGAGGCTGACCAGCGGGCGACCGCAGCGAGCGCGAGGATGTGGTCGTGGGTCGAACCCCTCGTCTACCACGCCCGGTGCTGGTATCCCGTGCCTGGAATGCACGAAGGGCCCGCGTGAGCGGGCCCCAAGGCGGGTGCGGGAACCCCGAAGGGCCTCCTGCCCCCTGACAGTAACACGACGTGGACCTCTACCTGCGCAGATGGGCGGGATGGCTGCGGTTCACCCCTTTCGCGGGGCCTTGATCAGTCTCGGCGCAGAGCGCGGTGCCCGCGGGCGGAGTTGACCGCCCTCGCGGGGGCTGCTCACTGGCCAGTTCCGAGGTTGGCGAGGGTCTTGGCGAGCTTGCGCAGCCCGACGGCGGTGGTCCTGTACGGGTCGCCGCCCGGCGACCAGTCCTCGCCGGCGTGGGGCGGCACGCACTGGACCTGGTAATCCACGCCGCCCTCCTCCTCTCGCTGAACGGCCTCGATGACGAGCTTGGCGTTGTGGTGGCCGGGGATCTCGGCTCGGGCGCTGGTTTCGCCGCCCAGCGCCTCACAGCGGTCATTGATCTCGTCGTACTCGGTGGTGATCTTCTCCAGCCGGGCGGCGTCGGCTTGATCCAGCGGTCGGGCCCGGACGGCCAGGTCCGCGCGCTGCTGACGCTCGGCGGTCCAGGTCAGCTTGTCGGAGTGGTGTGCGTCCTGGTAGGTGTCGAACTGGCTGCGCATCTGTGCCGTCTGCGTCGGGGTGGCGCCGGTGGCACCCCGGGGTGAGTTATAGAGCGTCTCGTAGCGGGCCTGCTGCTCGGGGGTTCGTCCACGGGCTTGGCGGTACGGTCCGGCGGGCTGGGGCTTACCGAGCTTGTCCAACGCCTCCCACTCCCGGTACTCATCGACGCTGAGCCCGTAGACGATGGCGGCCTGTTCGGCCAGCAGCGGCGGCTTGCGGTCACCGCTGAGCTCGTCATGGCGCGTTTGCTCGGCGCGGGTACGCGTGTGGTAGGGCTTCGCGTGGATCGTGACCAACTCGCGGTACTCGGGGACGCTCAAACCGCAGACCTCGGCCGCCAGCCCTTCCCGGCCCGGATCGAACCAGTCAGCGCCGGCCGTGGCGATCCGGCGCTGCAGATCGTCGTACCGGGCGCGATCGTCAGGGCTGAGCGCGTCGACGCATTCCTGCATGTGCGTACGCCGCCTCTGCTGGTACATGTGGTGCTGCTTTTCGCTGTTGTCGAGCCGCAGTTGCAGGTCAGCGTCGGCAACGTCACCGAAACGGGCCATCTCCAGCTGCATCCGCTCGTCGTATAGGCGGTCAGACTGCTTGACGAGCTGCCGGTACTCGCGGTTGATGCTGGCCGCCGTGGTGATGACGTCATCGACTCGCGCCGGCAGTTCGGCGGCGGCATCGGCGCCGATGACAGCTGTCACGTCCGAGGAGGTGTCGATCTCGTAGGTCTCGCCGTCCTCCGGGTCGACCCGAGACTCCCGGGCCGGCGCGTGAGCGCCCCTCCAGTCGGCCTTGCCATCCTCGTACACCGGAACCGCGACGTGCACGACCCGACCATCAGGGGTATCCACGGCCGCGGCGAGCACCATCAGGCCCTCCTCGCCCCTCGCCGAGGCCGAGCCAGCGAACGTTTCCCCCTCGCGCAGCACCATCGTGTTGGCGAGCCTCAGTGGATCTTTAGCTCTCGTCGCGTCGGCAGGCCCGGCGGATGCCGTGGCTGCTGGATCGCCGCTGGCGGCATTCGGAACACGACGCTCGCCTCCCGGATGCGCCGGCCCCAAGCCGCCCGCGTCGTCGATCACGAAGTCCTTGCCTCCAGCGTCAGGTGCCACCGCGTACGCCTCCCCGACAACGTCTTGACGATCGAGCGCGGTCTTGGCGTGAGCCCACGCGGTCCCGGCCGCCTCTGTCAACTCCCTGGCCCGCGCGACCGCCGCCACCGCCTGCCCCCCGACGCCTTGTCCGGCCATCACCGCCACGACGTGGTCTGCCTGCGAGACCACCGCTCCGCACGCATCGCGCATATCCGACGCGTATGCCTGTGCTGTCCGCAGTCCCGTCACCTCGACTGCGGGCCCAAGTGGGCCACCGGCCATTGTCGTCACCTACCTTTTCCTCTCGTCGTCTCTGCCTTTAAGGGCGGGGGCAACACCCGATCGCGACCCGCGACCGGAGGGTCGCCAGGCCGCTACGGCGCCTCTGCCTGCTCGATCTCGCGCACGACGCCCTCGACGAGCTCGTACCGCTCGGCGACCGCCCGGCCGATGTCGGTGAGTTGGCCGGCCTCGGTGATCCAGCCGCGTTGCTCCAGGCGCTGCGCGGGCTGAGGGAGCCGGCCGCGGCGGGTCCTCAGTGTGGCGATACGGCCGTGTCGCAGCGCGTAGTGAAGTTCCGCGAGTTGCCCCGGCGTGGGCGGTCGCTGCGGCGTTCCGGGCTCGGGCACGACGATCAGGTTCAGCTTGCGCTTGACGTAACGGAACGCGATCGCGGTCGGCAGGTCGTAGTCCTGGATGATGTCGCCCTCGGCGTCGAGCACGTCGAGCACGGCGTAGCCGCTGGTGTCGCTGTTTGACGGCCGGACGAAGCCACACGCGCGAAGTTGGCGCAGGAAGTGCTCGACCCCGCTCCATCCCCGTGTGAACTCGACCGACGAGTATTGCCGCATGGCACCGCCCGGCAATGCGCGGATCGCGCTGAGTCCGACGGCTTCCGGGTGCAGGTTGGGCAGATCACTGCTGGTCATCGGGCGTCCCTTCAGTTGACGGGGGTCGTACCGGAGTTGCTGAGACGAACGCGAGAGCACTGCGGCGGTCGCGTGGCTGCTACCGGCCGATCAGCGATGCTCGCCCGATCCGCGTAGCTGGTCCGCCCGGGCCGGGCCGGACAGGAGGTGGACCTGAGCGAAGCCCTCGGCCCGCAGCGTGGCGATGCTGGCCCTCATACGAGCGTGTTGGTTCTGCACGACACTCGCGGGGACGGCGCGGCCCCACCGCTGCCCGAGTTTCGGGCCCGGCCGCTCGTCCTGCCGCGCGAGGCACACCTGCAGGTCGGTGTCGAGGACCACTGCCACCGCCGGCACCGCGTGCCGGGTCGCGATGGCGATCAGATGGGCCCGCTCCTCGGGCACCCCGTTGGTGGCGTCCACCACGGTCGTGAGGCGTCGGGAGAGCCGCATGTCGACGATGGTGAGCATGAGCGCCACCGCGTCGGCGGTGGCATCCTGGTCGCACTCGTCGTCGCTGGCTACCGCGCGCAGAGTGTCCAGGCTGTACACCTGGATCGCGCGGTAGTGCCGCCGGGCGTACGTGGACTTGCCGGAGCCCGCCGCTCCGACCAGCACGATCAGCGCCGAGTGGTCGCGGTCGGCCGGGGAAGCCTCGACCTGGTCAGCCGGAGCAATCGACCCCTGAGCCGGGTCGGCCTGATCCTGATCGGCCAACGCCGCCTTGCCGTCGTCGGCGGAGCTCATCAGCGGCCGGCTCGGCGAAGGTCAGCGGCGAGCTGGTCATGCCACGCGCGTAGCTGCGGGTACGTGAGGTAGAACTGCACCTCGCGCGTACCGTCACCGGCCGCCAGGCTGAAACCCCGTTCGTACTCGAAGTCGTTCCAGTCTATGTAGGCGTCCCCGTTCGCTACCGGAGTGAAGGCGTTGGCGGAGCCGTCGAAGTCCTGGAGCGACTCACTGAGCGAGTCGCGCAGTTCCCGCAGTTGAACGAGGTCCAGGTCCAGGGTGAGCGCATCGGCGCCGTTCCCGATCTCGAAGCTGCACCCGCCGCCTGTCCGGTCGCGGCTCCAGTCCAGGTACGGGGTGGCGTTGGCGGCGCCGATGAGCACTCGCCCAGGCGCGGCGTAGAACTCGTCCTCGCCGAGGTTCCTGCCCCGAGAGGCGGCATCGGCTCGCGTAGCCGTCGCGGCTGGATCCGACCCGTGGGGACTCGGGTCCCCGATGCGGTAGAGATTGAGACGTGGCAGGTCAGGTTGCGGCTTCGTGGTGCCAGCGACGGTCGCACCGTCGGTTACGAACGTCTTGTCTCCGCTACCCGGGGCCGCCGCGTACGCCTGCCTGACCACGTCCTGGCCCTCCAGGGCCGTGCACGCGGCGGCCCATGCCGCTCCGGCAGCCGCCGTCAACTCCTTCGCGCGCGCGACCGCCGCCGCGGCGTTCCCTTCGACGCCCTGCCCGGCCAATGCCGCTACGAACTGCTCGGACTGGGACGCCAGCGTGACGCACGCCGTGGTCATCCCCGCCGCGTACGACTGGGCAGTGCTCAAGCCCGTGACTTCGGCCGGGGCTCCGCCCTCGCCTTGGGCTGGTGCTGTCGCCATGCTCGCTCCTTCGCCGGCCTGTGATTGAACAAAGGAACGAAGCGGCCTCTGCACGGTCTCTCCACCTCCGGACGCCGCCGCTTCCTGCGACTCGTGGACGGCGAACGGCCCGGGTGGCCACCGTCTCGTGAAAGCCAGCGAGCTCCCCGTCCCCGGCGGACCGGGGCGGGGAGTTCGCTGGCCGAATAACGTCACCTACGCCGCTGGTACCCTGCCTCGCCGCGACGGGCGGCGATGTGGTCGGGAACGTCAGGGCCGTGCTCGCAGGTGACGCTCCGCCCGGTCTGGCTCGGGACGACACAGCCGTCCCCCAGTTGGGTAGTGCCGGGCGGGTTGGCGGTGGCGTTCGAGGTGCCGACGCTGCTGCTGTTGGGCATGATGGGGCAACTCCTTCGAGGGAGTGGCGGTCGGCCCCGGAAGCTGTCCAGGCGAGGGGGCCGCCGCGCCGCCGATCTGGCGATTCTGTGGTGGAAAGCGGTATCTCCACCTCCGTCAATGTAGCACGTATTACACGTGTAATTCTACATCCCTGGCGCCTGCCCCGGTCGACCAGCACGCGACCACCGCCGTGCCGCGAAACGGCTGTGGCCCGCACCCCCTACGGGGTGCGGGCCACAGCCTCCGGTCCTGGCTACGACTCGTCGACGGGCTTATCTCCGTTGCGGATCTTGAAAACCGCTTGCCGGCTCATTCGTGCCCGCTCACCGATGGCCGCGTCGCTGCGGTTCCACGCGATCGCGTTGTGAACCAGGTCCAGGCGGGCACCGCGGGCCTCGGCCAACTCCCGCTCCAGGCGGGCGACCTCGGCGCCGACCACCGCCAACCGGTCCCAGTCCTGATCGCGCAGTCGGGCCCGGTGGTTGTAGGCGGCCTCCTGGGCGCCCAGCAGCCGCAGGTTATGCCCGGCGGCGTGCGCTTCCTCCAGGTCGACCCAGCGGTCCAACTGGGCGTCGGTGGTGGTCGCCGCGATCTCGCTGATCGCGAGCCTGCCGTGTTCGGCATCCCAGTCGGCGAAGTTGCGCAGCGGGCGCGGGTCGCCGTTCATGAGCACCGTGCGGTACCACGCCCGCACGCCCATCACGTCCAGGTGGACCCAGGTTCCGTCGTTGGACGGCCTCCCGTACACCTTCTTGATCTCCGGGTACCAGTGCTCGTTGGAGCCCAGGAACCGCGTGATGTACTCACACTCGCCGGCGAGTTTGTCCAGCGACAACCGGAGCAGCGCCGGTCGGTACACCTGCGGGAAACGCCGGACGATGTCGCCGTAGTCGACCAGTTCGGGGTCCACCTCAGGGCCGGCGGCCTTGCGGTCCCGCGAGCAGAGCCGGCCGATGTTCCGACCCGCCCGGGCGGCGTCGGCCGACCAGTCCAGGTCGCCGCCAGCATCGAACAGCCCGTCCAACAGGGCCTGCGCGTACGGCACCAACTCCTGCAGCAGCGCGTTGGAGGCCGCGGCGTCCAGATACGGCAACTGCTTGACGCCGGAGTCGATGGTCCAACTCAGCAACTCCGGCACCGGCTCGAACCACTGGTGCGGCCCCCCGTACGGGGAGAAGAGCGCGCCGGGGTGCCACCGCTCCCACGTTTCGCGCGGCACGTCGTTAATCGCCGTCCACTCCGGGCGCCACGGCTCCAGATGCTCGGGGCTCTCGAAGAAGCTCAACTCACCGGAACGCACGTCGAGCAGCACGCGCTGGTAGTGCCCAGGCGCGGACCGGCCGGCGATCGGCGTCGACGAGATCACCTCGGCCACCGGCACGGCACTTACCCGCGGCGCCTGGTAGCGAGCCACAGCGACTTCCGGCACGACCACGGTCTCCTTGGACATGCTGACCTCTCCCTGACGTCCGTCGATGTAAATAGGTTGACATCTGTAGGGATAAGTTGTCAACCGCTTGACGTCTCAATGTCAGGTCATCGTTGGGAGCGCGCGAGCGAGTTCTGCTAGGCCGGAACTCCGGCCGGTCGCCATCGGGTGAACAGTCGCTCGCCAGGCTCGTGGCGGATCACTACTGGCACGCTGATCCGGTCCAGGTCGATGCCCTCGCCGGCGGGCAGCACGGTGAAGCCCTGCCTTGTGTAGTAGTCCTCCAGGCCGGATCCGGCCGAGAACTGGCCGTAGGCCAGGAGCCAGCCCAGTTGGAAGTAGGTCCGCACCGCCCGGCGCAGCAGGGTTTCACCGAGGCCCTGGCCGCGGGCGTGTTCAGCGACGGCCAATCCTTGGATCTTTGCTGTCTTCGTGGCGGCGACCAGGGCGAGGGGCAGTGGTACGCCGGCGGCGTGGGCCTCGGACAACACGTTGCCCGGCGGGACAGCCTGCAGCACGCCCTGCAACCGCCCGTCGCTCCCTTCGGCGACCAACACCATCACCAACCCGGGCATGGCCTCGTCGGGCCGGCCGGCGGCTGCGGCCTCGGCGATCGGGCGCAGCATCTCCGAGGTGCCCTGCCTCAAGCCGGTCAGCAGCGTCGAGGCGACCGTGCCGGCGTTGATGCCCTGCTCGACGGCCGGGTCCAGGCCCATGCCGTCGGCCAGCAGGAGCAACTCCGCCACGCCGGGCGAATCGCCGGGCGCTGCTAAGCGGATGCGGGTCCCGCCCGGTCCGGACCACCCGCGCAGCAGTCGATCGGCGGTCACCGGCGGCACCCGCGCTGGCTTCTTCCTGGTCATCCGGCCTCGGCCTCCTCGCCACGCACAACGCTGTCCCTCTGGTCGGTTGGAGCGCGGTCCGCTGCCTCGCCCACGAGGCGTACCCACGATGGAGGCGGCTCGGCAGGCAGCGGCGGCAGTTCCTTTCCACCGGTGAGCAGAGCGCCCAGCGAGGGGTAGCGGGGCGTCAGTGCGCGGAGGTCGCGCAGCTCCCTCGCCGCGGTGATGAGCTCGAGCGTGGTGTGGGCGAGGCCGAGAGCGCCGTAGTCCAGGGCCTCGCGGAACTCGCCGAACCAGGGGTCGAACGCCGCAGTGTGTTGCGGTTGGGCCAGGTACGTGATGAAGAACGGATCCCGAACCACCCCCACGCCGCCCTGCAGGAGTTGCTTCCGGCCGCCGTCAAGGTGGATGACCAGCGGGGCGCTGCCCTTCTGCTGGTCTTGGTGAGCCAGGCGCAACAGCTCGGGGTGCTGAACCACCGTGGGGTCGACCAGCCGGTTGAACGGCGCCGCCCACAACACGCTGTGCCCGTTGGTCGTCCAGTCCGGACGGACAACGGCGGGACCTCGTACCCCGAGGTTGGCGTGGCGGATGCCGCCCCGGGTCACCTCCGCGTACGCGGCCATCAACTCGATGTCGAACCCGAGGTGGCCGAGGCCAGCGGCGATTTGATAGCAGACCGGCAGGCAACTGTTGGGCCTGGCGCCGCTCATCTCCTGGTGTACCACCGCGAGCGCAGCGAACAGCGGCACCACCTCGACCGGACATTTGATCAGCGCCGCCGCCATTCCGCTGCTCTCGAAACGAGGCAGGCGCGGGTCGTCCGGATCCGGCGTCTCCCGCCGCGGCGGGGCGGTCAGCCGCCCCGGTGGGATCGGATGCCGGACGGGCTCGCGCCGTTGACGTCTGCTGCTGCGACCGGCCACGTGGCACGTCCTCCCCAGGCGGTACCTACGAAACGTCACCGTACCGTCGC
The DNA here is from genome assembly GCF_040675055.1 of Micromonospora sp. NPDC049662. Taxonomy (NCBI): domain Bacteria; kingdom Bacillati; phylum Actinomycetota; class Actinomycetes; order Micromonosporales; family Micromonosporaceae; genus Micromonospora; species Micromonospora sp. NPDC049662. The sequence continues at coordinate 29,907 of NZ_JBFAOC010000014.1, forward strand.
GGTGCGATGGGTGGCGAGCCACCGAGCGGCGTCGTTGGAAGGGCAGTCCTTTCCTCAGTTGGCCACGATGCCGGCGAACCCGGCCTGCTCGGCGCGCAGCTCCCACTGCTCAAGAGCGTGCGCGTACTCCCGCCGCCGCCGTTTCGGGCCGGTGCGGATCTCGTGCTTGAGCCAGAGTCGCAGCGCGGTCATGCCGAAGTGTGCACGGACGAGGTCGTCCTGGTCGAGGGCGGCGGTGATTCGCTTCTGGGCCAGCCGGTAGGTTCGCCGGTCGACGACGACGATCGGCGCGTTGGGACCGTCGATTCGGCGGGAGATGATCGGCACCAGCAGCGCAAACAGCAGCAGGCCGCCGGCCGGAACGAGTAGTGCTTGCAGGATCGGGGGCATGTCAATCTCCGTCAGTCTCGTGCCAGTAGTAGTAGCGGCCGCCGGCGATGCGGGGCCCGCCCGTCGTCGGTCAGGGCGACCAGCGCTGTGGCCTGCGGTCGGCTCATGTGGTCGGCGCCGCGGGCGAGCTCGCCGGTGCGCTTTCTGCATCGACCGTCGCACAAGATCCGCCATCACTCAAGAGTTGTGCTAACTTCTGCCGTAGTTCCTACAACTTATTCTGCGCCGCGCCGCGGCGGGAAACCTCCGCGCTCTGCCTGGGGAGGCAGAACCCCGAAGGAGGCAACGTGATCCTGGTCCACGTCAAGAACAGTTGGCCTCGCGTGCTCGCCGGCGAGTCCGGGTGCACGCCAGAGTGGTCAGTGCTGGGCGACTGGGCGACCATCGCCGAGCACCGCCTGGCCGAGTTCGGCGACGTCCTCGCCGGCGTCTACGACAACACCGTGGTCGCGGTCTACGACATCGACCTGGCCAACACTCACTTCGTTGGCGGCAAGGTGCGCTTCGCCGGCAGCCCGTCGACGTCGTGGGCGCACCTGATCGGCCAGCCCAACCCGGGCAAGCAGTGGGGCCAGCAGGGCTACGCCCGCAACGTGCAGTACGTCGACACCGCGGTAGTCGCCGGCGGCGACGTGCCGGTCGAGGAGACCCCGGCCGGCCGCCGCGCGGTGGTCGACGGCATCGTGCTCACGGTGGACGACCAAGGCGGCGCAACGCTGCTGCTACCGACCGGGCGCACCCTCGCCATCCTGGCCGGCAGCGCCGGTGCGGCGAAGTCAGGAGGAACCGAAGTCCAGGCGGCCGCGACCACCGGATAGGACCCTGCGTCCAGCATCGTCACGCCGCGTCGCCCTCGGTGCCCGGGTCATCCTCGCGGGCCTCGGCCGGTGTGGCTGACCCCACTCGGCGGGACGCTCGGCGTTTGCCGAGCACGTGGGCGGGGTCGCGGTCGAGGTTGTGCCGGTCGCGGTCGTAGCGGCGGGTCGTGCGCGGGTCGGCGTGGCCCATCGCGTCCTGCACGTCCTCCAGCGGCACGCCCTCCGAGCGGGCGCCGGTCGCGAAGGCGTGCCGCAGCGAGTGCGGTGACAGCCGGCCAGCCGACGGAATACCTGCGGCCGCGGCGAGGCTGCGCAGCCAGACGAACACGTTGGGCTCGGCGAGCCGACCGAGGGTCCCGTCGGCGCCGGTCGTGGCGAACAGCGGGCCTACCAGGGCATCGATCGTGCTGCCTGCCGCCTCGGCGCGGGCGGCGAGGTAGTCGTCAATCCCTTCCAGGGTGTGCGCGGGCAGCGCCCGTTCGCGCTGGTCGCCGCCCTTGTCGACGAACCGCAGCGTCCGTTGGCCGGCATTGTAGCTCAGGTCGGCGATGTCGCGTTCGAGCGCCTCGTTGATGCGCAGCCCGAGGTCGGCCAGTAGCCGCAGCAGCGCCCGATGCCGCAGCGCCGCGAGGTACCGGGCGTGCCTGCGCTGGGTGGGCGCGGCCTTCAACCGCTCGGTGCGGTCGGCGACTTCGGCGTCGGCCTGGGCGAGCAGCAGGTCGACCTCGTCCAGAGTGAGGCCGGCGGTGGTGGAGGTACGCGCGTTGACCTTTGGTCGCTTGACCCCGAGGGCCGGATTGTGAGCGACCCGGCCGTTCGTGTTCGCCAAGAGGTGGGTGTACCAGCTGGACACGGAGGCGAGGGCGCGGGCGACGGTGCTCGGTTTGGCGGCCCGGCCGCCAGCGCCCAACTCGCGCCAGACCTGGAACTGGGCCAGATCGGTGGGCCGAGCGTCAAGCGGGTCCAGGCGCTCGCGGACGCACCAGTCTAAGAAGATGGAGAGGTCTCGGCGGTGCGCGATCGCGGTGTGCCGGGAGCGACGCCAGGACTCGAGGGTCCACGCGACGGTGAGCCGGCGGATGCTGTACCGGCTCCCGTCGTCTGGTGGCAGTCCGGGCAGGCCGGCCGCCCACGCGGCGAATTCCCGGGTTGCGGTGGCGAGCTCACCGGCTGGGCCGGTCGAAAGGGCCGGGGAGGTCTCCGTCGTCACTGCCCGCCGCCGTGGTTGACTCGCCTCTGCGGCCCGTGGTGCCGGTCGGGCGCGGCGTCGACCAACTCTGGTGCGACGCCGGCGCGACGAGCGGCGGCGGCCGCCGCCGCCTCCGTCCGCTCGACCTCGGCGCGCAATTCGGGAAGCAGGGCCACCAGCGCGATCGCGGCCGCCTCCGTCAGTTGGTCGTCGGCGATCGCCGCGGCGACGGCGGTCCGGACCGGCAGTGGCTCCGCTCGCTCGCGCCAGGCCACCGCCTGCACCGCGTCCGCTGGAGCGGCGTACCGGGCCGATAGCAACGTCAGCGGCGGCAGTTCGACGCCAGCGTGAGCGGCCTCCTCCACCAGCCATCCGAGGCCCCGGTTCCGGATCAGTGAGGCGATGAGCCGGTCGTCGAGGTACCCGTCCACGGTTGCGTGGGTGAGTAGTAGTTCTGCCAGCTTTGCTTGCAGGTCGTCGGCCGGTCGTTCGGGGAAGTCGGTGCCGGTCAGCTCCGACTCGACCATCCACAGCGGCCCGGACCGGGCCCCCGCGCCGTCGTGCCGGCCGAGTTTGCCGGCAGCGGCCATCCGGATCGCCGTGAGGGCGATCGCCTTCATGCTATGGCCCCGGTAGAGCCGTAGCGTCGCACCGGACAGTTCAGCCGCGTCGACGACCTTCCGGATCGTGGCGTAGCTCGGACCGTCGGCCCAGTCCAGGCGCCAGTTCGGCCCGCTGTCGTAGACGGCCTCGAAGCGCGTGCCGTACTGGCCTTCCAAGTCCCTGGCGAGTGCGCGCATCCGGCGCGACCGGTCACTGCCCGCCATCGTCGGCGGGCTTGTCGATCGAGGCACCGATGACGACGTCGCCGAGGGCAGCGCCGAGGCGGTCCAGGTGGTGCGCGACCCGCAGCAGTTGCCCCGCCGTGTACGGGCGCGGGTTGGGACGCCCGGCCACGGTGAGCGTGCGTTCGGGGTCCCCGGCGACCGCCACGGTTACCGGCAGGGCGTAGTCCTCGCCGTCGTGGGCCGGGGTCAGCTCGACCGTGGCGGCGTACGCGGTCGCGGCATTGAACGGCACGTCCAGTGCGTCGACGTCGGCGCGTTCGACGTACGCGGCCGCGTCGGGGAGGCTCATCCGGGACCCGGTGATCCGCAGGGCGGTGTCGGCGATGTCCGAGGCGTTGAACGCCACCTCCACCCAGCGCGAGGTGTGCACGCTCGTCTCCGGCTCGCCGTGGTCGTCCAGGCCGCCGGCAGCGGCGTTGATCAGCTTGGCCGTCTGCCAGAGCGCCAATACCTCGGGTGCCGGGTCCTTGCGCAGCATCTCGTCACGCAGGGCGCCATGAAGTTGGTCGGCCAGCGTGCGGACCCGGGCCGCGACGTCGGCGGGCAAGCCCGGGGGTTCGGTGCTCAGATCGGGTGTCGTGCTCACGTGCTCCTCTTTCAGTGGGGGCCGGTGCGGAACAGTCCGGGGTGCAGCATCTCGACCGCGCGGTCCTTGCTACCGCGGTTGGCTGGCCAGGACCGCGCGGGCGAGCTCGCAGCGGGAGTCGGTGGCGAAGTAGGTGTCGGGCATGGCCAGGCCGGCGATGTCGAGGAGGCCCTGCGCCAGGGCACGCACGTCGGCGGCGGTGATCGGGTCGCCGTTGCCGATCCGCGCGGCGGCGTCCAGGGTGCGGTCGCGGGGCGCCTGCTGGTCGACCTCACCGTCGCCAGACGCGGTCGCAGACGCGAGACCGGCGGCGAGCACGGCGGCGACGTAGTCGTAGGCCGCGGTGTGCTGCGGCAGGTGGGGCAGGTCGCGTTCGAGTTGGCGCTGGCCGTCCGACCATGCGGTCCAGATTGCGGTGACCTCGGCGAGGCTGAGCCCGGTGGCGAGCGTGACCTGCTCGGCCGTGGCGCCGCTGATCACCGCGACGTGGATCCGGTTCGCGGTGCTGCGGCCGAGGTCGTGGTGCAGGGCGCGGATGCTCGCGAGGTGTTCCAACTCCAGCTCCAGCCGCTCGACGCGCCGCGGGTCGCCGGGCGGAACATCGGTGGCCAGGGAGGTGTCCCCGAGCCAGCGCAGCACGTCGCCGACTCGGCGGGCCAGGTCCAGCGGGTTCACCCTCTGCGCGTCGGCGAATGTCACCGGGTGCTGCGGCGGGTCCGGGTACGGGTTGGGTACCGGGTTGGGTACGGCGCTCATGGGCTCGTCTCTCCGATCGGGATCTGGGGCAGCCTGTCGCGGGCTCGGTATTGGGGGTGGCACGGCGCGTCACCCGTGCCGTGCGCTTCAGCAGATTAGAGGTCCTCGTCGGTCAGTTCGCGGAACTGAAAGCTCTCCACGCCCGACCCGCTGCGAGTCATCAGTCGTGGTCCGGGCGCCAGAAGAGCTCGAACTCGTACATGTGCGCCCACTCGTCGTCTCCCGAGTCGGGCAGGAGGTAGCGGAAGGTCTGCGGCTCGATCAGGCAGTCGTCGCAGGCGCACTGGTCTGTCGTGCCGATCTCCAGCACGGTCACGACGAAAGGCTCCCCGTCACCGAGTTGCCGCACCGCGTCGCCCACCTGGAACCGGACCTTGACCGGTGCGGGGGTCTGGCCGACGGTGGCGGGGTCGACGTCCCAGCTCATGCCGTAGCCGGTGACCTGGTAGAGCCCGCGCTCGTCCGGCTGGATGCGTACGGGTGGATCCGGCTCCTCGCCGTCGAGGCGGGTGCCGTTGGGGGCGAAGCCGGTGCTGGTGTGCACCAGGGTGTCGGCGTCCCACGACAGGGTGTCGATCGGCTCGTCCATCTCGCCGGCGGCTGCGGCGTCCAGGTGCCGACGCAGTTGCTCGGCTTGGATGGCGGTGAATCGCGGCCGCAGGAAGTCGTTGTCGTCGCGGTCGTGCGGGTTGTACACCGCAGGCCAGGTGGCGGCCTCGGAGTCCTCGTTGAGAGTTACCCGGCCCCACGTCTCGCCCGGCCGCAGCGCGACCGGGGGCGCGGCGGGGTGAGGCTTCTGGTCAGCGACCGGCGGTCGGCGGACGGGGCCGCTGGGCAGGGTCTCGACCTGGCGGGCGAAAGGCCGTCGCCAATTCGTGCCGGAGGGCAGGAGGTCTGGGTCAAACGGGACGATGGTCGCGCGGCCGGCCCGGATGAGCTTGTCGAGCAGTTGCCGGGCCTGGTTGGTCTTGCCACCGCCGGTGGCGATGCCCCATGCCTCGTCCCGGATCATGTGGATCCCGATGAGCGGCGGGTGGTGCAGCGCTTCGGTGCCGTCGGCCCTGACGCCGATCGGGAAGCCCGCGGGGTCGGGGTCGGGTCGGTCTTGCATCAGGGTGCCTCCGGTCTCACGGCGTGTCGTCGGTCTGCTTGTCGTGCTTGATCACGCCGGGCGGCCGCTGGGGCATGGCGCCGGCATCCAGGTGTTGCGGCGGTCCCAGAACAGGCTCATGCCCTGGCGAGCAGCATCGTCGCGGCGCGGGCCTCGCGGACCTGCGCGCAGCCCTCCTCGGCCGCGCACGAGGACGCCGGGCCGGGCAGCTCGATGGTGCGGCCGCGCATCTCGGATGCGACCCGGGAGACGACCTGCTCCATCTTGCCGTCGGGCACCTTGCAGTGCCCGTCGGTGCCGCGCGTGTGGTTGCGCGCGTTCAGGGCCGCGATGTAGCGCTCGTTGGGGCCGCGGTTCTCGATCTTCTCGCTCAGGTCGGACGGGGCCGGGGTGTGGCAGCGGTCGCAGTGGTAGGTGACCATAGTGATCCGCTCACCGACCGGCTCGGCCCAGTGGTTGTATGCCTGGGCCTTGTCGACGGTGTACTCGTAGATCGTCACCGTGGCGCCGTCGATGCCCTTGATCTCGTCGAGGATGCCGACGCCGCCCGGGAACCAGGTCGTGGCTGGCAGGAGGTCCTCCATGGGCCCGCCGTGGGCGTTCGGCCAGCCGCCGTAGACGATGCCCTGGCCCTGTGGGAGCTGGAATGGCTTGTCGCGGTACGCCTCGACCAGCGCGGGCGTGGTCAGGTACATGCACTCGACCAGCTGCGAGCTCATCAGGATCAGGCCGTACGGCTGGCCCGGGGTGACGTGCTCGGGCAGCAGGTTCTTCTCCTCGAGTCGGGTCCGCACCTCGCTGGGCGTCGCCGGGACGATCACGGTCATGTCGACGCGGAACATGTCGGCCCCGACGATCCGGCGGCCCTCGAACCTGTGGTTGTTGCCCGGGAGCACGGTCTGGTTGTAGCCCGGGACGAGCTGGACGTCGATGGTCACGTGATTCCTCCGGAGGCGTAGGGGCGTTGCCTGGTCAGTGTTGAAGCCCGCGCAGTGTCTCGGTCGCGGCGATGCCGTCGGTGATGAGGTCGACGGCGAGGCGGTCCGCCAGCCGCCGCGCCTTGTCCTCGGGCAACCGGGCGGCGTTGGCGATGCCGGGTGTCCAGGTGTGGTGGCGGTCCCAGAACAGGCCGCAGCTGCGGTGCTCGATGACCCATTGGCCGCCGTCGTGGGGCGTGACGGCGAGAACGTAGCGGTCCCACAGCGTGCTGGTCTCGGCGACAGCGCAGATCAGATGCTCGCGGGTCGGCTGGTGGTCGTGGTCAGGCATCGCGCTCCTTCTCGCTGTCCTCGAACGGCTGCAGCAGGGCCCACACCTCGGCGTCGCGGCCAGTGGCGAGCAGGTGGGCCGCTTCGGCGAGCCGGTTGCGCGGCAGGATGCCGCGCTGCTGGTAGAGGAAGCCGTCGTCGTCCCACCAGCCGAAGGGGTAGGGGATCATCGACGAGCCGTGCAGGTCGGCGTGGTCGAGCCGGGCGTCGATGTCGTCGCGGTCCGGCTCGATCGCCGCGGCGTCGGCCGCGATCTCGACGCGGTTGCCGACCGCGACCGGCTGGTCGGAGCTGGTGCACCAGATGACGTACTCGTCGGCGTCGGCGGTCGGCCGGATGATGACGTAGCCCATCAGACGTGCCTCTCCTTCTTCGCGGTCAGCGCGGCGGTGACGATCATCGGGCCGCTGCGCGGATCAGCTCGGCGGCGGTGCGGCCCAGCTCGGTGAGGCTGTAGATCCGGTAGTGGTCCGGGTCGGGGTCGCCGTTGAGGTCGCGCGCGCCGTGCCTGATCAGCCCCATCTGCTCCAGCACGAGCGACTTGCTGTGCACGAAGCGCCGGTCGGCGGCCGGGATGTCGCGCAAGCGCACCTCGTGGCCGCCGGCCTCCGCGATCAGCAGCAGGGCGATCGTCGACTTGTGGCCCAGCTGGGAGCCGCGCGGAGGGTTCGCCATCTCCATAGGATAACAGTGATTATCCTATGCTGTCTTCCTGTCTAAATTAAAATTATGCGTGAAACATGTTGGTACCTTAATTACGTGATTCTGCATTAGCCTGATGGTGTCCCCGGGTCGCCGGGACGGTCGAGGGGAGGACAGACGGTGGATCCCGACATCGCCGCGCTGCCGGACGTCCCGCCGGACGCGGTGCGCCAGCTCTACGCCGACGTCCGCGACGCCGACGACGACCAGGCGAGCTCGAACGACATCGCCCAGTTGCTCGACGACTGGTTCCGGGCGCACGGCTACCCGACCGTGCTCTACCGATGACCCCCGACCGCTTCGCGTCCACCGCCGCGCGACCCGCCGGGGGCGGCTCCGTTCTTCCCGTCAGCCGATCCATCCCCTGCTCGCGCAGGCGATCGGCACACCCCCCGACCTGAGGAGGTACGACATGGGCGACGCGCCCACCAGCACCACTGAGCCGCCCCGCCCGCAGCGCCGGATCCCCGGCGGCCGACCCACCACCAGGGAGGCCCAGTTCCTGGCCGCGCTCCCGGTCGACGGCTCACCGTCCACCGCGACGACGCGCGCCGCCGGCGACCCCCCGGTCGAGATGGCGGTGGTCCGTGGCTGGGCCATCCAGGAGTTCCTGGAGGATGGCCCCGGCCGGGTGCGGCACCGCATCACCCCTGAGGGGTTGTGGGCGATCGGCCGCGAGGCCGAAGCGGCGGCCCTGCGGACCGCGCAGCTGGCCACCCCCAAGGCCGAACCGCTCCCGCCGGCGCCGCTGGACGGCCGGCTCCGGCAGTCGGTCGCCGTGCTCACCGCGATCGCGGTCGGTGCCCGCCGCCTGCAGGACATCGTCAACCGGACCGGCATCAGCGCAGCCGGCGTCCAAGCGGCACTCGCCAGCACCACCGCCGCCGGACTGATCAGCCGAGACGTCCTCGGCAGGTATCAGCTCACCGACGCCGGCCGCGACCGCGTCATGATGCTCGCCCTGCGCGCCGCCGCGTCGACCCTCGGCGACGACGAGCTCGATCTGGACCAAGCCGACCTACCGACGATCTGGCAGCACCTGATCGCGCCCTACACCCTGCCCGGGTCGCGTCTGGAGACCCACCAGCAGATCCGGCCCGGCGTCGACGAGTACCTGCTGCGGCTGACCCCCGGCCGGCACACCATTGACGACGCACGGGCGCAGCGGGCCCGAATCGCCGCCGGGCTGCAACGCCCGATCGAGCAGCTCATCATCGAGGCGGGGCCGGGCGGAATCGGCAACCTGATCCGACTGACCCGGGTCGACGACACCAGCCCGCTGTACCACCCCGTGGACCACCCCGGCGCGTCCGCGTTCGACCAGGCCAGCGGAACCCTGCACATCGGGCTCTATGCCGATCACACCCCGGCGACCTGGCGGTTGTGGAACGAGCGCGGCACGATCCACCACCTCGTGTGCGGCGACAGCTCGGCCGGAACCGTCGAGCTGCTGCGCGGCGCCCTAACCGCCGTCGCCGGCGACGAACTCGTCCGCGCCTACTGCGTGGACCCCACCGGCCTCGACGACCTGGCCGCCGCCGGACATCCGACCGCCGTCACGCCCGCTACCGCAGTCGACCTGCTCGCGGAAGTCGCCGGGATCATCAACCAGCGCGGCCAGGAGGCCGCAGGTCAGCAGATGCTTATTCCGACCCCCGACCACCCGCTGATCCTGCTGGTCCTCGCAGGACTCCCCGCAGTGTTGGCCAGCGACAGGCGCGCGCGGTACCTCATCGACCAGATCCACCGGACCGCCTGCAGGGCCGGCGTCGCGATCATCGCCGACACCACATCGCTGCTGGTCAGCGAGTTCGGGGGGAACGTCAAGCTGCGGGACGGTCTGGCGATGGACGAGCTCACTGTCCTGCGCAGCAGTTGCAAGATGTCTGCCTTGCAACTGGCGCCTGGCCGCCCCGGCCTGAAGCCGGCCGCCCTACCCATCCGCTGGTTCAACGGCGTCTCCACCCGCGGCGTCGGATTCACCCCTCACCGTGACGCCGCGTTCCGGGCCTTTCAGGTCCGGGCGGACGGCTGAGCGAGCTGGTGGACTCCATGGTCAACGCGCCGCCCGGCATCCCGCCGGCGAACATCGCCGCCGAGCACGACAGGATCTCCACGGCCGTCCACGAGGCGGGACACGCGGTGGTCGCAACGCTCACCGGCATCGCCGTGCGCTACGCCACCCTTGCGCCGCGAGACGGCGTCGGCGTGGTCGTGCTGCGCCCGCGCCGTGGCGGCTTCCCGGCGCTGGAGTCGATCGCCATCTCCTGCGCTGGCCTGATCGCCGAAGACGTGGCCGGCACGGACGAGCGGTGGGGCATCGCCGAGGCGAGTCAGGACGGCGACGTCACCAACATCCGCGCCGCAGCTCGAGACTGGCACGCGGCATCCGATGGCGTCACCGTCCTGGACCTCATCGCCCGGTCGTGGGAGTTGGCCTTCGACCTCGTGCTCAACCACTACGGCGCGGTGCTCGCCGTCGCCGAGCATCTGCTGTCCAGCCGCAGGGCGCTGACCGGCCCGCAGATTCGCGGGTGCATCAGCAGCGCCCCCACCATGCGGCCGGAGTCGGTGCCCGCCGATGCTCACGCGTTCTGGATTCCGAACTACGTCAGCCTGCGGAACTGGGGGCCGGCGGCCCGCCGCCGGCGGAAGGCGGCTCCGGCTGGTGATACGTCTCGGCCGTCCGACCCGACCGAGAGAGGGGTGTGAGCCGTGCAGGGCACCGCGACGATGACCGTCAGCCGCCGTCCCGCAGATCCGCGCTGGTCCGATCTGGGCTCAACGGACCAGCCCGGCGACGACTTCCACCTCCTAGTCGATGACGCCGTCGTCGGCGGCACCTACTGGTGCGGCGCCGGCGACATCCCCGATGGGCAGCGCTGGGCCTCGTGGGGCCCGGCCGGGTTGTCGATGCGCCACCGCACCCGTGCGGACGCCGAGCAGGTGCAGGTGCGCGCGTACGCCGTCAACCCGGATGTCGTCGACCGGCAGATCGCCGAGCGCCGGCGCGAAGCCGCTGCGGAGGCCACCCTGCGGGACGCCGGCAAGGCCGCGCGGGCCCAAGCCCGCCGCGCGGTGCGACTCGGTGCCGACGAACCCGGCCCCACCGTGTGGGCCCTGCCCAGCTACCACTTCCTCTTCGGCGCCCACGACGAGGTCGCCACCGTGGCCGGCTGGCTCGGCGCCCACCAACTACACCGCGTCAGCGGACGGCACGAGATCCGGATCGAGCAGCGTGCCGCCCGGCGCGTCGTCGTGGTCGAGGAACTCGTTGGGTGGTCCAGCAGCGCGACGCAGACCAGGGTGGTCACGTGCACGATCGACCCCCCGCCGGTCGACACGACGCCCCGCCCCGACCTCGTTGACCTCCTCGTTCAGCACTACCCGACGACGTTTCCACTCATCGACTTCGGCCAGCAGCTCGCCTGCGCGGCCTGCACCAAGCACACCTCGCCCCGCGCCGTGACGCCCTGGCCCTGCTCCCCGTTCGTCACCGCCCGGGATGCGCCACAGCCGGGGGGCGCCGGCCGCCCATGCCGTGCTGTTTTGATGGACCATCCGTCCCACGACCGACCGGCCCGACCGTCCGGGACGCGGCACCGAGAGCAAGGAGTCACGCAGTGAGCATTCCGGCGACGAGCGAGTGGCCGCCCCCGCAGGAGCGCACCGGGCCGCCGTGCGGCTACAGCGTCTGCGATTGGCGGTTGCCGGTGAGAGTCGGTCGTGGCCCCAAGTTCTCCTACTGCCCGGACCGCAGGTGGGACGGCCGGACCTGCAAGGAGATGGCGGCGGTTGAGCGTGCCGCCTTGGAGGCCGCCGGCACGGCCGGCCCGCTCGACGTCGTTGCCCGGCTGCTGGACCGCGCCGAGGCTGCGGCCGCCCCGGTTGTCGAGCTGCACGAGCTCTACGTCGAGATCCGGCAGGCCCTGTCGACCACGGTCACCGAGGCGATGGGCACTACCAGGCAAGCCAGCCAGAGGGCCGCTGACGCCAACGAACGGGCCGAGGAGGCGGAACGGACGGCCCGGTCGGCGGCCGAGACCGCCCGGCAGGCCGCGCAGGAGCGGGCTGAGGCGGTCGCTCGCGCCGAGGAGGCCGACCAGCGGGCGCGCACGGCGCGCCGCGAAGCTGACCAGCAGGTCGCTGAGGCGCACAGCCGCGTTGCCGAACACGAGCGGGCCCGCGGCCGGGCCGAAACGCTCGCCGCGACCGCGACGCAAACGGCGAGGGAGCAGACCCAGCGCAGAGAGGCCGCCGAGACGGAGATTCGCCTGCTGCGCGAGGAACTGACCCGCGTTCAGTCGGACGCCGAGACGCAGGCCCGGTCGTTGCGCGAGCAACTCGACCTCGCGCGGTCTGGCGAATCGGCCGCGCGGACCGAGGTTGCCGAACTGAAAGGTCGGCTGGAGGCTGCCGACGTCGAGCGCGCGGGCCTACGCCGGCAGGTTGACGAGTTGACTGCCCAGGCCGACGACGCCCGCCAGGGCCGCGACGCAGCCGAGCAGCGAGCCGCCGGGCTGGCGGTCGAGTTGGAAGCGGCCCGCCGGCAGCGTGACGAGGCCCAGGGCGACGCGCGACAGCAGGCCGACCGCTCGGCCCATCTGGAGCGCGAACTCGCCACTGCCACCGAACGCGCGGAGACCGACGCCCGCCGTCTCAACCAGGTGCTCGATCGCCTCGGCGGGGAGCCCGACGGACGGTCACGAGCGTGACCTCGGTGACAAGCAACGACGACCTGCGCCGCATGCTCGCCGCTCCGCCTCCGATCCGTCCGGTCTCGGCGGACGCCGCCGACTTCGCCGCGTTCCGCGTCGGTGCCGACGTTGCTGCCCTGATTGCCTGGGGCGACCAGCTCGACGACGAGGGACGGGTCCACGGCCGACTGCACATCCTGCACCTGCGGTTCGACCAGCCTGAGCCGGCGTCCGCGCAACTCGAGGTGCGGGTCGCCTGTCCCACGGATCCGACCTGCATCGAAGCCTGGGACCAGGTGGAGCACCGCGTCGACCTGCTCGGCGTACTCGACGGCGGGCTAGCCGCAGGCGACCCGTTCTGCGAGATTCACGACGATGGGCACTAGTCAGCAGGCACTCACCTGCCCCGCACTCATCGCTCGTGTGTTGTATCTGTACTGATAGGGCGGTGCCGGGTAACGGCGACGCCTGGTGGAGCGCGCCGCGCTCCCTGCGAAGCATCCTGTGGGGCTCCGAACCTCTCGACGCGCCAGTTGTCGGATAGAACGACACTGTAGACCTGTCGGATTATCCGACATAGACTGTGGAGCATGGAATCCCAGGATGTGCGCGCGTCTACCCTCGACGCGCTGCGACGCTGGGCAGCGACCGACCGCCCCACCCTCGTCGCGGCTTGTTGGCGGGCTGGCAACCGGAACATCTCGGAGCTGGCTCGTATCGCAGGCGTCGGCCGGGAGGCGATCTACGCAGACCTGCGCGCCAAGGGCATCGAACCGACCCGAACCCGTGAGGAGCCCCCCACCATGCCGACCACCACCGGCCAGGCCGACATCGAGTTGCCCGTACCGGGCTGGCGCCACCCGCACTTGGTGAACGTGCGCAAGAGCCGTGACTGGCGCGGCGTTCGATACGAATTCAGCACCAAGCCGTTCACCGGTCGGGAGCCGGAGCCCGAACTGCCGGAGGAGTGGCGGAACATCCACCCCTCCGACGGCGACGGCGAGCGGAACTGGGAGCGCAGCTCGCAGCGGCACACCGAAATCGGCCTGGTCCGTAGGGTGTGGGCGCGGGCCCACTTCGGCTACCAGGTGGGCCAGTTGCTCGGGAGGCGTGACGGGCACCCGTACAGCACCCCGGCGGAGCACTGGCAGGCGTTCGTCGACGCCCGAGAGACCTTGCGCACGGCGTACGCGGCACTGGACACGACTCTGGACAACATGTGGAAGTCCGCTCTGCTGCGCGTCGTTGACGCTAAAGGGCCGGCGCAGGAGGCGGCCGAGATGTGGGACCGCCGCGCCTCAGAGTTCGCCGCGCTCGACGGGTGGCTGCTCAAGCAACTCGGCGAGGACGAGTACCCCACGCACGCGATTCGGGACGCGGCGAAGGAACACGGCGTTGACACCACCGACTGGCTGATCGAATCGCACTACGAGTACACCGAGACCTGGACGTCGACACCGGCCATCGCCGAGATTGAAAAGATGATCACGGCCGGGGACGAGCGGATCCGCCAGGTGAGCGGCCTCGCTGGCACCGGCGGGCACTAGATGATCTACGGCCCCGACGTGGTCCACCGCGTGACCACCCTGACTCACTGCGAGCCCGAGTTCAGACCGGATCACACGGCCGCGGCGAGCTGGATGGGCACTACTGGCGGCAGCTGCGCTGCCCAGCCTACTGACCGGTCGGGCGGCCACGTCGACCCGACCCCGATTTATCTGTACCGATAGAGCGATGCCGGCGACGCGGGGCGTCGGCAGCGAACGGCCCGGACGCCAGCGCGAGGCTTGGCGGCCGGGCCGTTTGATGGATGACGGCAGCGCGAGGCGGTGCCCCCTATCTGTCGACGAGTTCGAGGTCGTCCAGCACCCCCTCCAGCTCGTCGGGCTTGACGAGGACGTCGCGGGCCTTGGACCCCTCCGAGGGGCCGACTACGCCCCGGGTCTCCATCAGGTCCATTAGCCGGCCGGCCTTCGCGAAACCGACCCGCAGCTTGCGCTGGAGCATGGAGGTCGAGCCGAACTGCGAGGTGACCACCAACTCGACCGCCTGCCGAAACAGATCAAGGTCGTCGCCGATCTCATCGCCGTCCGCCGGGCGGCGCCCGGATCCGTCAGGCTCCGCGGACGTGGTGACGGTCGGGTCGAACTCCGGTTGCGCCTGGGCCTTACAGGCGCGCACCACGTTCTCGATCTCGGCTTCGTCGACCCACGCGCCCTGAAAACGGACGGGCTTGGCGGCGCCCATCGGCAGGAAGAGCCCGTCGCCGGCGCCGAGCAGTTTTTCGGCGCCGGGCTGGTCGAGGATGACCCGGGAGTCGGCCAGGGACGCGGTGGCGAAGGCGAGCCGGGACGGCACGTTGGCCTTGATCAAACCGGTGACCACGTCCACGCTCGGACGCTGGGTCGCGAGCACCAGGTGGATGCCGGCGGCCCGGGCGAGTTGGGTAATCCGGACGACCGAGTCCTCGACGTCCTTGGGGGCGACCATCATCAGGTCGGCCAGTTCGTCGACGACGACCAGCAGGTAGGGGTACGGCCGGATCTGCCGCTCGCTGCCGGCGGGTGGCTTGATCTGCCCGAGACGCACCTTGCGGTTGTACTCGTCGATGTGCCGTACCCCGGCGGCCGCCATGTCGTCGTAGCGCATGTCCATTTCGCGCACGACCCAGTCCAGCGAGTCGGCGGCCTTCTTCGGGTTGGTCACGATCGGCGTGACCAGGTGCGGGACTCCCTCGTAGCTGGTCAACTCGACTCGCTTGGGATCGATCAGCAGCAGCCGCACCTGGTCTGGCGTGGCGCGGGTGAGGATCGAGACCAGCAGGGCGTTGAGCAGTCCAGACTTGCCGGAGCCGGTGGAGCCGGCCACCAGTACGTGCGGCATCTTGGCGAGGTTGGCCAGCAGGACGTTGCCCTCGACGTCCTTGCCGAGCCCGACGATCATCGGGTGCGGGTCGCCGGTCGCCTGCTTGGCGCCCAGTACGTCGCCGAGCAGCACGGTGTCTCGTACGCGGTTGGGCACCTCGATACCAACGGCGCTCTTGCCGGGAATCGGGCTCAGGAACCGCGGGTCCTCGCATCTCAGCGCGTAGGCGATGTTCTTGCCGAGCTTGGTGACCTGCTCGACCTTCACTCCCTCTCCGAGCGTCACTTCGTACCGCGTGACGGTGGGCCCCTTGGTGCAACCGGTGACCTCGGCGTCGACCCGGAACTGATCGAACACCCCTGCCAGAGCCTTGCCGATCTCGTCGTCGACTCTGGTGCGGTTCCTGGCCGGTTTGCCGGTGACCAGAAGCGTGGGCCGGGGCAGCTGGTACTCGGCGTCCAGCCGCGAACGGGGTGCCGGCGGCGCGGTGGCCGGCCGGGCCGGGCCGGGCCCAGTCGCCGGGGCTGGGGCCTCGTCGGCGGTCGTCGCCGCCGGCGTGTGGGTGATGACCGTGGCGGGGTTCTTGTCGCTCACGGCCGGCGGCAGCAGGTGGACATCGCTCAGCACGTCCACCTCTGCGGCGCCCTCGTCCTCCTCCTCGACCAGGTCGTGGTCGGCTGCTGCGCGCCGGTGGCGGAGCCGCTCGTGCAGCGCCTTGCCGTGATCGATCAGGTCCACCACGGTGGTGCGGGTCGCCAGGAGCACGCCGTAGATGGTCAGGGCGACCAGAAGAAGGGCGGTCGCCCACGTCGGGAGCAGCAGGGAGGGCAGCGCTCCGCTGATCAGACCCAGGAGTCCACCGGCGCTGGCCGGTCCGGCGCCGCTGGCCAGCTCGAGTAGCCCGGTCAAACCCAGCAGGATGATCGCCCAAGCGGTGGCGGTCCGGGGGCGGTTGGGCATCCTCGGGGCGCGCATCATCCACACCCCGGAGGCGAGCAGGATCACGGGTGCGACGAAGGCCACGAGGCCGATAACCCACCGGATCAGCATCTCGATGACGTGGCCGGGCAAGCCCAGGCCGAACCACATGAGCTGGGCCAAGGCCAGTCCGAGTCCGAACAGTGCCAGGCCGGCGCCGTCGCGGCGGTCGCCCTGGTGGACCTCGGCGCGGCGGCCGACGCGTCGCACCAGCCACCCGGCACCGCGAGCGGCGGCGAGCACGACTCCCGCGAAGACGCGGCCGATGCCTTCGAGGGGGTTGGGGTCGCTGCTGCGGCGGCTACGGGTGTTGGCCGGGCTGCGGCGAGCCGGAGACGTACCGCGTCCTCGGCGGGTGGACGCGGAGGCGCGCTTGCGGTCGGACATCGGGGGCCTCGCTTTCTCAGAGGATCTTGTGGAGCGCCGGGCCGCGGTGGGGGTGGATCGTCGTGCCGTCGGGCAGGAGTTCGCCGGTGTCGTCGAAGGTGATGACGCCGTTGCAGAGCCGGCTCCAGCCCTGCTCGGGGTGACGGACAACGGTGCGGGCGGCGTCGCGGTCAGACGCCTCGGCCGGGGGGCAGGGCGGCTGGTGCTGACAGGTCGTGGTGCTCGGTTGGGGCAGCAGGTCGGCGATGGCCATGGGTGGTTGTCTCCTCCTGGCGCGGCGGCCGCCCGGACGGGGCCTTCTGGGTCGCCTCGGTTGGTCGGTGGCTTGAAAGCGATGAACGCGCGTGTGCCCGTGCGGTCGCGGAGCGCGAAGTGCCCGGGTTCGGCTTGTCCCGCCCAGGCGCGGCGCTACTGCGGTGAGGCGGCGCGTACGGCGACGTATTCGACGGCGCCGTACCGTCCCGGGCGCGGGGCGAACCGGATCACCCGGTCGCCGGTAGCGGCTGCGGTCGCTGCCGCCCAGCGGATCGCGGCGGTCGCCGCGCGCGGGTCGATACCGGTCGTCGTCGCGACTCGGCGGTCGCCGGCGTGCAGTTCCCAGCCGCCGGCCGGGTTGTGGGCCAGCACCCACTCCCCGACCGGTGGCTCCGTCCCGCATCCGGAGCAGAACCCCATCGGGTCCCGGTGCGGGTGCGGACAACAGGAGGCCAGCACACGCAGCGGGTCCTGCCCCGAGCCCGCATGGTCGGCGAACTCGAGCTCGGCCCGGACCGCCTGGATGATGTGCAGGGCCCGATCGGCGGTCACGGCGGCGTGCCGGGCCAGGGCCTTGCCGAGCATCTCCTGGGCGCCCGCGCGGGCCAGCGCGGCGAGTTCGTCGACCGGGTGCGCCATGTCGGCCAGGACCGGGTCATCCAGGCTGGTGAGGTAGACGGCGCAGCCGGTACAGGATCCGTGCTCGTCCTCGCCCGGGTGCGGACAGCAGGCGACCAGCGTGAGCCGGGCAGCCTGCCACTCCTCGGTGACCTCAATGGTGTCGAGGTGGGCGCGCACCGTGGCGATGGCGTCGCCTGCGTACCCGGGGTCACCGGTACACAGCGAGGCCAGCCCGGCGCGCAGAGCACGGCGCCGACGGGACCGAGCCAACCCGGCCAGGCCACCGGGATCCACCACGACCTGCACGATGCAGGCGGTGGCGGGAAGGGCATCGTCGTGCTCGGCGGTACCGTGCCCCTCCAGCCCCGCGACCGCGCCGAGCCTGGTCCAGAACGGGCCGTCGCCGATGCGGCACGTGCCGCACCACCAGGCGTGCGCGGCGATCGCGGTATACGTCGAGTCCGTCGCGGCGCCGGGGATCAGCACCGCCAGGTCGACCACGAGCGGGGGCGGGGCCGGTTTCGGTCGGCGGAACAACCAGTCGAGCATGGGGCTCCCTTCGATTTGCGGAAGTGGGGGACGCTCGCGGGCGGCGAGGTGGGCGAGCCGGTTCGGGTCAGGAGTGAGGTACGCCGTTGCGTGCCGCGGCGGTGACAGCCGGCAGGCAGCCCGAACAGAGGTCGCCCAACTGGGCGGGGTCATCGACCCAGCGGCGGCCGTCCGGGAAGGCATCGTCGTCGGTGCAGCCACACACCCGGCAGCGGCCGGAGATTGCGACCTCGGCCGGGTCGCGGCCGACATCACAGAACGGCGACCCGCACGGGAGGTCGCTGGTCGCGGCCAGTTCGCACAGCACGCAGGTGGCGGCGTCGTCGGCGTACCGGTCGCCGCCGGTCAGGACGGCGCCGCACAGCGCGAGGTTGGCGTCGCAGCACACCCAGTGCACGTCGGCCCTGGTGTCGATCACGGCGTCACCGAGGGCCTGGCGGTGGAGTGGCCTTGCGGCGCCGGGCCCGGAAGCTGCGCCAGGGGGGCCGCGGCCCGGATCGCCTGCCGGTGCGTCCTGCCAGGGATCGGCGTCGGACGCACGGCCCGCCTGGCCGCGCCAGTGCGGGTCGCAGCGGGAAGGGCGTGTTGCGGGCGACGGCTCGACAGCGCCGGCTGCCGCGCGGCGGGCGGCGGGTCGATCGGCTGACGGGCTGCCGTGCCAACGACGGCGGCGATAAGCCACCCGGCGCTGGCGATGCCGATGGCGACCTTCGGTGAGCCGACCTGGGAGGTCACCCCGGCGGCGGCCTGGGCGCCGATGGCGGTGGTGGTGGCCACGAAGACCGTGGCCCGGCGACGGAGGATACTCATGACGGTCCTTTCCTTCGGACTGGCCGGGCCGGGGCGGGGATTGCTGGCAGGCGTTGCCGCCCCGGGCCGGTGTTGGTTACGAGGAACTGCGGTGGGTGGAACCGGCCGCCACGAGTCCCGGGCGCCCGGCTGGGGAGAGCTTCGACCGACGGCGCAGGAGGTTCTCGGCGAGCACCTTGGCCCGGTTGATTTCGACCGCGGTGTCCTCAACCAGCGGAGCGTCCGGGTCCACGATGGGCGTAGCGATGCGTGTCTTGATGTCGAGGGTTTCGGCCATCGGCGGGTCGGATCCGTCGTCGGTGACCAGGAACCAGGCGGTGATCGGGTGCACCTGCCCGTCGCGGTTGCAGCGGCCGATGACCTGCTTGTGCTTGGCCGGCGTCCAGTCGAGCTCGCCGAAGACGATGTTCCAGCAGACCTCTTGCAGGCCGTTGATCCCTGCCCCGGAGCGCAGCGACAGCAGCATCACCCGGCACTTCGGGTCCGTCAGGAAGCGGTGCAGGTTGGCATCCTTCTGCGTGGGGGACTCACGGCCGGTGAACCGGACCGGGTTGTACTCGGCGAGTCGCTGTTCCCAGACCTCGTAGACGTCGTGGTGCCAACCCACGAGGAGCACCTTGTCGTTCTCCTCGTCTTCCTGCTCGAGAAGGAGCCGCACCCATTCGGCGACGAACGGCGCCTTGGCCAGTCCGGTCGCGTGCCGCACCCTGTTGTTGAGCTGTCCGGCGGCGGTGAACCGCTCCTGCTCGCTGGCGCTCTCGTCGAGCACGAGCCGGGCCATCGCGGTAACGCCTTCGGAGAGCAGCACCTCCAGCTTCTCGTGGTCGGTGTCGATCGCCTGCTCGATGGGCGATACCGGCGGGAGCTCCCGGCCCACGTCCTTGCGGGTGCGGCGCAGCATGAGCCCGCGCGCGCGAAGGTGGCTGCCCAGCGCCCGCGGATTGCGGATGTGCTTGCCACCCCACGTCTGCGTGAACTCCTCCTTGCTGCCGAGGGCGCCGGGGGAGTAGATCTCGACGAGGTTGAACAGCTCGTTGCCGTAGTTGTGGATCGGGGTGGCGGTAGCCAGCACCACGCACTCCGCCAGGCGCGCGATCATCGCGGCCGCGGTGTACCACCGGGAACCGGTGCCACCGGCGGCCTTCGGACCCGTACGCAGTTCGTCGGCCTCGTCGCAGACCATCATCCGGATCTTGCCGGCGAGGTGGTCACCCCAGCCGTGCAGCTTGTGGTAGTTGACGATCAGGATGTCGGGCTGCCTGCCGTTCATGCCTCGACGCTTGGCCGGCTCATACGGCGCGGTCTGCGTGATGATGTGGCTGGTCAGCCACGGGTAATACAGCGCCAACTCCCGGCGCCACTGCTTCACG
This sequence comes from Micromonospora sp. NPDC049662, assembly GCF_040675055.1. Taxonomy (NCBI): domain Bacteria; kingdom Bacillati; phylum Actinomycetota; class Actinomycetes; order Micromonosporales; family Micromonosporaceae; genus Micromonospora; species Micromonospora sp. NPDC049662. The sequence continues at coordinate 50,107 of NZ_JBFAOC010000014.1, forward strand.
AGGTGGGTCGGGGCGACCACGAGGGCGGGCAGCATCCCGGGCTCGCAAAACCGCAGTGTGGCCGACAGACTCTTGCCCAGCCCGAGGTCGTCGCCGAGCAGCAGCCCGCCGGTGGCCCGCAGAAGAGCGGGTACGGCAAGTTGGTAGTCACGCGGCTTCAGCGCCGGCTCACGGGCCCCGTAATCCCACGTCGTCGCGTCGCCGTCGAGCACCCGCATGACCTCGACCTCGGCGTTGCGGTACTGGTCTGCCAGCCTGTTGAGCATGGCGAGGCACTTCGCGTCGTAAGGCTGGAGCGGGTAGAGGTCCATGAACCACTCAAGGCGGCGACTGCTCTCCGGCGTGACCGTCAGGTACACCCAGCCCTGCGAGTCCTGGTCGTGGCCGGGAAAATTGCGCTTGAGCATCATGGTGGTGTCAGGCGTGGCTGCGATGACCCACTGCGGCCGCCGCCCTTCACGCTCCAGGTAGGCGTACTTGCCCGAGGTGGTCGGCATCGACTACAGCCCCCCTCGCCGCAACAGCACTACGGTCAGGGGCTTGCCGCCGATCTCGGTGGTCAGCCCGTTCAGGTGCCGGCGCACGGTGGTGACGAGCATCAGCTGGTCGACCCGGTCGCTCTCGGCGTAGCGCTGCAACTGCCGGCGGACGTCGCCGTTGGCCCCGGCGATCTTCACCTCGATCGCGAGCGATACCGACTCCTGGTTGACCAGGAAGTCCGGGCGGTCGCGGTCGTTGAGCCACACCTCACGCTTCGGGTGTAGCCCCGCGTCGGCGAGAACCTGCTCGATCCCGGTCTGCAGTTCGGTCTCGTTGGCGTACCTGAACCGCTTGCTCCGGATGAGTGTCCCGATGTCCTTCAACTCGGCGGCCTCCTCGCCTCGCGCGCTGGACGGGGTTCGGTACGGGTGAACGGGATTCGCCGCCCCACGTCTCGCGTGAGTACAGGCTACACGTGTAATTTATGATACTCAACGGTTGGCGGCTTGGGGGATATCACCTCGGGCGAGCCGGCGGTAGCCTTCGGTCGCGAGCTGGCCCGGTGCGGCGCCTTCCCCCGTGGGTGCCGGACCGGGCCGCCTCCGACTCAGCCTCCGCATCGCGCGGAATCGGCCCGCAGTCGGTGGCCGTCGACGGGATCGTCTCGACCGCTCCACAGCGGTGACAGCGGAAGACGCGATGCCAGCGGCCGCACCGGCAGCCGACGTCGGTGATACCGGCGGGTGCGTACTCGTCGCCGCGAGGGCACCTGGTTGGCTGCGGGCCCTTCCATTCGCGGTACCGCCAGTACCGGCACGCTGCGATCGACGGGTCCGTTCGGACCCGCATCACGATCTCGCGCAGTTGCGCCACCGTGCTCACCTGCAGCGTGATGACGGCGGGACCCGGCCAGCCCCATTCCCGGTTGAGAACGACCCGCCATGACAGGTCCCAGTCGTCCACCTCAGGCAGGCCGGTCGAGCCTGGTGACCCTCGCGCTCCGGACCGGGGCGGGCAGGGGGATGGGGATGCGCACCTCGCGCTGCTGGGAGGCCGCGCCTCGACCGACGCTGGTGACGACGGCCTCGGCGTGGCGTAGTCGCCCTCGCCCCTCCGCCAGGCCGTGCCACCGCGGGCCGGCGACGCGTAGACGCACGTCGCAGCCGACCCATGGCCGCGTGGTGATCAGTACCGCCCCCGTACGCCGGGCGCGTGAGGCCAGAGCGCGGGCGGTGCCGTCCGCAACCTGCGCCGGCGGCGCCAGGACGACCATGTCCACGCCGTCGATCAGCGCGGCGACCACCGTGGGCCAGTCCACGCCCGGGTCGGGCACGAGCGCCAATCTCTGCAGGGGCACGCCTTGCTCCGCAGCGGCTACCATGCCGAGCGCGGGCAGACCGACGATGGCCGCGTACCCCGATTCGCCCATCGCTTCGGCGAGCAGCCCGAGAAGCACCGACGTGCCGCGTTCCACGGAGATGGTGCAGCCGCGCCTCAGCCCGGCCGGCCAGGGCAGTAGCGGGGCCAGCAGCGGATGAGCACCGAGGTACCCGTCTGGCCGCAGATCTCGAAGCTCGGACGCGGCCCCGACCAGCCGGCGCGCCGCGGCGAGGGAGGCCGCGCCGCTCGCGTTGACCTCGGCGAGGATCCGGCGAGCGCTCGCCTGGCGGCGTTGCGGCCCGCCGGGCGACTCGAGCACCGCCGCCATGTCCGTACCCACTGGCCACCTCCCCCGGACGAGTTGCGTCTCCGAGCCACCCGAACGCGGGGGAAGTGTCGAACGTGTGTGCGAAGACAGGGGGAGCGTAACTCCGACGATCCCAGTCGGCCAAGCAGGTCAGGGCTGGTTTCCTGCGGATGCGCCGGGAAGCTTTCCTGCGGATGCGCCGGGAAGCGTTCGGATCAGTCCAGCCGGACCCGCTCGGCCCACCGGACCGCCTCGGTCGCGGTCGCGCAGGGCAGGACGTGCTCCGCCGTCGCGTCCCGCACGATCGCAGCGGCGAAGCGGCTCCGGCGGGTCGGCTGCGCCACGGGCTGGATCCGGACATGCGCCCTCGACCCGGGTGGGGCGTACCAGGCGGCGTGGTCGTCGAGGCGCCAGTGGTCGCGCCCCCTCACGGCGTCGACCAACTCCTCCTCCTGACTCACCGCTGAACCGTACTCCGCCTGTTCTCGCTGGTCACTGGGGTTCGTGTCAGCGGACGCCGGCGTGCATACGCTCGGGCATCAGCTCGCACAGGAGTTGGTAGGTGTCCTTGTCCAGGTCCTCCGGGACCTCGGCCTCACGCACGCGAATGAGGTCGCCGAGGATCTGCTCGAGCTCGGCGACGTTGCCCTCGGCGGCGGCCACCCGCAGCAGATCTCGCCAAGTGATGTCGCTGGTCCGGTCCGGATCGGCCAGCCACGCCTGGTCGACCGCCCACCGGGCTCCGGTGATGTCGCCGCCGTCCAGGCACAGCTCGACCAGGCGGTGGGCAGTGTCCACCACACCGGAGGTCAGGTGGTGCGGCTGGATGTCTGAGGTGGGCAGCCAGGTGTACGGATTGCGGGCAACGGCTGAGTAGGCGATGTCGGCGCCGGCCAGAGGCGCGCCGCGGACCAGGCCGAGCGCCTGGCGCAAATCTCCGGTGCCGGCTGGGCCCCGGCTCTCGCCTCGGCTCCGCAGGCGGCGGAACAGGTGCCAGTCGAGCAGGTAGCCCTCGCGCAGGCGGTACCGGCGGTCGCTGGTGGCGTCCGGCAGCCACGGCTCCCCGTCGGCGGTCTGACCGAGCCAGCGCCGTGCCCGAGACACGTCGACCCGCCTGCTGGCCGGCTTGACCTGGTGACCCGGCCACAGCGCCTCATCGAAGGCATCGGTCGTGGCACCGCGCTCGCCGCGAGCTGCCAAGTAGGTGATGATCTCGGCGTAGAAGCGGACCCGCTCGGATGGGACACGACCGGGCGCCTCCACCGTGACTGGCCCGAGGATCGCGACGCGAGGGCTTGCCGGGTCGCCATCGACCCACCGGCGTACGTCGGTGTCCAGGCTCGGATCGTTGTGGCGACGCCGGATCGGCGACGTCACGCGTCGACGGGTCTGCAGAGGCAGGGAGGGCAGGGCGACGATGGCTGGCACCTTGGCGCCCGCGTCGGGCTCCGGCGCGTCGTCGCCCTCGGTGATGTCGGGCACCGCGCCGAGTTCGGCGGACAGAACCTCGGCTGCGGTCTCAACGGAGGTCGGTTCCTCGGGCTCGTTGACCCCGTCAGCTGACGCCTCGCGCTCCTCGGTGGCAACGGGGGTGCGCGGCTCGTCCAGCAGGCCGCCGGCGGCGTCGGTGCCCTCGGCCCACGACTCGGGCTCCGGGGCGGGCGGGACCAGCGGCCAGTCGTCATCGGCTACCGCAACCGGGCCCGGGGCGGCGCTGGGCGTGCCCTGCCGGGCCGTGGTGAGGAGATTGGCCAGGTCGGCCAGTTCCGCACGGGGCAGCCGGGCAGCGGTGAGGCTGGCGTCGTCGCCGGTCAGGCCGAGAAACTCCACGGTCAGCCGACCGTCGGCGGCGATCGCCACAGGCCAGCGTCCAACCTCTGCGTCAGTGACGACCGCGACCGCGACGGCACAGCGCCCTGCGGCGGCAAGGTCGTTGTCCAGGGCCTGGAGCGCGGCGACCTCATCCGGGTCCGGTTTGTGCGCCAACAGGACATGCGGCATCCACGCGTCGGCGGCGATGTCCGCGACCCGGCCGGAGAGCGGGTCGCCGGCCCCAAGGTGGTCAAGTGACTGCACGACCTGGGAGGCCCGTCGTCGGATGCGGTCGATAGCGACCGCGACGCTCGGAGCGGCGTTGACCCGGTCGCCAGCGAGCGCGATGAACTCGGCTGTCTCGGTCGCGTCGAACCCCGCGACGGTGACCTCGACATGGTCGCTCCACGTGTTGCACGACAGCTCAGCGGCGAGATAGCGCAGGAGGTCACCGCTGCGCTCGGGATGACCGGTGATGGACACCACGCCGAGCCGCTCCAGGTCAAGCAGCAGGTGCACGCCCGGTCGGGAAGCGACCGCGACCAAAGTCGGCAGCGGCGCAATCTGTCCGTCGACGTCCGGCAGCTCCACGTCACCGGGCAGCGTCCAGGTCATCTCGTCGCCGATCCATGGCGCGGTCGGGTTCGGGCAGGGCCTGGTGAGCAGAAGGTTGACCGTGTCGCCGGTCAACCACGCGCCGACGATGTCGGGCATCTGCTCGGCGGGTCGGTCGACCAGCGTCGCGCCGAGGACCCGCAGCGCCTGGTCGAGCCGGTCCACCGCGATTGGTTGTGCGACCACCCGCAATTCCTTTTCCACCTCCGGCCGAACGGGCTCGGGCAGCCGCCGGCCGACCGGGCGGTGCTGCTCCTGGCGACGGCGCCGCCGCCGTAGCGTGGTGAGGGTCAGCGCGGCGAGCAGGCCCGCGCCAACCAGTGGCACGCCCACCAGGAGCGCGGTGTCGAGGGCGTCGTCGCCTGAGTCGGACTGATCGCCGGCGGGAGCTGACTCCACCGCTAGCGCGGGCGTCGGGCTGGCCGGCGCGGTCCTCGGGGTTGCCGTTGGATCGGCCGCTGCCGCGGTCGTCGTTGGATTCGGGGTTGCCGGGCTGGTCGACGCCTCGGCGCTCGGGCTGGCCGGGGTGGTCGTCGGTGCAGCGCCCGTCGGCGCCGGCCCGGGCTCGGCGCCAGCGTCGGCGGGTCCGCTTCCGGTCTCGGGCTCGTCGGCCGGGGCGGTGGGGGCCGCGGGCTGCTCCGGCGGCGGATCGCGGTCGATGACGTGGCCGGTCGCGTGGGGGCGCGCACCCCGCTCCACGGCGCTGTCCGGGAGCTCGATCACCTGGCCCGGGCGGATCCGGTTCGGGTTCTGTAGGTCGTTGAGCCGGGCGAGCTCCGGGTAGCGATCAAAGTCGCCCAGATACCGGTCCGCGATGCCGCCCAGGTAATCGCCCTTCGCGACGCGGTACTCCTCGCCGTCGGACGACTCAGCGCGGGAGGTGGGATCGGCGGCGACCACCACGGCGGCCGTCGCGGCGGCCGGGTGGTCGACCATGGCGACCGCCGACGCGGGCGGTGCGGCGGTGGCGGGCACCGGCGCCGCGGTGGCGGAGATGGCCGGCCCGGCCACCAACAGGCTGACGGCGGCGACCAGCACAGCCGCCAGCCGCTGCTGCGGCCCGAGCACCGGAAGGCGCCGGGCGACCCGGCCGCGCACGTGCGCGACCACCTCCCTGACCACCGACACGGCGAACGTCGCCCAGGCCAGCCAGCCGACGACCGCGACAGCGGCGATGAACAGGGTGCCGCTCTCGTCTGGTCTGATCATGGCCTGGCCTGCTTCGGCCAGGGTGGGAAGCCGTTCCGGCACGCCGGCGAGTTGGACCAAGGCGATCGGAATACCGACCAGCAGGGCGATCAGCGTGATCAGCGCTGCAACGCCAGATACGATCTGGCCGGCGCTACGGGCAGGGCCTCGCATCACGCACCTCCTCTTTCACCAAGCGCGAAGACCCTGATCCCACCATCGATCCGCACGGGCGGGAAACCGGGCGCACCCGTTCGCCCGGTTTCACCCGGTGAGCAGTTGCGCCGTGCTCTCTCCGGTCACCGGGAGTTCGCCGATACCGATCAGCGACAGCATCTGGGTTTGGTAGGTGATGGTGACGGTCACCGTCACGCGCTGCCCGTCCGCGCTGGGAATCACCTCGCCGTCCACCCCCGCGCTGGCCAGGTAACTCTCGCCGGCCGCAACGGCCGCTGCGGGGTCCACGACCTTCTCGCCGCCCGGTACGGCGAGCTGGAACTGGATCGACTGCCCTGCTGCCCGGGCGGCCTCCATCGCGATGGAGTCGGCCCGCTTCAGGGCGCGCATCTTGCCCCCGCCGTCCACCGCGAGTCCGATCATCGCGAGAACACCGAACGCCAGGACCAGGACGAGCAGGGCGACCCGGCCGTCATCGCGAGCTGCGGCACGTAGATGGCGTCTCATTGGCGGGCCCGGTACCAGTCGATGGGCGAGGTGAAGGACGCCTCAAGCGTTCTCGATCCTGGCATGCCGGGAGCTGCGATGTCCGCGAAGCTGACGGCGCAGGTGATGTCGACAGTGACGGCGGCCGGCGTGCCGACCTGCCGAGCGAACTGGGTGGTGTTGACCGCGACCACCGGGTCGCACGACAGCCCCTGGTTGGACAGGGATGCGTTCGCGGTGGCGTTGGCGTTGGCCTGCGCCTCGGCCGCCGTCCGCGAGATCGACGCGGCGCGGGCCGCGTCGTGTGCTGCGGCCTCGATCGCGCCGGCGGCGACCTCGATCCGCATGCCGATGACGGCGAACGCGAGGAAGGCCAACAAGGGCGGGGCGAGGATCACCGTCTCCAGTGCCGCCGACCCGTCGTCGGCGGGCCGCCGCGCCCGCCACCAGGTGATAAGGATGCTCATCGGGTGAACCGTTCGACCGGGCCAGTGGCGGTCTGGCTGACGTTCCAACCGGGGATCCAGGGCACCAAGGACGGGCTGAGGCCGGTCACGGTCACGCTGACCTGCTCGGGCCCGGCGTTCACCTGGACGTTGGTGTTGGACAGGCTGCTGCCGGCAGCCTGGTCGACGAAGTCGTTGGCGGCCGCGAACGCCTCGCCAGGGCCGCCGGTGTAGGCCCGGCCGGCGTCGACGCCCTGCTGCGCAGCGGTCAACGCGATCGACCGCGCGTAGGAGTATTCGGCGATCTGGATCGCCAAGAACAGCAGGGCGAGCACCACCGGGGCGACGATCATGAACTCGACTGCGGCTGCTCCGTCGTCGGCGCGCAGCCGCGCGCCGAGCCGCCTGCACCACCGGGGTACGGGCAGGCTCGGCGCGTGGCCATCGTCGCTCATGTTCAGACGATCTGGGGAAGCCGGTTGTTGATGGCCAGGGTGATCGCGCCGGCGACCAGGCCAGCGATCAGAAGGGCCAGGATGGCGAAGATCGCCCATTCGATGGCGGTGGCGCCTCGGTCGTCGCTGACCTCGGCGGCTCGTGCCCGGACGTATCCGACCAGGATCTCGATGAGGGGCATGTTGTTTCTCCTTTCAGGTGGTGACGAGGCGGATGAGGAACGGGTAGCCAGCCACGACGAACAGCACGAGCACGGTCAGGCTGGTCGGTACGTAGAGCCAGGTCGTCGCGGTGTTGGCCCGGTCCTGCTCTGTGGTGCGCAGGGCCACCCGCAGGGACTGGGCCCGGCTGATCAGGGTCTGGTACACCTGGGCTCCCTCCGTCCCGGACAGGCGCATGATGTCGCCGACGTCGCCGAGCTCCGGCACGCCGATTTCCTCGGCGACCTGGCTGAGGCCGTCCCAGGGCGGGATGGAGGCGAACCGGGCGGCGTCGAGAGCGGCCTGGATGCGCTGGAACACCCAGCTGTCGCTGACCCGCGCGGCCCGCTCCAGCGACTCGACCGGCCCGTGGGACGCGGCGCGCTCGAGGGCGACCAGGTCGAGGTACGCCGCGACCGCGCGGGTGAACTGCTCGCGGGCCTCGGCGGCCTTCTGCTTGATGCTGACGTCGACGAGCAGGAAGAGCAGCACCGCGAAGACGATGGACGCGATCGCGGGAATGGCGATCGGCAGGGTGAGGCCGAACATCGCCAGCATGAGGGTCATCAGCGGCGGGAACAGCAGACCGACCGCGGCGTATGCGACCTTCTCCAGCGCGTACCTTTCTACGCTCTGCCCGATGAGCTGTAGTTCCTGATGGGGTGGTCGCAGCCGGGAGCCGAATCGGGTGGCGACCCACTGGGCCAGAAGCCCGTCCGCCCCGCCGGCCGTGGTCGTCGTGCTGACCAGGGGAGGGTGCATGCGTTGCAGGGCCGGACCGAGCGCCGGGACCGCGGGCAGGACGCCTCGAATCACGAGGTAGGCACCGAACCCGGCGAGCCCGCCGAGAACCATCGTGACGGCGATACCCGCGTTCACGCCGCACCTCCGTTGTCCGCCCGAGCGAGCAGACGCGGTACCCGGGTGGGCTGGCTGAGCCGGCGAATCCACACGAGCAGTCCGACGAAGACGGTGATGGACAGCAGCAGCACGAGTTGCCCGAGGATGGTCCCGAACGGCGCCATGTAGGTCCGGTTGGAGAACAACAACACCAGGGTGACCACCGAAAGGATGGTCATGAACTTCGTGGTCAGGCGGGGGTCGGCCCGGTCGGCCCAGATCTCCCGCCGCATCTCGACCTCCTGGGCGATACCGGCGCTGATCCGCTCCAGCACATCGACGAGGCGCGGCCCCCGGTCCGTGGAGTGCAGCTTGAGCCTGACCAACACCTCGTCGGCGCTAGCGTCGGCGAGTTGCGCGCCGAGCCGGTCAAGGGCGTCGGTCGTGGGAACGCCGGCGCGCAGGTTCGCGGCAAGGTCGCTGAGTTCGTCGGCCAGCGCGGGCGGCGCGTCGCGGGTGCTTCGGATGATCGCCTGGGTCAGGCCGACGCCGGTACCGACCAGGTCGTGAAGGCGCCTGGTCCAGACCTCGACCGCAACGAGCCGGTCAATGGCCCGCTGCTCCTCGCGCCCGGCGGTGAACAGCCACGGCACACCGATCACGGCCACACCGGCGATGAACGCGGCCATTGGAATGCCGGTGTAAAACCAGACCGCCACCACCGCCGCGGCGGCGACCAACTGCGTGACGTGGCGCCGTCGACGCCGGCTCGGAGACAGCCCCTCCCCCACCCACACCCGACGCATAGCTTGGCCGAACCGCGACGGTGGGCGGGCTGGTCGTCGGGTACCCACGAGCCCGGTGCCGAGCAGAAGGAGGCCACTGACGAGGGCGGCGGCCGCGAACGAGGCCAACAACTTCAGCATCAGCGGCCGCCCCACTGCTGGTGCCCACCGAGCAGTTGCAGATCGAATCCCCCGTAGGCAAGCGCCTCGGCGACCCGACCGCTGGGCATGACCTGGGTGGGCATCGCAACGGCGCCACGCTGCGGCGGGGCGAACAACTCGCTCCGGGCGATGGTCCCGTTCTCACTGAGCCCGTTGATTTCGAGGACGTGCGAGACGTACCGCAGCGGCGCCATCCCGGGCCGCCGCTCCATGCCGACGAAAACGACCAGATCGAGCGCGTTGGCGACCGTCAGGTAGGCGCCTTCGCGGTTGCGACTGGCACCGTAGCGCATGAGCAACTCGGCCAGCCGGTCGAACACGGCGTGCGGGTGCCGGGCGTGAATCGTGGACAGGGAGCCGTGTGTGGTGTTCATGGCGTCGAACATCGGCACGATCTCCTGGCTGCGGACCTCGCCGACGATCACCCGGGTCATGCTCATCCTCAGCATGTGCGGGAAGAGGTCGCTGAGCGAGATTTCGCCCTGCGGCCGGCCGTCCGGTCCCAGCTCGCCGTGGCCCTCGCGCTCCTCGAACGGCACGACCCACGGATGAGTACCGTGCTCATGCAGGCCGAGTTCGTAGACCGTCTCCAACGTGGCGAACCATTCGTCACGCGGGATGACACTGGCCATGGCGCGCAGGAGGGTTGACTTGCCGGCGTTGGGCAACCCGGCGATCATGATGTTGAGGTAGCCGCGCACCGCTGCGGTGAGGAACTGAGCGAGGTCGTCTGTCATCGCGTGCCGGGCAACCATGTCGTCCAAGGACACCTTGCGGATCCGGTGCCGGCGAATCGCGACCGCCGGCCTCGGCGTGACCACGTAGATCACCGTCAGCCGGGCACCGTCCGGTAGCCGCAGGTGCAGGATCGGCTTGGAGGTGGACAGGGTCCGCTCCGTCGCAGAGGTACGCGAGGCCGCCCGCTGGAAGTGCTCGATGAGTTCGTCGTCGCTGTCGGCAGCCGTGAAGCTCTTCTCATCCACGCGCCCGTCGGCGTACTCGACGCGCACCCGGTCGTGTCCGTTGACCTGGATGTTCTCGATTTCGGGGTCTTCAACCAGTGCTTGCAGCCGCGGCCCGAGCCCGAGCAGGTACGCCACGATCGCCGTGAACAACTGCTCCTCGAACCCGTCGGGCAGCCGTTCGCCCGCACCGTGACGGTTGTCGGCGTGCTCGCGCACCAGACTGCGCGCCGCCTCGATCGTGACCTGGCGCTGCTCCTCGTATCCGGTCTCCCGGCCGCGCAGTTGCGTGCCGACTCGCTCACTTACCAACGCCTGCAAGTCGCGTACCAACGCCTCGTCGATGACCGGGGCCGCCGGCACCTCAGCGGGCGGGGTCCAGATGCGAGGCTCCAGCGAGGTGGCAGCGGGCTCCGGAGTGGGGAGGTTAGCGGGGGTGAGCCGGCGCGGGCGCCGTCCGTTGGCCTGCTGTTCTGGTGTCCAGCCGGACTGGAACACGGGGGTGTTACTGGGCACGTCCGGCCTCCGTGAGCTCGACAGCGGCCTCTCGCCGACCCTGGATGAGTTGGTCGAGGGGCTCCTGCATGGATCGGGCCGCGCGCAGCAGGTCTGCGTTCTGCCGTGGCGTGCCGTCTCCGCTGGTGAGAATTCGGGCCGTCCGCTCGTCATGCGGAAGATCGGCAAGCACGGGCACCTGCAACTGCTCCGCGATCTCCTTGCTGCTGTACGGGCCACGCCCGCGAACCAGCAGGCGCAGTACGCCAACGCCGTGCTGCTCGAGTTCGCGCTGCAGCATCAGTACCCGCGGGCGAGCCGAGGAAATGGACTGCATCGTTCGCTCGACCACGAGCAGGACGACCTCAGCGTGGTAGATCAGCCCGATGGGCGCGTTGAGCGCAGGGATCCGTCCGCAGTCAGCGATGGCGTCGAACGCCGGGTCGCTGTCCTCAAGCCCGGCCAGGTAACCGCCCAGGCGAGTCCACATCGCCGGCGTGACGCTGCCGGCCTGCGCCGGGTCGGTGACTCCGGGCAGCAACCACCGGTGATGCTGTTGGGAGTCGACGCCTAGGTCGACCAGCTGCGCGCCGACGTCGGCGTCCAGGCGCCCATGCCGCTCGGCGATGGCCAGCCGGGCCAGTCCTCTGTCGGCGGTCAACTGGCCGGCCAGGTAGCCGGCTTGGATGGTGCCGCCAGCGGGGTCGCATTCGGCCAGGATGACCGATCGCGGCCACGCCAGGGTGAGGGCGAGGCTGGTGACAGTGACTCCGGGTGCGCCCTTGGCGGACGCGATCGCGATGAGGGCCATGTCTCAGTTCCGGGGCAAGACGGAGAGCGCCAACCGGCTCTGCGCGGACAGCGCCACGAGGTTCGGCCCATCCCGCCGCGGCACGACGACGTCGACCACGACCTGACCGTCGGTCTGCGGGGCGCCGACGTTCGCCACGGTTGCCTCGATGGTCTGCGGTGCCGCCGGCGGCTGATTGGTGGGCTTGGCGTCCGGCACGACGGCCACGCGCGGGTCCGGGGTCACCACCAGAAGCACCTTCTCGCCACGCCGCAGCGGTGTGGCCGGCATCTGCGCAGGTTTGAGCTCGATGCCGAACAGTTGCTGGCCGGGCCCGGGGATCGGCGCGTCGGTGATCTGCTCCGCGGTCAGCAGCGTGCCGGGAACCAGGTCGACCCGCGCATACCGGCCGACGTACTTGCCGCGATCACCTGCGGGAATCGGTTGTAGGCCCGGCGCCTTGTTGACGTCGACCACCCGCAGGTCGTCCTCGCCGATCTGCACGCCTACGGCCACCGGCCGGGCGATCGCGAGGAACGACGCAGGCCCGCTCGCGGCGGTGTACGCGTAGGCGCCGAGCGTGCCCAGCACAGTCAGGACCACGCCGAGGGCGACCAACATGGGGCTGCGGCGGCGGGGCTGAACCCGGGCGACGGTGGGCGCGGTCGGCGCCGTTGGCGCGGTCGCGCTGGCGGCGCCCGGACGGGTGGGGGCGGTCAGGCTCATCGGGTTACCACCTGCAACTCGTCGATCTGAACTGTGGTTTGCGACTGGCGGGTGGCGGTGGCGTCGCCGCGCTCTCCGCCGCCAACGACCCACCACTCGATGGTCCAAGTGGCGGTGGCCGTGACGCCGAACGTGCCGCCGGGCGGAGTGGGGCGCTCGTACCGGTATCCGCAGTCTGGTGACATGCTGCCGCCGAAGGCGGGCTTGTACGCCGTGCCGGGGGTCGTGCAGGTCACGCTTCCGCCGTCACCCATGGTCCAGACGACCTGGGTCACCTCGGCCCGGGCGGTGACGGCCAGCCCAGGGACAGCGGCCGTCCGGCTGACGGGGCCCCAGCTCGTCGGGGTCTGCGCGGTCCACATCCAGACCGGCAGGCCCACGAGGCCCCGGCCGGTGGACTGCGGCGCCATGCTGATCTGGGGTTTGCCCATCGGCAGCGCTCGGATCGCCCGCGCGGCGAGCTGGGCGGGCGTGATCGTGCCGGGCTGCCCGGGCGGGGGCGTCTGCCGCCACAGGGGCGTGCCCATGAAGTCACCGAAGCAGCGTTGGCGGTAGATCGCTCCGTCGCCGGGCGCGTGGCCCTCCCACACCGGGTCTCCAGCGGGCGGCTGCGGGGACTCCAGGATGTAGTAGCAGCCATCGGACTCGTTGAACCACCCGAAGCCCTCTTGGAAGCAGCTCACCCACTGGCCCTGCCACTCGCACGTATTGGTGCTCCCGCCGCCGGGGTCGCCGTCGTCCCCGCCGCCACCGCCACCGGGACCGCCGGGCGTCTCCACCACCAGCCAGCAGTGTTCCCCGTCGGGCGTGCACTGGTAGTAGTCCGCGTAAGCGGGACCGGCCGCGACCAGCGTGAGGGCCGCCGTGGCGATGACGGTCGAGACGACGGCGGCAATCCGGCGGGTCAGCACGACCGGCTCCGATCGCCGTTGGACTCGAAGATGTACCACCGGCTGTTGACGCTCTTCGCCTTGCTGACCACGACGTACTTCTTCGCCTGGTTACTCGGCGCCGGCATCGGCTTGCCCGTCTTGGCGTTGACGGTCACGACTGCGGTGGTGTCCCGGCAGTCCTCGATCGTGACGACCGCCGGGCTGGCCTCCAGGTCGACGTCGACGACCGTCGGATTCCAGATGGACTCGCCGCGGCTGACGACGCCGGCCTTGCTCATCTGGGCGAACGAGTTGACGAGTTGACCGAGCAGCGGCTCGGCGACGTACTTCGGCAGCTCCTTCGACTTGAAGTCCGCCTTGGTGGCGGCAGCCTGGTACGCCTCGCGGTACAAGGCGTAGACGGCCAGGCTGTCCTTCCCGGCCTGAGCCTGGGCTGGGTCCTCCGTGGTGCTGGGCGCCACGACGACCGGCGGATCCGTTGGCTCCGCAGCGGGCTCTTCATCGGAGCAGGCGGTAGAGATGATCAGCAGTGCGCTTGCGGCCGCAACGAGCAGCAACCTGGTGCGTTTGGTCCGTTGGCCCATGATGTCGTCTCCTCCCCCGCGCGGCATCAGGTCACAAGACTCGGTGCGTCGCCGGCTTCGGTCGTCGAGGTGTGCTCGTCGCCGACCCGAGACGCAGTCCACGTCGTCGGTCAGGTCGACGGAAAAGATCAGCGGCAGCGCGATGGCGTTCTGCGCGCCCTACCGTTCCGTGGAGGCGACGCCGCCCATCGCAGGCAAGGCTGTCTATATGCACGTCCGCCCTCCCCCGAAGTGCGGTACCACCGAATCGCAGCGTGCAACTTCCACGACCGGCGTTGATCAGGGAGCCACCATATTCACTGATCAGGTGCTTGTGTCAACAGTATTGCGGACGGTGATCATTGAAAAAGTCTCGCAATTGTGGTCAGGAGCCGCGAATCCCGTCTTGCCGACTGGCAGAAATCTTGGTGCCGCCGACCTCGGGTATCTAAGCTGACCCGTCCGGGGGGTGACGTGAATGACAGTGGAGAATCGAGATGTTTCGCTGGCCAGGCGGCGGTCTCGGGGGCCGGCCTCGTGGTGGCTGGCGGCGGCGATCACGCCACCGCTGCGGGCGGCGGTGGCGTTCTTCGCGGTTCCGACGGGCAACCCCTGGCGCCGCTCCTGCGACCACTGCGCGCACCCATTGACATACCCGTGGCGGTCGACCGCGTTCCTGCCGTCGGCCCGCTGTCCCTCCTGCCGGCAGCGGGTCGGGGCACCCGCCGGATCGGTCGAGTTGGCCACCGTGGCCACTGGCATCGTCGTGGCCCTCTCTCATCGCGCTGGCTGGGAACTCGCGGCCTACGTCTGGTTCGCCGTCGTCGGCGTGGTGCTGGCCTCGGTTGACGCTCTCGTTCGCCGGTTGCCGAATGTGCTGACGGGGCTGGCCGCTGGCGGGTTGGTCGCCGCGTTCGGTGTCGTGGCGCTCATTGAGGACCGCGGCGCCGACTGGACGCGGGGATTGCTGGCCGGCACGCTCGTCACAGGTGTGTTCGGCCTGGTCGCGGTGCTGCGGCCGAGGATGATGGGGTGGGGTGACGTCAAGCTCGCCTTCTCCGCTGGGCTGGTCACCGGCTGGGTCAGCTGGGTGGCGGTCTACGCCAGCGTCTGGCTGGCGTTCCTGCTGGCCGCAGTGTGGGCGTTGGCTCGGCGGCGCCGTCGCGGCGACCAGGTCGTTCTCGGGCCCGGCCTCGTTGCCGGCGCCCTGCTCGCGGCCAGTCTGCTGCCCTGACCGATGCCCAGCATGCCGGGCTGGCTGGGTCGCCGTGTCCGTATCACCGGGCCATGAGGCGGTGCGCTCAGACATTCGGGCCGCTCCGCGCGGTCGCCGTTGATGCGGAACTCGAGTACGCGCTTGATTGCCGAACTGGCGTGACCGGACCGGACGGCGAGGCCGTGGCGGTGTCCAGTCGGGCCAGTCGCGGCGGGGTCGCCGGCGCTGCTGTGGCATCAGCGAGGGTTGGTGGTTGCGGGCGAGGCGCGGGCGGCTCTGGCTGTTCTCCGCGGTGGCTGCTGATCGCGTCTCGGATGTCGGCCCAGCTCATCCCGTAGGGGCGCCGTTCGCTGCGGCTCGGCCGGTAGAGCGGGTCGACCAGTTCGCCCTGCTCGGCCAGAGCCAGGGCCTGGTCGTAGTCCGCCTGCTTGAACGCCGTCAACGCCTGCCGGGAGAACCCTTCTGCCTGCGCCTCCCGTTCGACGCGTGCCTGTTCCCGCTCGTCCCGGGTGCGGTGCAGCACCGTGGTGTCGGAGTCAATCACTGCCGCCACGGCTTCCCAGATGAAGTCCCGGCCGTGCACCTTCTCCAACTCCTCCAGGTGCCCGTCAGCGACGTAGCGGGGCACATCCGAGCGCGGCACCGCGAGCGGGCCACCGTAGTAGCCGGCGGCGTGATCGGCCACAGCGTTGCAGATGATGGCCTGCTCCCGGGCGGTGAGTCGGGCGGGTTCGCTGTCCGCCTCCTCGGGGCGCCGGTCGCCGTTGGGCTGGTCCACCGACACGTCCGAGCTCGGGTTCGTGCCGGCGGTGGGGTTGGCCGGTTCGTCCGGCTGAGAAGCGGCGGGTGGGTCGGTGGGGTCAGGACCTGCCTCGATCAGCTTGTGCCTGCGCTCGGGCAGCGTGCGGCCGCCGAGTAGGTACGCCTTGCCGTCGAGTCCGACCCGGTCGACGGTGACTTCCCTGCCGGACAGCACGACGCGGTCACCGGGATTGAGGTTGGCGGCGAAGATCCCCTTGCCGACCATCGGGGCGTTGCTGGCGGACGGCTTCGGACCGGCGATGATCCGGCCCAGGATGGCCTTGGCCGCGTGGACGTGGTTCGCGGTCACGCCTCGAATCGTCGTCCCCATGCTGGTGCGGTTGCTCGGAATCGTCCGGGTGGCGCCGCTGTCCGCGATCGCCCGTAGATCGGCTTCGATTGCGTCGCGGTGTACCGGCTCCAACGCCGCGTACTCGGCCGCCGACATCCGTCCGTAGGCTTCCACCCGGGCGGAGTCCTTCGCGTGCGAGGTGATCCCGGCCTTCGCCAGCGCTTCCGCCTGGGCCTCGCTGTGCCCGGCATCGACACCCGTCCAGCGGTCGAGCTGCCGGCGTGCGGCGGACCGCTCACGCGGTTCTCCGCTGGTGATGATGCCTTCCAAGTCGGCGAGCAGACCGTTGCGCACCTCGTCGGGCAGCCCGGTCACCTCGCTGGAGGAAATCTGCCAGTAGACGTTCAGTCTCGACTCTGGACGGCTGTAGGGCGTTTGCGCCTGCGCCAGTGTGTTGGCGGCGTAGCGCTGCATCGTGGTCATCTCGGCCGCTTGCGGCTCATCGTTGTCGGGGCCGTCGGACGCCGGCTCACTGGCCCCGGGCGACTCGGGCATGGGTTCGTCGGACGCCGGCTCGCTGGCGCCGGGCGGCTCGGGCATGGGTTCGTCGGATTGCGCGGCCGCTGCCGCCTCCTCGCCTACCCAGATCCGATATGCGGACCACTGGTCGACGTGACTGTAGAGCGGCTCGGCCGCGTCGATGATGTTCAGGGCTTCCTCGAAACGGCCTTCCTCGACCGCCCGGGCGGCGCGCTCGGATAGCGCGTCGGAGGCCGCCCGGTCTCGGGCGTCCAACTCCTCGGGGCGCAGTGGCTTTGCCGTCAGGATGTCGGGGTGCGCGTCGACGTACTCCTTCATCCAACGGCGCTCCGCCTCGGTGACCCCCTCCTTGAGGTGCCCGTCGACAACAAAGCGCACGACTGACCCGTCGCCGAGGTAGCCGTTGGTGTTGTTGCTGGTGTAGCGGGGGCCGAAGTCGTCGAGCGCCTTCGCCAGCCGGGCCTGGCGGGCAGCGCTGACCACATCGTCGGACACGGCAGGCTCGCTGGCCAGATTCGCCGTCGTGTCGGCACCGTCTGCCGGGGCTGCCGCCGGCTCGGTGTCCCGAGGCTCAGGTTCTGCCGTGACCTGAGCCGCTGGCCCGGACCAATCGGCGACCAGACGGCCGGCCGCGGTGGCCTCGTCGATCCGTCGCTGCTGGAACACCGGCCGGGCCCGACCTTCCCAGGAGCCGTAGGTGCCGCCGAACAGCCACCACGCGACCTCTCCACCGATTTGCTCCGGGCAACCCTCGACCTGCCACAGCTCGTTGTGCGGCCCGTCGATGACCTGGACCGACAGCCCGAGCACCGATCGGGCCGCGAGGATCTGCTGCGCCTCGGGCATACGCGTCCATGGCTCGACCTCACCGGCCGGTTTGCCCATCGGCGGCTGTCGTACGGTCAACCGGCCATCCAGATCGGTCTGCACCGTGGTCGCCACCGGGCCATCGGGCACGTCAGCCAGCCGCACCACCACAGCCCGGTCATCGCCCCGGCCACGGATGCCGCCGCGCCAGGGCTTCGCGTCGAGCACGTAGCCCTCGCCGGTGATCGGATTGCCGTTCCCGTCGACACCGTGCACCTGGCCGTAGGTGCCGGTCGCCACAGCGGTGAGCAGCACTGCTGGCTGACCGTCCTGCGTCCTGGTGACGGGGTTCTGGGGCAGCCGGGCGGCGACGCGTTGCAGCAGGCGGGCCTCTGCGCCGTCGTCGAACAGCGATGCCTGACTTGGGCCGGCGCCGGCTGCCGGCGGGCTCAGTCGGGACGCCTCGGCCGGGTGCGGATCAACGACGTCCGGTTCACCGGCCTGGGCGACCGGCGCGGACGCTGCCGGCTGCTCGTTGGCTGCCGGTTCCTGACTGGTCGGGGCGGCGGGCACCGGGTGCGTCTCGCGGCGCGTTGGTCCCCTGCTTGAGGCATCGGCGAGCTCGGGCGGTAGATCACGGATCCAGGACAGCCCGCCGAGCTCAACCGTCTCGCGGGCCCTCGTGGCCGCGACGTACGCGAGCCGCAGTTCCTCCGGGTCGGGCAGGCGCACCTTGCCGTTGCTCTGGTCCTCCTCCGGCGCCGGAAAGTCCTCAGCGATCCGAACTCGCGGCCACTCCCGCCCCTTGCTCTTGTGTACCGTCGAGACGATCACGTCGTACGCCGGAGTGCCGTCCTCCCGGGTCGCCTCTTCCGGCACCAGGTCGCCGGCCATCCGGATCAGTTGGGCGGCGCCGCGCCGGTCGATGAGGCGAACGAACGCGCGCAGCGACTGGGCGTTCTCGTCGTTCTCGACGTAGTCCTGGACGGCTTCCCAGTCGGGGAACCGCGACAACTCGGGGTGTTTGGTGCGGCGACCGTTCTGCAGGTCCTGGGCAGCCTTCGCGATGTCCCGGATCTCGCGGCCGCCGCCGGCGAGGGCGACCTGGCGGCCGTCGTCGAAGGCGTCGAACACCGCGGCGACCGCGCCGGCGTTGGTGCGGGCGAGTACCGCGTCAGGCTGGTGGACGAGCCCGACCGTGCTGGTCATGCCGGGGTTACCCGTCAGCAGGTACGGCGACTTGAGCAGCCGAAGGAAGTCGTTGCCGACGTCGGCGATCTGCGGGCCGAAGCGCCAACTCTGAGTGAGTGGCAGCGTGACGTCGCCGGGCCAGCGGCTCAGCGCGTCGATCGCACCCCTGAAACCGTAGATCGACTGGTTGGAGTCGCCGACCACGACGGTCGGAACAGGCTGGTCCTGGATGACCTTGCGCAGCACGTCGTTGATGTCCTGGGCCTCGTCGAAGAAGATCACCTCGTAGGGCAGCCGAGGGTTGCCCAGCGCCCAGATCTTCAGGTAGTCGTCGTGCTCGAACAGCAACTCGCCGTTGGGATCGGTGATGTCGGTCCAGGCGTGGCGGGCGTACTCGAGGATCGTGTCGGCGAGCGGGCCGGCGCCCGGTTCGCGCAGGTTCCCCGGCAGGTGCTGGGGGCCGAGTGTGTCGGCCGCGCTCTCCCGGAAGTTCCTGATGGTGGCCATCGCCATGCGGGCTTGCGATTCGGCGGCAAGCACGTCGTCGCCGTGTGGGATGTCCCGGATATCGAGGATCCGCGCCCACTCCTCCGGCCAGCGAGCGCCCTGGTTGACGCGCGCCACCTTGTTTCGCAGCGGGCTTGTTTGCAGGCCTGCGCGGGCGAACCCGTGGCTGGTGTCGGCGACCACGTTGCCCGGGAACTTCGCGGCGGCCTCGTTGGCGATGGATCGGTTGAACGCGATGTAGGCGATGCGCGCTGGCCGGGCGGCGGCGAGCATCTGCAGCGTGCTGGTCTTGCCGGTGCCGGCCAGAGCTTGGACCACGATGTTCTGGCCGGCCAGGTAGGCGTCGATGATGCTCTGCTGCTGAGCTGTGGGCGGAAACTGGGCGGCGGGCGCCCGGTTGGCGGCGCCCGATTCGGCCTTGGCCCGTGCGGCCAGCCAGCGCTGGACGTCGGCGATCGCGGCCTCGCGGTCCGCCCGGCGACCGGTGTAGCGCCACTGGCCGCCCCGGTACTGGAACCGGTGCTGCTTCAGTAGGCCGCGCAGGCCATCCTCCCGGGGGTGCCCGGTGGTGCCGGTGACGAGCGTGGGGGGTCCGACCTCAATCTTGATTCGGTCGACCCAGGTGGGCGTTGGAGTCGGTCCGGCCGAAGCGGCTTCCTCGCCCGGCATCGGAGACGCCGCCGCCGACTGCTCGACTGGGGCAACCGGCTCGACCGGAGCAACCGGAGCAACCGGAGCAACCGGAGCAACCGGAGCAACCGGATCGACTGCGGCCGCCGGGACTGGTGCAGGGCTCACCCGGGTCGACTCGGCCGGCATCGCCGGTTTCCGTTCACCGGCGGCTACCGTGTCGTCGCTGTGCTCGGATGCTGGCGCCGGCGCTTCGGGGACGGATGTCGGTTCCGCCGGCGCGGCAGCGGGTTCGTCGTCGGGCGTGACGGTCGGCGCGGTGTCAGCTCGCCAACCGGGCAGGTTTACTTCCCGCGCTGGTCTGGGGGTCCAATACAGGTCGCGCTCGATGATGAGCAGGCCCCTGTTGATCCGTTCGAGTTCGGGCAGGTCGACGTAGCCCCACTCGGCCATGTCGGTGTCGCCGCCCACGCAGGAGTATCCGTAGCCCTCTCCGGTGGCGGGGTCGTACTCCACCAGCCAGAAGTCGTTGCTGCCGCCGAAGTAGTGCAGGTGGACGACCTTGTCGCCGTTGGCCTGCTTCTCGGTGGCGTACAGCGGTGGAATGGTGGCCGCGAGTTCGGCCGGCGGGTAGAAGGGGTGCCCCCGGCGCCGCCGCTGCGTCTCTGGCAGCGCAGCCTCGCTCGTCTCCGGCGGGGCAGGCCGGGCGGCGCCCGGGCCAACCGGCCCGCTTTCGGCTGCTACGGCCGGCTGCGGGTCCGATGGCGCTCCGGACTGGTCGTTCCGGCGTGCTTGGAACTCCGCCAGGGTGTAGTCCAACAGCGACTCGTCATTGGCCGGCAGCTCGGCACCGTCGCTCCAGTCGTACGCACCGCCGTGCTCCTCAACGATCTCCTGAACGCGGTCCCGGATCGCCTGCAACTGCACGTCGCTGCCCGGGTGCGGGTGGGCTACCGTCAGCAGCCACCCGAGTTCGGTGTGCGGGTCGAGCACCGTCGCGACCGGTTGTTCGGCCAGGGTCCGGCTGAGGCGTTCCGAGCACTCGTACGCCGCGTCGTAGCGGGCCCGGTCGAAGGTGGCGTAGTGGGTGTGGTTGCTCGCCCGAGCCTGGTCGGCCTGTGGCGCCGCTGCGGGAGTTGCCTGGGCTTCCGCTGCCGCAGCGGTGGGCGGCGTGGCGCGAGCTCGGTCGTAGAGCGCCCGGCCGGCGGCGGCCAGGAAGTCCGGCCGGAACAGGGCGCTCGTCCCGTCGCCGGGGGCCGAGAAGTACAGCCGTCCCAGATCGGTCATACCCGTGTCGACGGCGTCCATCATCAGGTCGTCGAGATGGGTTTTCACGACCAACGCGAAGTTGTCGTACTCGTTGGCTCGGGCCGCGTCCACGACGCTCTGGGTGGTGACGACCTGGTCGAGTTTCTCGGTGATCCACTCCCGGTCTGCATCGGTCAGGGCAGGATCGGCCAGGACCTGCGTCAGCGATGGCGCGTCGTCGGCCGCTGCCTCTGTGTTCGTCCCGCTGACGTTCTCGCCCGACCGGCCCATGCGCTGCCCGGTTGTCGGTTCTGTCGGCTGGCGGCGGGGTCCTGGTGACGTGCCCGGTCCGCTCCCACGGCCGTAACCCGCCGATCCGCGGGCGCCGACTCCTGGGCTGTGGGCGCGTCCCGGATCCTCCGTTGGTTCCTCGGGCGCCTGCTCGTCGTCGTCCCCGTCATCGCCCGAGGTCGAGTTGGCCTCTGCCTCCGACGCGGCCGCGAGGGCGACGACCTCGATGTCGAGCTGGCGGAACCGGGCGCGCGCCTCGTCCAGCGCGGCTGCGTGCCGGAACGGCTTGGCCAGGTCTTCCTCGGCCCGGCGGATTTCGGCCTCGTACCGGGCGATGTCGGCCTCGGCGCCAGAGCGCACCGTCTCCAGTTTGCCTAGGCGGTTCTCGAGTCGGGCGACGACGTCGCCCTTCTTGAGGTCGTCCTCGGTGATGTTCATTCCGCTGGAAGGGACGTCGGTGATCTGCAGATATACCGCGTCCGTGAGATGGAGGAATCCGTTGCGGCCCTGTCCAGCGGCAACCTTCGTCACGGTCGCGGTGATGGCGAAGCCGCTGATCTCTCCGATGTCGACCGCAGGGCCCTGCCGGCTACGCGGGTCGGCGAGAACCAGGCCCAGCACGTTCCTGAGCCGCTCGTTGGCCTCGGCCCGCTTCGTGTACCGGGTACCGCGCACGGTCATGGCGAACGCGTCGCCGCGGGTGTCGACCCGCCGCGCGATCGCTGCGTCGACCTCGGCGATCGTCGCTCTACTGATTCCGATCTCCTGCTGGTTGTTGGTGATCGTCCAGCGGAGTTGGGACTGGGACCGGTTGTACCCGCGCTCCAGGCGGTCGAGTCGCGTCAGTTCGACCTTCGCCTTGGCGTGGTCGACCAGCAGCGGGTTGCCGGTCGAGGCGGCTTTCATCTCCTCGTAGGACAGGGTGACGTCGCCGATGTCCTCGGTGCGGGGACCGGCGCGCCCGGTTAGGACTCGCTCAGCGAGGGTGGCCTTGTACGCGACCTTCTGCCACTTGAAGGCGTCCAGAGACCGCTCGGTGACGTACCGCTCGATGCGGATTTCGTCGTTCTGGTTGCCTCGCCGATCGATGCGACCCTCACGCTGCTCAAGGTCACATGGCCGGTACGGGGTGTCCAGATGGTGCAGGACGAGCATCCGGTCCTGGGCGTTGACGCCGGTGCCGCCCTTCTCGGTGGACGAGATGAGTACGGCGGTGCGGCCGTCGCGGCAGCTCGCGAACAACTCGGCGCGGGCCCGGTCGTCCTCCGCCTCGTGGATGAAGCGGATTGCCTCGCGGGGTACGTCGCGGTCGACGAGCTTCTGCCGCAGCGCGCCGTACGCCGTCCACCGCGTGGGGTCTTTCTTGCTCGGCGTTCCGAGGTCGCAGAAGACCTGTTGCAGGGCGCCGGGGTTCGGGTGCGGCTGACCGTCGGGGCCGAGGTAGGTCCGGTTCTTGTTGGCGTGGTAGTAGCCGGCGACCCGGTCGGCGGCCACGTCGAGTTTCTGGATCTCTTCGGTGGTCAGTCCGACCAGCCGAAGGTCGAGGGCCGCCGCGGACCCTTCGGCGACGATCTTCAGGATGTTGTCTTCGCCCTTCTCCGGGCGCTTGCCCTTGAGCTTGGCGGCGCGGTCGACCAGCTCGGCAACCTTTTCCAGCAGTTCTTCGCTGGGTGGCACGACCACCATCTCAGGCAGCCTCTGCCCGTCGGCGCGCAATGCCAGTGGGGGGCGCTCCAGGTTGAGGTCGTCCTTGGTCTTGACGTCGGCGAACACGTGCAGCGACGTGACCAGTTTGTCGAGGTTGACGAAGTCCAGCCGGGTCTTGTTGCGCAGTCCACCGCCGTCCGGCGTGACCTCGATGATCACCTTCCCTTCGGCGTAGGTGGCCAGCCACGAGTCGACGTCGGTGATGCCCTGCTGTTCCATCAGGTCCGGACGCAGGAAGCGGAACTCGGTGTACATCTCGACGATCGAGTTGGCCAGCGGGGTGCCGGTGGCCCGGGTGCCCCAGCGCGGGTTCCGGTCGCGCAGCCACCCGAGCTTCATGTCCATCTGGGTGGCCCGCTGGCTTCCCTTGATCGACATGCCGGGGACGTTGGAGACGGTTCGCAGGTTCTTGTCGCGGTGCGACTCGTCCCGGAAGATGTAGTCGATGCCGGTGAGCTCCCACCAGATCCCGGCGTCCTTGTCGTTGTCGAGCCGCTCTTCCAGCCTCTCCTCACGGTTGGCCTTCTTGGTCTCCAGCCGCTTGAGGGTGAGCTCTTGGCCCTTCGCGCGGGCCTCGCTGATCTGCTCGTCGAGTTGGGCCATCTGCTCGTCGATGTACGCCTGCTCGGCGTCTGAGCTCATCGGCAGCATCTCGAACGCGCTCTCGGTGAGGATCACCGCGTCCCAGTCGCCGGTGGCCATCCGCGCGACCATCAGCCGCCGGCGGTCCTTTTCCAGATCCTCGGTGGACGCGGCGAGGATCTTGGCCTGCGGGTACAGGCGCAGGAACTCGCGGGTCCACTGGTCGAGCAGTTGGTTGGGCACGACCACCACGGGCTTGCGCACCAGCCCGAGGCGACGCAGTTCCATCGCGCCCATGATCATGGTGGCGGTCTTGCCGGCGCCGACGGCGTGGTAGAGGCCGACGGCCGGCTCGTGGATGATGCGGGCGACGCCGGCGACCTGGTGCGCGTCGGGCTTGAACGCGTGCGCCAGCCCGGGCAGCGACAGTTGCAGGTCGTCATAGTTGCGCAGCACGTACCGCTGGAAGATGTCGTTGTAGCGGGCTACGAGCGTGGCGGCTCGGGTCGGGTCTTCCCAGACCCAGTCGGCGAATCGCTCCCGCATCTCGACGGCTTTCTCCGTCGCCGCCATCACCGCGTCAAGGTTGACTACCGTCCGCTTGGGCCGGCGGCTGACGGTGTCCTTGATGACGAACTCGCGCTGCTCCAGGATGTGCTGGGCAACCTCGGCGGCCGATCGCCGATCAGTGCCCCAGGTGGAGCGGGCCAGCACGGAGTTGTTGTTGTCGGAGTGGACGGTCCACATCCCGCCGCCGCCGTGCTCGACCTTGACGGTCGGGTCTTCGAGGATCTCCTGCAGGAACTGCTGGACGTACTCGTCACCGATCCACGGGGCGCCCATCTTGACCGCGCCGGTGTCACTGATCTCCCCGGCGGTCAGGTCGGGCGGGACGACCTCGGTGAGGGCCTCGACGTTGACCGCGTACCGGTCGTCCTCGTCGGCGGCGTTGCGCGCGGTGGCGAGCTTGGTCTTGACGTCGCCGGACAGGTACGCGGCGGCTGGCTCAAGCCGGTTGGTGGCCGGGTCGTCGTAGACCAGGGCGCCGAGGGCTCGGCGGGCCTCGTCCTGGTCGACGCCGAGCAGCCATGCCACGGTCGGCAGCCGCACTTCGCCGTACTCATCAAGGCAGATGGCCAGGGCGTCGGCAGGGGTGTCGGCGCCGAGGCGCGCCGGCCGCGGTGACACCACGCGCTGGCGGAAGATGTCGGCTTTCTCGCCGGTCTGCGTCTCCTCGTTGAAGTTCTCCAGCGCCCGCACGACCGGCGCGAACGGGTCATGCCGAAAGCCGCCCTGCGGAGGCCGCTTGCGGTTCATCAACTGCTCGCCGGTCTCCTCATCGAGCGCCGGCACCATCTTCCCGGTGGCCTTGTCCTTGCGCCGCCGAGGCGCGTCCGTGAACCGGTTGATCGGCCCGAACTTCGCCTGGTAGGCGTCGTAGCGGTAGTTGAGTTGGCCCCGGAGCCGGTCGATCTGCGGGGTGTCGTCCAGCGACGCGGCCTCGGCTTCGAGCAGGCTCACGGCGGTGTCGCGCAACCCGATCAACGCCCGCAGTTCGGCGGCCTGGGTTTTCGCCGGGGCGTAGGACTCCCACTCGCCGTCGTCGAGCCGGCTGAACGTGCCGTCGTCGTTGGCGCGCAGATAGCCGTCAGGACGGGAGACGGAGTCGGGAAGCTGGGCGGCGGCGCGTACCTGCACGGGCGCGCTGTAGCCGGGGCTCATGGTCAGGTCGGTGTGGCTGGCCTGCTCGGCGATTTGCGCCAGCGCGTCGCGCAGTTGGGTCGGGGCTGCCGCCGGGTCGCCGCTGACGGAGACCTCGTCTCGGCGGTACAGGCCGTCGCCGACAACGACGCGGCCCAGGATCCGCTCGGGGTGTTCGGTGAAGTACGAGTTGATTCTCACGGTGGTGCCGTCGACGTCGAGCGGGTTGGTGTACTCCCAGTCGAAGGGCGCCGCGGGCCGGTCGTCTTCGCGCCGGCGGAACACCAGCACGTCGGTCAGCGCGTCGGTGCCGGCGGCCCTGGCGTGGGCCTTGCTCGGCAGCCGGACGGCGCCGACCAGGTCGCCCATCTGCTGCATTTCCCGGCGGGCGCCCGGGTTGGTGGCGTCCAAGGTGTACGCCGAGGTGATCACCGCGACAAGACCACCCGGGCGGGTGGCTCGCAGCGCCTTGAGGATGAAGTGGTTGTGGATGGAGTGGTTGCCGAGATTGTCGCGCTTGTCGTGCAGCCGCACGTCGCCGAACGGCACGTTGCCCACCACGGCGTCGAAGCTGCCGGTGGTGACTCGGGTGTCGGCGAAGCTCTCGGCCAGGACGCGGGCCTGCGGGTGCAGCGCGGCGGCGATCGCCGCGGTGGTCGGGTCGAGCTCAACGCCGGTGATCTCGGCCGTATCGGGGGCGCCGGCGATGAAGTTGCCGGCACCGCACCCGGGTTCGAGTACCTGCCCGCCGGCGAAGCCGAGCCGGGCCATGCCGTCCCAGACGGCTTGGACCAGGGCGAGGTCGGTGTAGTGGGCGTTGATGACGGTACGGCGGGCGGCGGCGAGTTCACGCTCGTTGAGCAACTCGCCCAGGGCGTCGCGGACCCAGGCGTACCGCTGGTTGTCCGGGTCGAGAGCGGCGGGAACGGCGCCCCACCCGGACCAGCGCGCGAGCACCGCCTGCTCCGCTGCGGTGGCGGGCCGATCGGCGGCCTGGATTGCGCGCAGGGTACGCAGGGCGTCGAGGTTAGCCCGGATCCGGGCTACCTCCCCGGAGGGCGCCAACTCGTCCTGGCTGGCCGGGCGCCACCGCGATGCCTCGCGCGGTGCCACCTCTGGTTGCGGCGGCTCGGGCGACGTGCCGGCACCGTCCAGCAGCCGTTGCTGCTCGGCGGCGTCGGGGGCGAGTTCGGTGAACGCCTGGTTCTCGGCCTGCGCGGTGGACAGCCCGGACCGCAGCAGTTCGCGGGCTCGATCCTGGTGCTGGTCTGTCTGGTCGCCGAGCACCGTCTCGCGCTCAGCGCGGGCCTTGCCGTCCCAGTCACGGGCGAGGGTGTTGACCTCGGCTTCGGTGTGGGTGTCGCGGGTGGCGGCCAGGTACTGCCGGGCGGCGGCACTGGATGAGATCGTCCCCAGCCGGATCCGGCGCACGTAGTCGTCCGGGGCGGGTGCGAATCCGGTGTCGGCGCGCGCTGGCGGGGGTGGTGCGGACTCGGCGGCGGCGGCGAACAGGTCGGGCGCCCCCGCGGCGCCCGACCGGGCGGGGGACGCGCCTACGCGTCGGCCGGGTCGTCCTCGTTCGGGCTCGCCGACTCCGGCTGCGGCAGCATCTCGCGGAACACTTCGATCTCGGCTTCGTCCTTGGCCCTGTTCAGCCGGCCGAGGTTGGCCATGAAGTCCTGTGTTGAGGGGCTGCGTCTCGCGATCGCCTCCGCCAGGTCCTCGATCTGCTGGGCCAGCGTCTGCCCCATCTCGTCGAAGAACGCCGTCGGATCCTCGATCTGCGCGTACTGGCTCGGCAGGTGCTGCTGCCAGTACCTCTGCGCCCTGCGGCCGTACTGGTTCATCCGGTTCTGGTTTCCTCTCGTCTCGGGGCAGTTGCTCGGGTTCGGCTCCCCACAGGAAGTCCAGCGAGAGCTGGTTCGGGTTCTCCTCGCGGCGGCGCCGTGCCATTACAGAGCCCCCTTCATACTCGTGGTCTGCGACGCCCAGCCCGGACCGGCCCGCCTACCGGCGTCCGTGGGGTTGGTGGTACCGGCGATCCAGGGCGTGGAGGCGGCGGCCTGATTGGCGGCGATAAGGACGGCGGCCGCCCATTCGGCGGCGGGTAGGTGCGCCACGCGGGTACGGCCCAGGGTGCGGACTCCGACCTGGGCTCGAAAGTCGATGAGGATGTCCGTGGCGGCCGTGGTGATGCCCGCCAGAGCGCCGGCCCGCAGCGCCTGCGACCACACGACGGTGCTGCACGGCGACGATGCCGGACTCGCACCGGCGTCGGTGGTGGCCTCGGCTGCCGCAAGGATGTCGGCTGGTGTCGGCGGGGTGCGCGGCGCGCACCGCTCGGCCACCTCGGCGGCAGCGCGGATGAGCGCGGCGACGCATCGGCGTGGGTCTCCGGTCGGCGTCCGCTCGGCCACCGCGCGGACGGACGCGTGAACCTGCTGGGTGACGAGGTGGTGGGCGGCGCGGTAGCCAGCGGCGTAGCCGACCGTCCAGATCGCGTCGACGGCCAGAGTGAAGCGGTCGGCCGGGGCGAGGTGCGAACGGCGTGACCAGTCGCGGGCCGCCACGTTGCGGGCGGTGGCGTAAGCCGTGGGGAAGGTCTGCGGTGCCGTCATGGGCGTCGCTCCTGCCGGCGTAGCTAGGAAGAACCGGATGGTGGTCGTGGTCCTCATGGCCGCAGTCCGGCCTTGCGGAGGAAGGTGATCGGGTTTTCGGCGTTGTCGTTGTTCGCCGGTGGGGCGCTGTGGTGGACCTCGAAATGGAGGTGTGGTCCCGACGAGTGGCCGGTGGAGCCGACCCAGGCGATGAGTTGTCCGGCGGCGACTCGCTGGCCCGCGCGGACGTTGAGCCGCACGGCGTGGCAGTAGCGGGTGACGATCCGCCCGGCGTGGCCGAGGTTGATGCGCAGGCCGCAGCCGGGCAGGTTGAGGCTGCCGGGGCGGTCGCAGTAGGCGCTGGTGCATCCGGCGTCGAGAACGGTGCCGGCGGCGGCGGCGTAGATCGGGGTGCCGGTCTTGGCCATCAGGTCCACGCCGGCGTGCAGCCTGCCCCAGCGGTTGCCGAAACCGCTACCGACGCTGTAGGTGCCGGGCTTGAGAGGAAGGGTCCAGCCGCCCGGTCCGACCGGGACTCCACCGGTATTGGGCGCGCCATACTTCGCCAGTCGCTCCCGGACCTTGGCCGGGTAGTCGTGAGCGAGGCCGGCGGCCGGCACACCCCCGGCGGCGAGCACGCAACCGCGGCCGCAGAAGTAGCCGGCCCACGCCAGGTCGAGTACGTCTCCGCGCAGCCGCTGCGCCTCGACGTTCTGGGTAGCCCATTCGACCAGGTCGCACATGAGGTGCCCCATCGCGAGGATCGCGTCTTCGGCGTCGAAGGGGGAGTTTCGTCCGTCCTCATCCCGGTCCCCGCCCCAGGTTTCCCAGGTGCCTTGCTGGAACTGGGCGATGCCCATGGCGTCGCCGCCCCGGCTGGCCGGGTTGTGGGCGACGGCGTTGGGGTTCCAGCTGGACTCGAGGTCGATCTGTGCGGCGATTTCGGCTGGGCCGATCCTTGGGCACAGCGCGCCCGCCTTCAGCACCCAGCTCAGGTACTGAGGTGGGACCGGGGCGTCCGGCCGCAGGGGTGTGCCCTGGGTTGCCGGTGGTGTGGCCGTCAGGCCGCCACCGACCGCGCCACCGATGACGAGCAGGCCCGAGCAGCAGACCATGACCACCACCAGCGCGCCGATGGCGAGGAGCATCGGAGTCCGGGAGCGGCCGGCTCCACCGTCGCCGCTCATCGGGCTACCTGACCGAGGTCGTCAAGGTCGTAGTGAGCGACCCGCCAGCCACCATCGTCGCGGTGCAGCACGCAGTAGACGACCTGGGCCTCGGTGGGGCCGCGCCATCCGTCGGCGCCGACCGGGGTGAAGGTGACCCGGGCCGCTCGGTAGGCATCGACGGGACCGTCTGCGGGTTGCTCGTCGGCGTCGATCACGTTTGCGACCGCCGGTTCGGTCGCGGCGCGGTGTGTTCGCCAGGTCGACCACTGGGCGTCGGCTCGGTCCGGCTGGGCATCGACAGCGGACGCCAGCCGTCCTGTCGTGTACGCCGTGGCGCGCCGGTGTGCGGCCTGAGCGCTGGCATCGATGCCGGTGTCGTGGCGGTACAAGGCGCCGGCGAACCGCAGGCACACCTGAGTCGGGTCCTGGTAGTCGGTGCCGGGGTCGGTCGGTGGGCTTACTGACGGCGTTGGCGACGGGCCGGTCGCGTCCGTCGGCGGACGTTCGTCGCCGCCTCCGGGCCGGAGCAACAGGGCCAGCGCCGCGATAACCGCCACCACGGTCGCGACCGCGGCCGCACGGGGCAGCGCGCGCATACCTACCTCCTTGCGGATCGTGATCGCCTCACGAAACCCGGCAAGGGTGGGCGGCAGCGCTACCCGCAACGCCAGCAGCGCCAGCACCTACGTCGTCGCCAACTCCCCCGCTATTGACCAGCGGACATCGTCCAGGTCACAGGCTCGCCGCAGAGCGGGCCTGCCACCTGGATTGAAGGAGTGCGGAATGTTGATCGCGCAGGTTGTCGACGTGGCGCTGACCTATCTGGCCGCGCCGAATCCCGGCGACGCCCCCAACCCGGCGCCCTCGGAGATCCCGGGGCTTGGGCCGGTCGCCAACATGTTCCTCGGCTGGGGCAAGTGGGCGCTGTTGGTCGGTGGCGTGCTGGGCATGTTCATCTGCGGCGGCATGATGATCCTCGGCCGACGCAACCGGTCCGCCACGGCGGTGGACGGCGCCACCGGCATCCCCTGGGTCCTCGGCGGGCTGACCATCGCCGCGATCGGGGCGACCGTCGTGTCCCAGGTGCTGTGACGCGATGACCGACGACATCGCGCTGCGCGCCCGCCGCCGCACCCGGGCCATCGTGGTCGTGGCCAGCGCCGCGCTGCTGACCATCACCGCCGGTGTGACCGGGCTGGTCGTCGCGCTGGACAGCCGGACCGCGCCGGCCGCAAAGCAGGGCAGCGCAGTCCCAGCCGAGAGCGACGAGCCGGACGTCAAGACGGGGCTGGCAGGGCCGGTGCCGATGTCGCCGGGGCCTTCCAGCGAGGTGGCCTGGACCACGGTCGCGGGGGCCGGCGTGCCGGTCTCCGCGACCGCGGGCCCGGCCGACACTGCCGGCGGCCGGGCCCGCGGCTTCGCCCGGACACCGCTGGGTGCGGTCCTCGCCGCAGCGCACATCAGCGTGCGGCTGAGTCCGCAGGCCGGGCCCGCAGTGTTCGAGTCGACCCTGCGCGATCAGGTCGTCGGCCCGGATGCCGCAGCCCTTGCGGACCGAGTGGAGGACGACTACCAGCAAGCGCGGGCACAGCTCGGGCTGCCACACGGCGAGCCAGCCGGCCGGCTCTACTCCACGATCCGCGGTTACCGCATCGACGTCGAGTCCACGGACCGAACCACGGTACGGCTGCTCATTGAGGGCCCGGGCGGATCCGGCGGCTCCGTGCTGGTGTCCCTGGTCGCCGAGTTGCAGTGGGTCGACGGCGACTGGTCGCTGGTCGCTCCGGCCGATGGCGACTGGTCGACCGCGACATCGGTGGTCACCGACGCCGCCGGATTCAAACGATTCTCAGACGGGGGCTGACATGTGCACCCCTTGGGACACAACGTGCATCGCCGCAGAGGTCGCCAACACCGTCGCCAACGGCATCTTCGGGCAGGTGGGTCAGATGCTCGTCGCCGCGGCGCAGTGGCTGATCAACATCTCCGCGAGCTGGTGGGTGATGGTGCCCTCGATCAGCCTGTACCCCGATCGCGGCAACACCGACCCCTACGCGGCCACCATCGACTCGGTCGCGAACCTGCGGGCGCTCATCCTGCCGATCACCATCGTCATCGCGACCGGCGGCATGCTCTGGAACGGCCTGCTGATGGTGCTGTCGCGCAAGCCAGCCCCCTTGGTCAACGTGCTACGCGGCTTGTGGAACACCGCACTGTGGTCGGCCGTCGGGGTCTTCGGCACGAATCTGCTGCTCGCCGGCACCGACGGGTTCGCCACCTACGTGATCAACCTCGCGCTCGGATCGGTCGGCGAACCGAGCCTCGGCAAACGACTCGGGAGCCTGCTCCTGCCGGCTTTCCTTCCCAGCGGTCTGCCAGTCGGCGGCATGCCGATCGGGTTGGTCATCCTGATCAGCTTCATCGCGATGATCTGCGCCTTCATCCAGGCGATCCTCATGCTCTTCCGCGACGGGGCGGTCCTGATCCTCGCCGCGGTGACTCCGCTGGCCGCATCGGGCAGCTTCACCAACGCCACAAACGGCTGGTTGCCCAAGGTCATGGCCTGGATGCTGACCTTGATCTTTTACAAGGACTTCGCTGCCATCACCTACGCGGTGATGATCTGGATGACGGGCGAGAACAACTCCAACGACCCGCGCATCCTCCTGTTCGGCCTGGCGATGATGGTCGCCGCCCTGGTGGCGCTCCCGGTGCTGCTGAGGTTCTTCAACTGGACCGTCGGCTCGCTGCAGAACGGTGGTGGCGGCCTGGGCATGCTCGCCTCTGCCGGCGCGGCCGGTATGCACGCCGCCGCGTCCCTGCGCGGCTCTGGTGGCGGCTCGGGTGTCAACGAGCACGCCCGCTACCTGAGCGACACCTTCGACCGGGGCCAGGGCCCGGGTCCCGGTTCGCCGTCCGCCCCGAGCCCTGGCCCGGGTCCTGGTCCTGGCCCTGGCCCGGGGCCGTCCTCTGGACCGAGCGGTGATGTGAAACCGCCGATGTTCCGGGGGGACGTCAGCTCCGGGCAGGTCGCCAACGTCACGTCCGCCAGCGGCTCAAGCACCGCCGCTGCGGGTGCCACGACGGGTGCCACGACCGGCGCCGCGACCACCGCCAGCGCGGGAGCGACGACCGGCGCCGCGACCAGCGCGGGCGTCGCGGCTTCCGCCGCGACAGGTCCGGCGGCCCCGATCGTTGCCGGGGCGGTCGTCGCGGTCAGCACGGCCGCCAACACAGCTCGCGCCGCCGCCAACAGCGCCGCCGGCGCGATGTCCACCTCCACGAAGGACGGGTGAGGATCCGATGACGCCTACTGAGAGCCAGGTACGCACGTACGGCGGGTGGCGGCGTAGCCGGGGCATGGGGCTGATGGGCCTGGGCTCCGGGCAGACGCTGATGGTGCTCGTCGCGCTCACCGTACTGATCATCTCGGCGTCGCTGGGCCCGACCGCAATGGCGATCGCGGCCGGGCCCGCGCTGGTGATCATCGGAGGAACCGTACTTCGCTGGGATGGCGTACCGCTGCTGCACGGAGTGCTGCAGCGAGTGCGCTGGGGGTGGGGGTCAGCACGTGGCTACACGTCGTACCGATCCGGTGTGACGGTGGCCCATGCCCAGGCTTGGCGGCTACCAGGGCTGCTGGCCCCCACCACTTTGCTCGCCGTCACCGACCCGGCCGGGGACTTCGGGCTGGTCTGGCACAAGCGGGTCGGCACGATGACGGCCACGGTACGGACGGCCGCGACGTCGACCTGGCTGGTCGACCGAGATCAGGCGACCTCGTGGGTGTCCAACTGGGGTGGGTGGCTGTCCTCGCTTGGATATCTGCCGATCGTGCGCTGGGTGACCATCACGGTGGACACCGCGCCAGCGTCCGGCTCGCGGCTGGCTGACTACGTCGCCCGGCGCGTCGCGCCGAACGCGCCGGCGTCCGCCCGACGGGTGCTCACGCAACTGGTCGAGACGAGCCCGGCGGCCGCCGCCGACGTCGAGACCCGGGTGAGTATCACCTTCGACCCTGCCCACTCCCCTGCCCGGCCCCGGAATCTCGACGAGTCCGTCGCGGAGATCGGCCGCACCCTGCCGGGCCTGATGGACTCACTCGGCAGCTGCGGGGTGACCGTGCTGGGTCGGACCACCGCCCAAGACCTCACCGCGACCGTGCGTAGCGCCTACGACCCGCTGGCGCGTGGCGACGTGGCACGGCTCATCAGCGGAGACGACCCCGATCCGGACCGTTGGCTGGACTGGGACACGGCCGGGCCGGTCGCCGCCGAGGAGCACTACGACCACTACCAGCACGACTCGGGCTGGAGCGTGTCGTGGGCGTGGCACGAGGCCCCGCGGGCGCAGGTACACGCCGACGTGCTGTCCCGGTTGCTTGCCCCTGGTCCGTATCCCAAACGGGTCAGCCTGGTCTACCGCCCGTTCTCTGCCGGGCAGGCGGCCAACATCGTGGAACGGGAGGTCAACGCCGCGGCGTTCCGCGACGCACTACGAGCGGCCCAGAAGCGCGACGAAAACGCCCGCGACCGCGCGGACAAGGAACGCGCACTGCGCGCGGCCCAAGAGGAAGCCGCTGGCTCCGGCGTCGGGTTGATGTCGATGTTCGTCACGGTGACCGTGACCGACAAGGCCGAACTCGGTCGAGCCATCGCCGACGTCGAGTCCCGCGCCGAGGTCGCCAAGATCCGACTGAGGCGCCTATGGGCCAGCCAGGCGGCCGGCTTCGTGACCACTCTGCCGTGCGGAATCTGCCCCCCGCAGATGGCCACCCAGTGGCCGCGCTGACCGGGACGGAATGAGGAATCCCTTATGGACAAGGATGACTACGCGCAGGTGGCCGACGCTATCAGGAAGGCCAGAGCGGAACTGATCAGCCCGAATGGCCCACTGGGAGACAGCGCCAGCCCTCGGACAACGGCCACCATCGCAGACGCACGCGCGGTCCTCGACGTCTTCGTCCAGCAGTTCGCCGATCACTTAGCGTCGACCACAGGCCCCGCAGGGCTTGACCGTGACCGATTCGTCGCCGCTTGTGTCGCAGCGCTCGACCAGCCCATGGTTCTGGACCCGATCGACGAGTTCAAGGTCTGGGAGCGCGAGCACTTCAAGACCCGCTACGAGCAGAGCCGGATCCCGGTGGCGCAGTTAGCCCGCGAGATCGGGGTGAGGGAAAAGCACCTGCGTGACGTGCTGCGGGAGGCCGGAGTGCGGCTAGGACGTCGCGGCCGACCACCAGCCACCACAGCATCCCCACCGGCGGACGGTCAGGCCCATAGCAGCGGCGCGGCCGGCAACACCGCTCATCCCCCTGCGCTGGCCAAAGCATTCCACCCACCCGGACCGCTCACCGGGACCAGCACACTCCCAGCGGCCACCGCGCATCCCACCCACCCGCCGCAGCCGACCACTCCCACGCGCCGGACCCGCTAACCGGGACGGGGACCGCCTCCATGAGCGCTACGACACCCTCACTAACCGGCCGAGACGACAACAACGCCGCCGCGGCGATCAGCAGTCCGGACACCAGACGACAAGTGTCCCGCGCGCGAGACGACATCTTCGGATGATTCCTACAAGTGAGGAGCTACCGATGACCAACCACGACTCCACGGTGGACGCGCATACCGGCGGGACGGTCGCCCCGTCCTGGGGATTCCGCATTCCCGGTGCCGGCCGGGTCAGCCACCTCGCGCCGGGAATGGAGTACCAGGGAACGACCGTGCAGTTGTGCGGGATGTATCCCTTCGTGGCCGGATCCGGGTCGCCGATGCTCGGCGTGCCGATCGGCCGGCACATGCTGTGGGGCGAGGTCCTCTGCCTCGACCCGCTGGCCTGGCTGAACGCCGGCTTGGTGACCAACCCCGGCATGTTCCTTCTCGGCCAGCCGGGCGTGGGCAAGAGCTCGTTGGCCAAGCGCCTCATCACGGGTCTGGTCGGATACGGCACGCAGGCCCTGGTCCTCGGCGACACCAAGCCCGACTACACCCGCTTGGTCAGCCACCTGGGCGGGCAAGTGATCCGGGTCGGCCGCGGGCTGGACCGGATCAACCCGCTGGACTCCGGGCCGCTGGGACGCGCGCTGGCGCGGATGAGCGGTCCGGACGCCGACCGGCTGCGCCTGGAGATCCGAGGCCGCCGGCTGTCACTGCTGCTCGCGCTGTGCACCCTGGTGCGCGCCGGCCGGGTCACCAACCCGGAGGAGGTGATTCTGGGCCGCACCGTGGACGTGCTTACCGCCCGGCTGGACCGTGAGCCCACGGTGCCCGACGTTCTCGGGCTCCTCGAGGAAGGACCGGACGAGCTTCGCGCCGCCGCCCGGGCCGGTTCGCCGGAGGAGTACCAGCGGCGGGTCGCCGAGTTGATCCCCACCCTGGCGCTGCTGTGCGAGGGTTCGCTCAAGGGCGTGTTCGACGCCGAGACCACGACCCCGATCGACCTGGACGCGCCGGCGGTGTCGGTGGACATCTCTCACGTCGCCGCCGCCGGTGACCAACTCGTCGCGGCGGCGATGCTGTGCACCTGGGCGTACTCGTTCGGCGTGGTCGACGCGGCCGCAGTTCTCGCCGATCAGGGCCTCGCGCCACGGCGGCAGTTCTTCGGCGTCATGGACGAACTCTGGAGAGCGCTGCGCGGCGCCCCCGGCCTCGTCGACCACGCCGACGCCCTGACCCGGCTCAACCGCCAGCGCGGCATGGCCTCGCTCATGATCACGCACAGCCTGGACGACCTCGACGCGTTGCCCACCGAGGAGGACCGAGCCAAGGCCAGGGGCTTCTTCGAGAGAGCCGCGATCAAGGTCATGGCCGCGCTGCCCGGCCGGGAGTTGGACCGGATCAACCAGATCACCCGCCTGTCCGCTCCGGAGCGGGAAATGGTGTCCTCCTGGGCCGCACCGGAGGCGCTGTTCGCCGGCAGCGTCCACCCGGGCCGCGGCAAATACTTGATCAAGACCGGGGAAAGGCCAGGGCTTCCGGTCGCGCTGACACTGGTCGGCGACGAGTGGGACCTATACGACACGGACATGGCGGTACGGGGGACCGATGTGCGGTCGGTGGCGCGGGCGGGGGGTCGGCGATGAGCCTGTCCCAACACCCGGTGCAGCCGCGCTCCAGCGCCGGCACCATGCCGCTGACTCCGTTCGTGCTGCTCGGCGCGGTGTGGGGGGCGATCGCGCTGGCATGGCTGGCGTGGGCAGCCGGGGCGCTGACCTCGGCGATGACGAACCGTCCCGGCGGGCCGGCTTTCGGCGCTCCGTTCGTCGATGGGCTGCTGCATGGCCAGTGGGCCGTGCTGTATCCGCACGTCAATCACACTGCCGTCGCGGTCGTCTACGGCGTGCTGGTGGCGGCCGCCGCGGTACCGGTGACGGCTGGCTGGATCATCTGGGAGCGTCGGCGCACGCACGCCGGCGACCCGCTGCCGTCGATGGCCCGTCCAAACGAGGTTGCCGACCTCACGCCCGCCGGGGTGACCAAGCGGGCGTTGCAGCTGCGGCCCAGTCTCGGCGGCACCCCGGTCAAGAAGATCGCCGGCGCCGACCTCGGCGTTGCGCTGGGCACGATGTTGCTGCCCGGCCGGCGCGGTCCGATGCTGCGGGCCTCCTGGGAGGACGGGGTGCTCGCGGTGATGGGCCCGCGCGCCGGAAAGACGACCTCGCTGGCGGTGCCGTTGATCCTCGACGCCCCCGGGGCGGTGGTGGCCACCTCCAACCGGGCTGACGTGTGGGCAACGACCCGCGCCGCCCGGGCCCGCGTGGGCCGGAACTGGGTGTTCGACCCGCAGGGCATCACCCGCACCGGACAAGGCTGGTGGTGGAACCCGCTGAGCAGCATCAGTTCGGTCGAGGACGCCTCGCGGATGGCGTCGCACTTCGTGCAGCCGATCAAGCGGGACAAGGGTGAGGACTTCTGGCTGTTGGCCGCCGAGGATCTGCTGACCAGCTTCTTCCTCGCCGCTTCGGCGAGCGGTGGGGGCATGGCCGACGTGCAGGCGTGGCTGGCCGACGCCGGCGACGACGAACCCATCGGACTCCTGTTCGACGGCGGCTTCCCCGAGGTGGCACGGGCACTGCGGGGCAGGCAGAACGGTGCGCCGGAGACCAGGGACGGCATCTACGAGACCGCCCGTACGGCGGCAAAGTGCCTGCAAGACCCGCGCATCATGGCCTGGGTCAACCAACCCGGGCCCGAGGCGGGTCTCGACCAGTTCAACCCGGACCTGTTCCCGGTCAGCCGCGACACCCTGTACCTGCTGTCCAAGGACGGCGCCGGCTCCAGCGGACCGCTGGTGGCGGCCCTGACCGACCAGGTCATGCGCCACGGTGTGCGTCGCGCCGAAGCGCGCGGCGGCCGTCTCGACCCGCCCATGCTGTGCATGCTCGACGAGGCGGCGAACATCTGCCCCCTGGCCGACCTGCCGCAGCTCTACAGCCATTACGGCGGCCGGGGCATCATCCTGGTCACCATCCTGCAGACCTATCAGCAGGGCACCACGGTGTGGGGCGACCGGGGCATGGGCACCTTGTGGGGAGCCGCCACGGTCAAGCTCATCGGCGCCGGCGCGGACGATCCCCGGTTCGCCGCCGACGTGTCCGCGCTGGTCGGAGAGCACGACGTCGCGACCCTGTCGATGACCCGAGATGGCTCCGGCCACATGTCGCGCCAGGTCAGCGTCCGCCGGCAGCGCATCCTGGGCCCCGAGGACATTCGGGCGCTCAAACGCGGCAACGCGATCCTGCTCGCCTCCGGCGCGCGGCCGGCGATGCTGGAGCTCAGCCCTTGGTACCGCCAGCCGGCCGCGACCACGCTCACCGCCGAAACCGCCGCGGCGATCGCCCAGATCTCCGACGCGGCCGAGCGGGAACGGCTCGTCGGCGACCTGGCCGCCGAGGGAGTGAAGCTACCTCCGCTGCCCGCCCCGGCCGTCATCGGGCGCGCACCTCAGCCGGGCACCGGGGCCCCGGGTGGCGTTGGGACTGAGGCGGGGCGGGAGCACCCGGGCGGAGGCGCGACCGGCGATGCCGACGGCTCTGGCGGGACCACCAACTCGATTCGCTCGACCACGTCGCGGGTGCCGCACTTCCGTGGCTCGGCACGGCGACCATGAGCGGCCGGGACGACCCCGATCCGCGGCGGCTGATCGCCGCGCACGAGCTGGCCAACGAGTTCTACCGCTCCCACCTGACCGACGAACCTCGGGCGCTGGCGTACCTTCGCAGCCGCGGCATCGTGGCGGCGACCGCCCAGGACAAGCCGTGGACCATCGGCTACGCGCCACGCGGCTGGGTGGTCCTGCGAGAGCATCTGCGGGCTGCCGGGTTCAGTGACGCGGAGTTGCTCGCCGCCGGGCTGGTCACCACCGCCCGCAACGGCAACCTGATCGATGTGTTCCGCGACCGGGTCATGTTCCCGATCCGCGATGGCGACGGTCAGGTCGTCGCGTTCACCGGCCGTGACCTGTCCGGCCGGCCCGGCACGCCGAAGTACCGCAACACCACCAGCACGGCGATCTACTCCAAGAAGAGCGTGCTGTACGGGCTCGCGGAGCAACTCCGCGACGGAGGAGTCCAGCCCGACCTGGTCATGATCGTGGAAGGTCCCGCGGACGTGGTCGCCGTAGCCGGGCTGCGCCACTCGCTGCCCGATCACAACCACCCGTATGTCGCGGTCGCCCCGTGCGGCACCGCGCTGACCGCCGAGCAGGTCGCGCTGCTGGCCGACGCGGTCCCGTCCGGCACCCCGATCGCTGCCGCGTTCGACGCCGACGCGGCGGGGCAGGGCGCGATCGACAAGTCCTACCAACTGCTCCGCGGCTGGTCAGGGCCGGTCGAGGCCATGTCACTTCCGGCCGGGTCGGATCCGGCGTCGCTGATCGCCGACGGGCCGGTGGCCGCGGCCGCCGCTCTCGCCTTGGCTCGCATGCCGCTGGTCGACCTGGTCGCCGAGCACCGGATGACCCCGCACCTGAACCGGCTCCAGGAACGACTGGACGAACTGGCGCGCTTCGGTAGGGATCCGTCCTCGGAGTCGTTCCAGATCCGCCTGGACGCCCTGCACGCGGTGGCGCCGCTGCTGGCGGAGGTAGGCGACCGGGATGCGGAGGCGGCGGCACGGCTCACCCACCAGGTGACGCTACGACTGGACCTCAACCCGTTGACCGTCTTCGAGGCGATCTACCCGCCTGCGGACGACGAACTGGTCGACCTGATCGGCGATCCGGAGCAGGAACCCACGCTCGATCCGGCTGCGCTCGAGTCAGCCGCCGGGCCAGCCGAGGCTGGACCGGCCACACCGATGAGCGGCGCGGGGTTTCCCGACCCGCAGGTCGTGGGCCACCAGTACGCCCGGACCAGTCCGACGGGCGCGGCCGCGACCTGGGTCCAGCACGATCCGAGCACCGGCCACACCGCCTGGGTGATCGCCGAGGGCGCGGGCGACACCGCCGCTGACCGCGACGCCGCCGCGCTGGCTGGCGAGATCGCCGGGCGGGTCGCGGTCCTGGTCGGCGCACAGCGGGCCGTCGAGATCGCCCGCACCGCGGTCAACGCCCACTTCGCCGCGCTCGGCCCGGCGCAACAGGGCAACGCCAGCATCGTGGTTCTCACCTCGTTCGACGGCAACCGACCGGTCGCGGGGCGCGAGAGGTTCA
The DNA here is from genome assembly GCF_040675055.1 of Micromonospora sp. NPDC049662. Taxonomy (NCBI): domain Bacteria; kingdom Bacillati; phylum Actinomycetota; class Actinomycetes; order Micromonosporales; family Micromonosporaceae; genus Micromonospora; species Micromonospora sp. NPDC049662. The sequence goes on from NZ_JBFAOC010000014.1 coordinate 89,802, forward strand.
CCGTCGCGTGGGCCGGAGACGCCCGCGCCTACGCCATGACGCCCCGGTGGATAGGCCCGCTGACAATTGACCACACCCTGCGCGGGCAGGCCGGTCCCGGTGCCCCGCCACGCGCGGGGGACGGCGCGTTGACCGCATCGGTCCGCGGCGGGGCGATCGGCGTCAACCGGATCGACGTGCCGGTGACTCGGATCGTGCTGTCCGGCCGGTCGCTGTCCGCCGCGACCCCGGCGCAGTTGCGCGAGGCGCTGGAACGCCATCAGCCCGCTGCCGGGGCCGCCGCCCTCGGCCGGCTCGGTGGCCCGTCGGCTGTCGCGCTCGTGGTGAGGCCTCGTCCGGACCGTGTCCGCGACACCATGACCGCCGCGCGCCTGGCGCGCCAGGACCAGGGGCCGACGACGGCGCCCGGGCCGGGCAAGGCGCAGTCGCGGGAGCGGGCTCGCCGGGTTGCGCTGCCCGCCGCTCCGGCGGCCCGCCGCGCCAGCTGAGCCACCACCAGTGAATCGTGGGAGGTGGCTCAGCGTCGTCTGATCTGCGGCGCTGTCGGCTGCTGAGCCGCCCGGCTCCGGGTTCGGCTCGCCTGCCCGACCGGCTCCGCCGGGTTCTGCGGATACCACTGCCCGGCCAGCTTCGCCGGGTTCGTCGGACCACCAGCGGCGGCCGCTGCCCTCACACCGGGCCGTTCCGCGACGTCGGCGCGGGCCGCAAGGGCGCGGGTCGCGGTGCCAGCCGCCCGCAGCCCGCCGAGCAACTCGGTGAACCTGGGGTGCTCCGGCGGGGCGGTCACCCAGTGCGTGGTGCGGATCAGCTGGCCGGGCTGGCGGATCAGGCGCCCGGTCGCGGTGAGCACCCCGCCGCGGCCGTGAGCACGCAGCATCGCGTCGTGGAGTTGGTCGGCCAAATCCGGCATCCGAGAGAGGACCTGCGCCGTGCCGGTGCGCCACGCCGAGCGAGTCGCCTCGTCTGCGGTCCAGGGGGCCGGGTCGACCCACCGGCCCGCCGGCCGCAGGTGAACCTGCAACCACGTCGCCACCCCGGACATGGCAGCGGTCAACGTACTCGAGTTGCCGCGATCCGGCACAGGGCTGCGCAACTCGCCGGCGAACTCGAGTACGCCCCGCCACGGTCGGGCCGTCGTCGCGGCCAACTCGTCAAGGACGGGTGTCCCGGTGGTGTCCGCCTGCACGTGCCCAACAAACCGAGTGATGGCCACCGCCGCGGCGGCGGCACGGACCACCTGCTGCACGGTCAGTTCGTCGCCGCGTCGGGTCAACCACGCGCGGGCGGCGTCTACCGCTGCCACGCACTCCTGCAGGGAAGCCGGGGCTGCCCACCGTTGCGGGTCGTCGACCGCAGGCCCGATGGCCAGGGCGCGGACCGGTGCCTGAGCTCCGTGACCGAGGCCGACGACGGTGCGCGCGTCGTTGCGCAAGGCGCCGTTCTTCGTCCTCCAGGCGTCTTGCTCGGCGGCGGCCAGCAACCTTCCCAGCGGGGCTGGCGCCTCCTCCGGCCACAGCCAGCGGACCAGGCGCACGTCCATGTCTACGGCGGCATCCGCGAGGCGCGCGACAGCGGCGAGGTTGTTCTCGCGGCCGACGCCGGCGAGCAGGGCGATGCCGTCTGCGGTGTTCGGCTGGTAGGCGTCGCCGGGCCCGGTGTACGGCCCGGTGTTGCTGATCAGGATGTCGCCGGCGGTCTGTAGTGCCTGGTGGGCGTTGTGCAACGCGACGGCGACGGGTCCGATGGGCGGGATGTTCCCGGCGCCCGCGCTTGCCGTGACCGAGTGCGCGGTCGCGTAGCGCAGCGCCGTCGCCAGGTTCGCCGCTGCCGTCTGGTTTCCGCCGGGCCGCTGTCGGTCATCCGGGACGACACCGCGTTGCGGCAGGTCGGCCTCCCGCACTCCGCCGACGGCCACGACCTGCCGCTCCACGCTGCGGTAGAGCTGGATCCTGGCCAGTGCGGCGGATGCGCGGACGGTGGCGTCGGGCGGGGGCGGCTGGCGCAGGGTGGCATGGGCGCGCGCCAGTTGCGCCGCTGCGGTTTCGAGGTAGTCGCCGTAGTCCATGTCAGGTCAGCTCCGCGACGGCGTCGTCGAGCCGGTGCGCGACCTGGGCCCAGGTCAGCCGACGCCACCCCGGGCCTGCCTCGCCGCTGGCCGCGGTGGCGTACAGATCGGCCAGCCGGCGCACGGCGGTGGTGACCCCCTCCCGCAGGCCCGGGTCGCCGGGTGCGGGCAGGACAGGACGGGCCGCGAGGGTGAACTGCTCGGAAAGGTCGAGGCCCTCCTGGAGTTGGCCGATGGCGTCGGTCATCGCCACGGTGTAGAAGTCCCAGTCGGCGGGCATGGCCGCACCGGGGGCGACGCCGGCGTACCCGGCGAGCAGCAGGGCCTGCTGCGCGTCGGGCCCGTCGAGGTTGGTCGCGCTGTTCAGCCGGGCGGTCGCGTCCATCAGTGCGGTGAGGTAGTTGTTCATGGGCGGCACTGTCCGCCTCCTCCTGTGCTTGGGCAAGCGAAGTGTGGTCGGTCTGTGGATAGGCGGAGCGGCGTCGAGGCTGTGGACAACCGCGACAGCGGTCCCCCGCCGGTCAGTCCCACCAGCCGTCCGGGGCCGGATCAACGGCGGCGTCCGGCGGCGATTCGTGCTTGCCGGCTCGGTTGCCCTCCGGGTGGCGGCAGTTGCGGAACGGTCCGTCGATGCCGAGCAGGATCGGCAGGTGGTGATCGAGGTCGAGCCACCACCCGGATTTGGCGGCCGGCTCCCACCGGGCACCCTCCCAGGTGTTCCACAGCAGCGTGAGCCGGGCGATCGCTTCGGCGTGCTGCCACCACTGCGAACACCACCGGATGCGGGGGTTGCCGGGCACCCTGTGCAGGAACATCGGGGCGAAGTAGCCGCCCACCCAGGCTTCCACGCTCGGATACAGCGGCGGCTGAGCCTGCGGCTCCTCGGCCAACTCGGCGGCGTCCGGGTCCTCGAGTACGGAGTAGGTCATCGCGTCCTCCCTGCCGCGCGCGTCTGGCTCTGCGTGCTGGTGGTGGTGGCCGGGCGTTTGCCGGCCACGTGAGGGGGCAGCGCCCCGGGGTGGTTGAGGCCCTCCGGGTACCACTCCCCGGCGAGTTGCGCGGCGTTACGGGTGCCGGCGGCGGCGCTGTACCGCTCGCCGTCTCCGGTGGCGACCTTGTTGTCGACCAGGCCGGTCGTGTGTTCGTTGACGGCGGTGGCCGGGTTGTCGGGCGCAGCGGCGTCCGTGCGGCCGTCGGCGAGTTCCTGGCCGGCTTGAGCGGCAAGGGTTTCGCGCAGCGCCTGCGCGGCAGCGGCGCCGCCTGCGCCGAGCCGGTTCAGTTGTTCGGCGTAGTCGCTGGGGTCGACGCCGGTGGCCAACCGGATCTGCTCGTCGGTAACGGCGGCGGCGAAAGCCGCGTCTCCGATCACCTCGTCGCCGGCGTGCAAGGCCCCTGCGCGTCCGCCCCCATGGGCGCGCATCACCGGCGTGCGGGCCATCTCCTGCGCCGCGGTGCGCATCGCGTCGGCGCGTGGCACACCCGCGCGCACCGCCTCGTCGTAGAGGTCCATCGGCCGCGGGTACATCTCCCGCAACCGATCCTCGACGCGCTCGGCGGCCTGGGCGTACTCGGGCGCCTCGTGCTCGCGTGCCCGCGCCGTGCGCCAGACCGTGGCGAGGTCCAGCAGATCCGCTCGGGCCAGCCAATCCGGATCGGCTACCTGCCCGACGACCCGTTGGTCGTGCTCCGCGCGCTGCCGGGCCGCGTACTGGGCAAGCTTGTCGCTCTCGCCGCCCAGTTTCTGCGCTTCCCGATCTCGCCTCGCCTCGTCGGTGTGCTGTTGCTCCTCGCGTCGTGCCCGGCGGCGCATTTCCTCGGCGGCCAGCCGAGCGCTGGCCTCCGTGAGCGTCGAGAGCACGGCGATGCCCTGGCCGACTCGCTGGCCAAGCTCAGCGGCCAGGTCAGCATGTTGGTCTTGCCCAATCCGATCCATCCACCCCTCCCCGGGGTCGCGTCACCTGCTGCGGCCCGTGTTGGTGGACCGGGCCTGACGTCGACGATCGTGGGCTGCGGTTGGTGGAGGGGTTGACGGTGGCGTTGGTTGCGGCGTTACCCCCGCGTCCGCCACGGTCGGCGACGTCGCGCCATGCCGGGTGCCGGCCGTACGCAGCAGGCGGGCGGCGGTGCGCGCGGCGCGCACCTGGTGCAGTCGCTGCTGGCTTTCGCGCATGTCCGCGAGGGCGTCGGCCAGCAGCGACATCTGCATGACGAGACGGAGCGCCTCGAACACGGCCTTGTTGTCGCTGAGGTGGCCGGCCAGTTTCATCAGCCGCGACATGGAACGTAGACCCTCGGCTCGGCGAGTACGCGGAAGTGGACGCCGGTACGGCTCGCGGGTGGCTCGGTCGAGCGCACGGGCCGCGCGGTGCAGCGGCCCTCGCGGGTTGTCACCTTCCATCATCCGAGCGGTGACGGTGAGAGCGTCGGCGGCCGCGTACGCGGCCGCGCCGGCGGCACCCTGGCCACCGGCGGTGCGCTGGCGGATGTCCTCGGCAGCGGCGCGCACCTGCTCGGCGGCCTGCTGGTAGACCTCGGCCTGCTCGACGAGTGGCGGGGCCGCCTCGCCGGTCCGGGTCTCGTCCCAGCGGGTCCGCAGCTGAGGCAGGGTCAGGTCGGGCGCCAACCGGCCGCCGCCGTACCAGACCGGCTTGCCATCGGCGGTGGTGTGCCCGTCCAGCGCGACCGCGTAGCCGGTGACCTGTTCGGGGTCGGCGCTGCTGTGCCGCAGCCGGACCTGCAAGCCAGCCGCGCGGAGCAAGTCGAAGAACTCGGCGCTGGTTCCTGCGGCGGCCGCGGCGAAGCGCACCTCCCGGCGCAGCCGGTCTCGCGCGGGTTCGCGCCTACCGGTGCGCCGGGCCTTGTTGACCTCGACCCGGTGCGCCCGGGTGTCGGCGGTGCGGTCGGCAGGCCCCACCCGGTGCAGACCGTAGCGCTCCTCCAGGTCTCGGGCGGTCTGCTGGCAGCGCCAACGGTCGTTGCGTCCCCACTCGGTGCGACGGTCCTGACGGACCAGGGTCGCGACGATGTGGATGTGGTCGTCGGCGTGGCGCACCGCGATCCACCGCACTGCCCGGGCGTCGCCGTGCGGCGCCAGACCGGAGCCGGCGACCATCTCCCGGGCGATGTGTGCCCACTGCGGGTCGCTCAGCATCCGGTCGGAGGCGTGGTTGCGCACCGAGGTGTGCCACACCGTGCGCTGCGGCGGGTTGCGCCCCGCCCGCACAGGTTGTTCGAGCAGATCGACGAGTTGCTGGAAGTCGAGCTTGCCACCCGGGCCCGCCGTCGGCTCGAGTCGGGACAGCGGTCCGGCGCCATCCCACGCGGCCACCAACCGAGGGTCGCGGTGCTCTTCTCGCCGGCCGGGCCCGTACAGGTAGCGGATGAGCCCGCCGACCCGGGTCCCGCGCTTGTGGATCGAGGGGATCACTGGAGCCGCCGGTCGACCATCGCGATCACCTCATCAAGGGCCTGCATCCTGCGCTCGCACACCGCGACGGCTTGCATCAACCAGTCCGGGGCCGCCCCGGTGGCGTTCAGGGCGGCCACGGCCTGGTTCAGGTTGGTACCTATCCGCCCGACGGCGACCCGCGCGTCGAACAACTCAGATTGCAGCTGCGCCAGGCCCTCGCGGCCTCGGTCGAGTGACGCCGGCGGGGTGCCCCTGGCGGCGGCCAAGCCGGCCTCGGCCAGAAATCCCGTCGGTGTCAGACCGGCCTCGTCCGCCGCTTTCTGGAGGTCGACCATCTCCTGCTCGGTGAAGGTCGGGGCGATCCGCCGCGGCCGGCCCGGATACAGGTGGGTCCGGTCACGGCCACGACCCTCTCGCAGCCGAGTGTCGCCATGCGCCATGTCGCCGAGCGTGGCCGTCAGCCGTTGCTGCCACCGTTAGCGGACTCGCTGACGGTCCATGAGCGGAACGCTCTCTCAGGCTCCGACCGCGCCCGGTCGGACCAGCTCCTGTTACAGGAGCTATAACTTGCTCCCCCGCCCAGCCGGCTACGTCGGACGGCTCGGCCACCACTGTGGTCAATCCGAAGGCGCGGCGAGGAAGCCGGGCGGGTCGCCTAGTTGATCTAGCCGCGCCGCGAGCGGTCCCCGCCGGTCGGGCCGACGAACCTCGCCCGCTGACCAGCATCGGGGCTCGACGCAGTGGCGGTCGCCAACCGCCCACACCCCATGACATTGGGGTATCATTATAGTTGTCAGGCGTTGGTCGGCAACCACGCCCGGCACCCAGAAGCCCACCGGCACGGAGGAGAACCATGTCCCGCACCGAACACCTCCGCAGGGGCGCACCGCTGCCGGTGCCGCCGGAGTGGGCGAGCCCGGCCGGATGCGAGTTGTGTGGGCGATTCCACCCCGGCGGCTGCCTCAACCCGGTGACCGGGCCGCCGGCCGGGCTGCTGACCACCGACGACGCGCTCACCCCGCTCGGAGAGGTCGTGGACGCCGCCGCCGAGCATCTGGCCGTTCGTCACAGCTACCTCGACCCCGAGGCGGACGAGTGGCCGGACTGGGTCCTCGCCCAGCTCATCGCGCTGTGGCAGGAGGGACCGTGCGCAGACTGCCCGGTCTGGAACTGGAAGGAGTTGGCCCACCACTTCATGGGCTGGTGGCAGCGCGAGTACGAACGGGCGCTGCCCACGTGGGTCTGCATGTGCGGCGCGGCCTTCAAGGTGTGCGCCACGTGGGGCCGGGCCTGGGACCTGCACCGACCGACCGACGACGGACTGCTCGGCGACGGGGTCGGCGCCGTCCGACTCGACAGCAAGGGGCGGGTGAAGCACAGTGACGCCTGCCCGGACTGCCGCCGCAGCTTCGGCGGCACCGTCGCCCAGCAGGCCGACCCGCAGGGGTCGCTGTTCTGAAAGGACGAGCCGGGGGCGGCGCGAACCCACCCAAACCCTCGCAACATAGGGTATCATTATAGGTGTCGGGCTTGGTCGGCACCCACGCCCGGCACCCAGAAGCCCACCGGCGCGGAGGAGAACCATGTCCCGTACCGAACACCTCCAGACGCTCAGGTCGTGACGCGATGATCACGAACGGAAGCGTCCTGATCGATCCGAACCGCGACCATCCGCGCACGGCCAGCGGCTGGGAACGCTCACCTCTCGGCCTGATGGTCCCCACCCGAGCCCGCCGCCGCTACGCCCTGCCCGTGGCGGTCGATTTGTTCTCGGGTGCGGGCGGTTTCGGCCTCGGGCTACACCAGGCCGGGTTCCACGTCGCGGCGGCGAGCGACGCCTGGGACAAGGCCGCGATCACCTACATGGTCAACCTCGCCCGACCCGGCGTGAAGATCCACTTCGACACCCCGGAGCGGGAGCTGGAGTTCGAGGCCCACCTCAGCCAGCGCTTCGGCCTGGACAAGCCGGGTCGGGCGAAGAAGGCGAGCAGGACCGCGCCCGACTGGACCGGGCACTCCGTGGCCGGCTCCGGCTGGATCGCCGGCCAGCCGCCGCACCACCCGGGGTGTGAGCACTACTTCCTGTACGACGTCCGCAAGCTCACCGGCCGGGCCATCCTCGACGCCCTGGAACTGGAACCCGGCGACGTGACCGTCGTGACCGGCGGCCCACCGTGCCAGGGATACAGCAAAGCCGGCCGGCAGAACGTCATGGACCCCCGCAACAGCCTGCTCTTCGAGTTCGCCCGACTGGTCTGCGAGATCCAACCACAGACCTTCATCATGGAGAACGTCCCGGGCCTGCTGTCCATGAGCACACCCGAGGGCATCCCCGTCATCGACGCGTTCTGCCAGGCAGTGGCCGGCGGCGGGTACGGCGACTACGAGGCCCTGCGTCGGGCTCTCGGTGCCGCTGGGCCGCAGGCCCGCGCCGGCCTGCGCAAGGCAGCGCAACCGACCAAGAAGCGCAAGACCACCCCCGAGCCAGACGGGGACACGCTGTTCGACCTGGACGACTGGGCCTGAGCCGAAACCTACGAACGACACCTACCGAACGCCGCCCGCGATGGGCGGCGTTCGGCGCTCCCGCACCGCGTTTTCGCAGCTCACGAGCAATTTGCTCTACCCTCCACAATGGCTATAGGGTATCATTATAGGTGCGCGGGTTGGTCGGCAACCGGCCCGCTGCGCCAGAAGCCCGACGCGGAAGGAACGACCATTGATCACGACGATTCTGTCTATACCTGCCACCGCAGAGCAGCATCGACCCGCGCCCGCCGACGCCGAGGTGGAGTTCACCGGCTGGTGCTACAACGAGCACAACAACGACTTGGGCGACTGGTGCCCCTCATCGGGCAAGCCCGCGCCGGAGGACAGCGACGAAGGCGACGACTGCCCGCAGATGTGCCGGCGTGGTCGCGTCGTGGAGGCGTGCCGCACCTGCGGTGGAGAGAGGGACTACGAGGGCTGGGACGGCGAGTGCGGCAACTGCGCCGACCGCACTGAGAACGCCCGCAACCGCGTCGACATGATCGCGTTGCAGCAGGCGATTGCCGCCGCCGGGCACGTCGCGCTAGTCGCCAAGACCAGCGGGAACACAGCGACCCTCTTCGCCGGGCGGCTCGTCGCTGGCGACGAGGAGCGGGAGGTGCGCTGGTCGGTGTCGGCCGGATCCGGTTGGTTCGAGCCCACGGGTGAGGCGATCTCTGACCGCTACTCGTTCGGGTACGGGCACGACAGCAACGACGAGGACGCGCCGTCAGTGTCCCTGGAGGACCACACCGACCTCAGCGGCCTAGCCGGAGCGATCGTGCGGATGATCACGCGAGTCGAGCGGCAACGCGCGGCGGCGGGGGTGCCGTCGGCGAGTCGGGACCTGGTCGTCCGGGTGTACGGCGAGGGCGTCGCCGACGCCCAGTCGCGCGTGTACGGACAACCGGCGGCGATCGCAGCGGCGGCCCAACAACGCCCGCCGCTGCGCGACAGCGAGGTTGACGGGCACTGAACCACCCGCCTTGGCCGGGTCGCCCCCGGCGCGGCCAAGGCGGGTCGCCCACCCTCGCCCGCCATCCCCCATTTCATCGACACGGAGGAAACTCGTGCCACCCTGCCTCGACCCGGCCGCCATCGACGCGGCCCGGACGGCCGTGCACGCCGCGGCCCGGCGCGCCGAGCGGACCGCCGCCGCGCACGCCAACGAGCGCTGCCGACTGGTCGCCCTGCTGCTGCTCGGACTGCCCGCGTTGGCCACGGCCGCGACGGTGGTCTTCGACCACGACGAGAAGGTCGTCACCGCCGAAACCGTACTCACCCTGTGCCACGTCCGCGACGCCGACGGCACCCTGCTCTGGTACGACGACTGCGGCCCGTTCGCGGCCGACCCTGACGCGGTCGCCCTCGGCGACCCGCCCACCCTCGATGCCAAGACGATCGACGAGGTTCACCTGCACCTGATCGCGGCCTATGACGCTGACCCGGGCCACTTCAACACCAGTGACGACGGTGCCGACGTCATGCCTCACGCCAACCTGCTGGAGATGCACCTTCCGAGCGCGCTTGGCCAGTCCCTCTCGCCGCGCACCGGGCGGGAAGTCGTCATCGAGGCGTCCGGGCGGCAACCCGACCGGCTCGTGCTGCGAGGGGACGACACCCTGACCGTACTGGTTGACGGTCGTCCCTCCGTCGGGGTCGACGTCGGTGGCCCTGGGCACTGGCCCGACGGTGAAAGCTGGGAGCGGCTGCCGATCGGCGGTGTCACGACCGAGCGTGACGTCATGGTCATGAACATGAGCGAGGACCAGTTCCGAGGGTTGGCCCCGTTGCTCGGCCTGCCCGATTCCTGGTTCGGGCGATGGAAGGGTGCCCCGGGCGAGCTGCGTGACATCCTCCTGGACAAAGGCCAGTGGAGTTGTGTCACCAACGCCGGCCTTGACGCGGTGATCCAGCACATCCGCGACCTCGGTCTGACCTTCGAGGAGACCCGCACCACCTGGTACGCCGCCAACGTCGTCGTTCCGGCCGACACGCGGCACGGGGAGTCCGCTCGATGACCGGCGGTCGCTCGGCCAGGGTCAGCGGCCTCTACTGCTTCAGTTTGGGCAACGAGTTCTACGAGCGGTGGCGCGACGGGCGACCAATCACCCTGGCCGACTGCCTCGACGCCTGCTACGGCGTTCTCTCCGCCCGGATCTGGCGGATCAACACCGACGACACGCTCACGCTGGTGGTCGTCGACGCCGGCAGCGCCACCGAGATCACCCACGTGCCCACCGGCCGTCGCATCCGTCGCCGCCGACCGTACGGCGCGCAGCGACCCAGCGCCCGCGCCGCCTAGCCACTCGCGCCGAACGCCGCCCGACCGTCCTCGGTCCGGGCGGCGTTCGGCGTTCTGGAGCGCCACGTTTTCCCAGTCCGGAGCCACTTTCCGACTGGCGTCCACATAGGATATGGGGTATCATTATAAGTGGGAGTGAGGGGCGGCACCCGACCTCCCGACCAGAAGCCCGCAAGCCAAGGAGTGCGAATGTCCAACCAACCCAACCCACCCGCAACCGGGGAGGCGACCGCACCGGCGGACGCGCTACCGGCCGGCATCGCCGTCGGTGCCACGGTCATCTCGTGGCACGACTACAGCCCGGTCATCTATGGCGGTCCCACCGATGACCCGGCGGTCAACAGGTTGAAGATCGGTGTCGGTACGGGCGGTCTCGCCGTCCGGTACTGCGGCCCGGACCTGGTCGCCCCGGCCGATACGCCGATCCCCGAGCGCGACGGCCGGATCGGCGTGGAGAAGCGGCCTCGGGCCGAGATGCCGTACGGGCAGCCGGGAGCCTGGCGCCTGACCCTGCCCCAGACCGACCACCTGTCCTGGCACCGGCTCAAGCGCGACGCCGTCAGCACCGGCCTGCGCCGGCTGGCCATCCTGGACTGGCACGCCGGCCGGATCCAGACCGGGCCGATCGTGCTGCCGCACACCGGCATCACCGTGCCGCACACCCGGCTCACGCTGCGCAAGCTCCAGGCAATGAACACCTCCGACGGCGAGGCGTACACGGCGGAACTGCTGTGGGACGGCAAGCCGGCCGGCTCGATCGAGAACAGCGGCCAGGGCGGGGCCACCTTCTGGTACCCGTTCGACCTCGACGTTCTCAACCGCGCCCAGATGGACGCGTTCGTCGCCGCCTGCCGAGACGAGCACGACAAGCCGATGGACGAGGAGTTCGTGCTCGCCTGGCTGTTCGAGGAGACTCGCACCGCCCGCGATGTCGCCCGGTTCGCGCGGGCCGGCGAGCTGCCGGTGCGCACCCTCGCGGCCATCACCAGCGGGGATGACGAGGTGGTCGACACCTTCGCCAACGCCTACTACGGCGTACGCGGCGCGTCGCCGGACGACCGCGCGGATGTGGCCGCCCGGATGTGGCGGAAGTGCCCGGACGCCCACGCGATCGAGGTGTGGACGGGCGAGCGCTGGGAGTCACTGCCGCGACCGGACGGCACGCCGGGCCTGATCCGGGTCACCCTGCCCACCACCGGCTACGTCGTGCTCCAGACCTCCCAACGCGACGGCGGGGAGCCGAGGGAGGCGACGACCTACATCGACGCGGCCGGGCGCATGGACGACGACGCCGCGATCACCCACGTCACGGCGGAGTTGGCCGAACTGGCCGTCCACGCCCCGTCGAACGTCCTGCACACCTGGCGCCTGGTGCACCGCACCGCCGACGGGGGCGACCGGGAGCTGATGGCGCCGGACCCGGTGCGCGGAGCCGGTCAGCCGCTGCTCGACGAACCGGCCCGCTGACCACCCGCCGGCCTCGGACCTGGCGTCATCGGGTCCGGGGCCGGCACTCGGCGAGCTGAACATCGAGCGGGAACCCCTCTCCGCACACCGCCGCCGTACCTCTTCCGGCGCGCGGGCCGGTCGGCAGCCGGCCCGCGCGCCCGCCCCGAACCAGAAGCCCGACATGGGAGGCAAAATGCGCGACCGACCGAACCGGCACATCGTGGCAGCCGTCGGCGAGCGGTGGACCCGGGTGATCAGCCCGGACGACGACGGACCATACCCGGCGCTGGTCCGCCCGGACACCACCGACCGGGGCCTGATCGCCCTGTTCACCCGCGACACGATGGCCGAGATGGTCCGCGACATGGACCAGGCGACCGGCACCTACGGGGGCCTGTCCTGGGCCACCGGCGAGCCGGACATCCTGCTGGTCCACCAGGATGCCGACGACGACGACCCGACCGTGGTGCGCCCGGACGCGCGCGGCCTGTACGACCCCGCCCTGGGCATCGACTTCTGGCGCGAGCACCGTTCCGAGAAGCCGGCGGTCGTCCGCGGGCGCCACGACAGCCCGCACAACGAGCAGTCGACGTGCGACACCTGCGGGCGGCCCATCCAGCGGCGCGCGGGCCGGTCCCGCTGGTGGCACGTGACCGGGGACGATGCGGTCCTGGGCTGCGGCTGGCCCGGTGAGCACTACGTCGCCACCCCGACCCGGCCCGGCTCGACGCTGCGCGTGCTGGTGCTGGCCCTGCTCGCCGCCGGGGTCAGCGAGGTCACCCTGTACGACGACGGGTTCGAGATCGACGGCCCGGACGACGTCCAGTTGGTGTTCGTGCGCGGCTCCTTCACCCCGCAGGAGGTCGGCGCGCTGCTGGGCCTACCGGCCGACGCCATCGACGACGAGCGCACCGACGCGCCGCCGCCCGGTCCGGCCGACAACCCCTCGTTCCTGCGGCACAGCCTCACCACCGTCGGCGACGCGCTGGCGTGGCGGTACGACGCCGAATCGGGGGTGCCCGAAGACCCGTCCGACCACTACTGGCTCAGCGCGCTCGGCGTCGACGTGATGATCCGGCGCCGGCCCGGCGGGGTGTACGTGAGCGTCGAAGACGAGGGCATCGCCCCCGACGACCTGCCGCTGACCGTGGAGGTCAACCAGAGCGGCGCCGTCACCTACGGCGAGTAGCAGAGCCCGCCCGGACCGCCCCGGCGGTCCGGGCGGCGTCGGCCCACCCGGCGGCCCGAAGCCGGTTCATCACCCCGCGCCCCGCGCGGGGACCACGGAGCGAGGGACGGCAACCCGAGCTCCGACCAGAAGCCCGCACGCGGAAATGAGGACGTCCCATGGCCGGTGGCCGACCTGTAACCCTGACCACGGCGGCCCGCGCCGCCCTCGACGGCGCGACCGTCACCGGCAACGCCGTGCTCGTCACCGAGCGAGTCACCACCCCGGCCTGGCGGACGGTGAAGAAGGTGCTGGAAACCGCCGGGGGTATCTACATCCCGCGCAAGTCCGGGTGGGTGTTCCCTGGTCCGGCCGACCCCGTCGTGCGTCGCATCCTCGCTGAGGGCAAGGCGGTCGCCAACCGGCACAGCGAGGGGTACGTGCCGACCCCGGCGGCGCTCGCCAAACGGATCTGCGGGCCGGAGTTCGCCGACCTGGCGTCACTGCCCGCCGGCGCCCGGGTGCTCGAACCCTCAGCCGGCGACGGATCGATCGTGCGCGAGGTCCTGCGCGCGAACCGGGAGCTGGACGTCCTGGCGCTGGAGCCGGACCCGGCCCGCTACGACATGCTGCTCGGCACCGGTGCCGGCTGCCGGCGCACCACCCTGGAGGAGTACGCGCAGCAGCGGGCGACCCGGTTCGACGGCGTGGTGATGAACCCGCCGTTCAACATCACCGGCGCGGACTCGATCTGGGTCGAGCACGTCACGCTGGCCTACGGGCTGCTGGCACCGGGCGGCCGGCTGGTCGCCATCATCCCCACCGGATTCACCGACCGAAGGGGCGCCCGGTTCGACGCGCTGCGCGCGCTCGCCGCCGACCACGGCGGTTTCCGCCCGCTGACCTGGGACGACTTCCCCGGCATCGGGGTCGGCGTGGGCGTTCTGTGGCTGGACAAACCGCCGGCCGGCGACGACCGGCCAACCTGGCTGCTGCGCCGGTACACCGGAGACGAGGTGCCGGTGCGCGTGGAGCAGCCCCAGACCAGCCTGGGCGCCGGACGCGCCATGCCCGTGCAGGTGCGCTACGACGCGTGGCACGGGGCGGACCGCGTCGTACGGTTCGCCGGCCGATGCATGGTGTGCCCCCGCCTGGTCTGGGGCTACGCCGACGGCGACAACGACGCCCGCGGCGTGTTCGGGGCGCACACCTACTGCTGGCCGCTGCTTCCGGACAGCCACGGCATGGAAGGCGACCCGGCTGTCCTGTGCATGCAGTGCGGCAACGAGGGCGACCTGGTCGCCAAGGCGCTCCCGGTGGCGCGCCGGGCATGGACCCTCCCGGCCGCCGAGGAGGACCCCGACGACTCCGTTGTCGACGAGCTGGCCGCCGACGCGACGGACGAGGTCGCTCCCGGCCCGGCCACGGTCATCCAGCTCGATCTGCTGGACCTGATGCGCTGACCGCCCGGACCGGCACAGCGCCGCAACAATCCGTCCTGACGCTGGTCAACGGGTTCCACCCAGCGACTATATGGGGTATCATTATAGACGAGTGAGGGACGGCAACCCGAACTCCGACCAGAAGTCCGACCCCTGGAGGTTTCACATGCCCGGCACCGCCTCAGCGCACGAGACGCGGTTCGCTCGCACCCGGCCGACGCTGCTCGTCCTGCGCCGGCAGATCCTGGACGCCATCGACACCGCGCACCCGAACGCCAGGGCCTGCCTGCCGATGCCGGACATGGACCTGCCCCGCACGTACACCCTGCCGAAGATCTGCCGCGACCTGCACGCGAACCTGTTCGGCCCGCGCAAGGGGTCGCTGCTGTCCGACGAGTGGCGGCGGGCGTTCGACACCTGCACGCACGGCGGCAAGGAGACCGTGATCACCGTGAAGGAGTTGACCTACCTCTGGTACCAAGCCGTATGCGCCGGCAAGTACCGGGTGGAAGCCACTGAAGGCTGGGTCAACTGGATCGACGGCGAGAAGGAGCGGATCCCGCTGCGGATCGCCCACCTGCTCGCGCCCCCCACCCCGGCGCCCGCCCCCGTCGGGCCGCCGCCGCCGTTCTGATGCCGATCTGACCACGACGGCCCGCGCCCGGCACTCCCGGGCGCGGGCCGCCGCCATTTCGGCAGGTCAAGGGCGGTCATCGCTTCCATCCACACAGGACGTAGGGTATCATTATAGGTGGAGCGAGGGGCGGCAACCCGGACTCCACCCAGAAGCCCGAACCCCGGAAGGAACCGATGATCACCCACTACTCCGAGTTCTCCGGCCTTGGAGGCACGGACCACGGCGCCCACTTCGTGGGGACCGGTGTCGGCGAGCGGTTCACGTCGTGGATCGAGACGACCGACGCCGCCAACCACGACCCGGACGCCTGCGCCCAGCACGCGCTGAACTTCCCGAAGGCCCGCCACTACCAGGAGGACGTCACCAAACTCGTCATGGAGAAGATGCCGCGCGTCGACTTCTTCTCCGCGTCCCCGGCCTGCCCGGCCTGGACGGACGCCAACGGCATCCGCCGCGACTTCGACAAGGTCAACGCCGAGCAGGGCGCGCTGTTCGAGTTGCCCGACATCAAGAAGGACGACCCCAAGCTGCAACGGCGCATCAAGCAGTACAAGCGCTCCCGGCTGCTGATGCACGAGATCCCCCGCTACCTGCGCGCCATGATCGACCGAGACCCGCGCAACCCCGTGCTCATCGGCCTGGTCGAGAACGTCATCCAGTGCCGGTTGTGGTCCGAGTGGGACGCCTGGATCGGCGAGTTCGACAAGATGAACTACGACGTGCGGGTGATCGCACTCAACGCGATGCACGCCCGGCCGGTCCGCGCACCCTGGGCCGCTCAGTCGCGCAACCGGCTGTTCGTCGCCTTCTGGCACCGCTCGATCGGCCGCCAGCCCGACTGGGACAAGTGGCTGCGCCCCAAGGCGTGGTGCAGCAACTGCTGCCAGGTCGTCGACGCCGTGCAGGTGTTCAAGAAGCGCGGCGCGGACATGGGCAGCTACGGCACCCAGTACGTCTACCAGTGCCCGCAGTTGCGCTGCCGGGGCCGGGAGGTGGTCCCGGAGGTGGTACCCGCGCTGTCCGCGATCGACCTGTCCAACCGCGGCGTGCGGATCGGGGACCGGGAGCGGCTGGGCATGAAGCCGCTCGCCGACGCGACGTGCTCACGGATCGAGGCCGGGAAGGTCAAGCACTGGGGTCCGCTGCTGGTGCCGACCGGCGGCACGTGGCGCGGCCGGGGCGACCAGGGCGCCGCGCCGCTGTCCAGCCCGGTTCCCGCCCGAACCACCCGCGAGTGCGACGGAGTGGCGCTGCCGCCCCTGCTGGTGCCGGTCGAGGGCCGCCCGGACAAGGTCGCCTCCCCGGCGACCAACCCGGTCCGCACCCAGACCACCCGCAACGAGACCGGCGTGGTCCTGCCCTTCATCACCCCGTTGCGCGGTGGCGGCAGCAAGACCGCGTCCTACCCGGCGAGCCAGCCGGCCGGCACGGTGACCGCGTCCGGCAACCACCACGGGCTGGTGATGCACCCGACCCTGCTGATGCGCAACAACACCGGCGGCGGCGAGATGTGCACGCCGGTGGAAGAACCGGCCCGCACCGTGACGACGCTGGGCGCCCAGTCCCTGTTGACCTGGGACAGCGCGCTGCTGGTCCCGTACTACGGCGCCACCGAGTCGGCGATCCCGGCCGCCGGGCCGTCCGGCGCGCTCACCACCCGCGACCGGTACGGCCTGGCCGTCGCCCCGCAAGAGCTGCTCACCGAGTTGCCCGACCTGGACGACATCCTGTTCCGGATGCTGGAGGACTACGAGATCGGCCGGCTGATGGGCTTCGCGGCCTCCTACCGCAACGAGGCCAAGGCCAAGCGGACCCGGGTGCGGCTCTACGGCAACGCCGTCGTCCCGTCCTGCTCCGAGCTCATCACCTCGGCCCTCGTCGAGTGCCTGACCGGCGCGCAGCTCGACCGGGAACTCGTCGCGGCCTGACACTCCCCCGGCCCCGCCTCGACCGGTTCGAGGCGGGGCCGCCTGCGGCTCCACGAAGGCTCAACCCCGTCGCCCTTTACCCAGCTCAGCAGCCAATCAGGGCTACCACCACAGGACGACATAGGGTATCATTATAGGTGGAGCGAGGGACGGCAACCCGGACTCCGACCAGAGGCCCGACCACCCCAGGAGCGTCCGTGTCTACTCACGACCTGCCGGCCGTCTCCCGGCCCGCCGCAACGGCTCGGCGACCGGGCGGGCAAGCCCGATGACCGGGGCGACCACGCCGTACGTGCGCGCGCTGGCCGGTGCCAACCTGCCCGACTGGCTCGGCTGCAAGGTCGAGATCAAGCCCCGCCGCAAGGCGATCGGCCTGGTGGTCGAGCCGCGCATGGTGACGATCGCGGTACCGCCGACGACCACGCCCGAGGAACTCACCGCGGCCGTGACGCGCAAGCTGGCGCTGATCCAGCAGGCCGCGAGCGCGCCCGGCCCCGACTCGCCGGGCTGGCTGGGCTGGTACGACGTGATCATCATTCACACCAGCGGGGGCAAGGATAGTCAGACTGCCGTCCGTCGCGTACTGCGGATCCTCGCCGCCGCTGGCGTGCTCGACCGGGTCGCGGTGCTGCACCTGGTGCTCGACAAGGACCCGCGGACCAGCAGCGACGAACCGCGCATCGAGTGGCAGCAGGTCCCCGAGCTGGCCGCCGAGCAGGCGGCACGCGCCGGGATCCCGCTGTCCGGGGCGGACGGCTGGGCACTGTGGGACGCCCACCGGGCCGGCGCGAAACTCACCGACCGGGAGCAGTGGGCGGGGCTGATGCACTACGCCCGTCGCGACGTCGACGGCGACCTGCTCGACGACTTCGCCACCCGCCGCAAGCGGGACGGGTCGCCGCGCAGTTGGGCCACAATGTGGACGCGCTTCTGCACGTCCGACTGGAAGACGGCCATCGGCCGGGCGTTCACCGAGGCCATCTGCGAGCAGGTACGCACCGAGCGGGGCCTGTCGCGCCCGGTGCGGGTCTTGCAGGTCATGGGGTTCCGGGCCGAGGAGTCCGACGACCGGGCCGCCCGCCCGCCGTTCTCGTTCAGCTTCAAGGCATCCGCCGCCGCCAGTCGGCACGTCTGGGAGTGGCTGCCCATCCACGACATGACCGCGCGCGAGGTCTGGGCCGACATCCGCGAGTCCGGTGTGCCGTACCACCCGGCCTACTCCGAGGGCCTTTCGCGGCTGAGCTGCCGGCTGTGCATCATGGGTTCCAAGAGGGACCTGGCCATCTCCAAGCGCATGGCGCCGGCGACGGCCGCCGCCTACGAGCGGGTCGAGGTCGACCTGGATGACCCGTTCCAGCACGGGCGGGCGCTCGCCTCCATCGCGCCCGCGCCGGGGCCGGTCGGGTTCGAGGTGCAGTGGACGACCTGCCCGACCTGCCACGTCCCGGTGCTCGCCAACACCCGCCAGCCGCAGCGACACTGTCCGGCGCACGCGCCCACCGGCCCGTGGCGCCTGCTCGGGGCCGCGCCGGCCGCGACGCCGTGCGCCGAGCAGGGCTCGCTCTTCGACGCGCTGGAGCTGTCGTGACCGCCCGGGTGACGGTCGGCCAGTTGTGGTCCGAAGGCTGCAACTGGGACTCCGCCGCGCACCGGGTCGTGCGCTGGTTCATCGTCGTCGCCCTCGACGGCGACCAGGTCACCACCATGGACGTCGACCACGACCTCTGGCAGTGGCGGCCCGCGCTGCGGAGCTGGGGCGTGGGCGACGTCGCCCAGGTGCAACTGACCGGCCGGTACGGGCTGACCACCGTGGCGGCGCTGGGCCACCAGCACTACGTCCTGGTCGCCGACCCGAGCAACGTGGGCTGCGTCCTGCCGGCCGACGCCCCGGTACAGGCCACGCTGTTCGACCTGCCTCCGGCGGTGGCGTGATGCGGGTGACCCAAACCCACGGCATGGGCGCCGACTCCGCGGCCTGGCTGACCGGGGTGCTGCTCGGCGAGCTGCCGTTCCCCCACGACCTAGCCGACCTCACCGTGGTCACCGCGATGGTCGGTGACGAGTCCGAGGCCACCCGCGATGCCATGACCGCGCACATGCTCCCGTTGATGCAGGCCCACGGCGTCCGGTACGTCCAGGTCGCGCGGGCCAGCATGAGCGACGAGGACGGGATCGTGATCCTGTCCGACACCCGGCCCAGCGACCCGAACCGCAAGCCTGACCCGTACCGGATGGTGATGCGCGGCGCCGTCGCCCTCTCCGACGAGATGTTCGCCGCCGGCACCATCCCCCAGACCTCCAGCCGCAAGTGCTCCCACAAGTGGAAGGGCTGGGTGTTGGACCGCTGGGCCGAGCAGGAGTACGGCAGCGCGGCCAGGCTGCACGTGGTCGGCTTCGCCGCCGAAGAGACCGACCGTCGTGACCGGGACGAGGGCTACTCGCTGGCCACCCCGGGCAAGCAGCCCTGGTACCCGCTGATCGACGCCGGGTGGGACCGCGACCGGTGCCTCACCGAACTGCACCGCTGGTACGGCTTCGAGTGGCCGCGCTCGTGCTGCGGATTCTGTCCCTACCAGGCCGGTCCGGACATCGCCCGGATGATCCGCCGGTGGTCCGCCGAGCCGCAGCAGGTCCGCACGGCCATCGGACTGGAGCGCAACGCCCGCTCGCTCAACCCTCGGATGACGCTGTTCCGAGACCGGTCCGCCGCGGACATCGCCCGCCGGGCCGGCCTCGGCGAGCTGGTCGACCAGGCCGCCGCCGAACTGGACGCCCGCCCGGCCGAGTTGTACGAGGTGCGGCGCATCTACCGACGCCGCGGCGACCGACGCGACAGCAGCGGGCGCGGCTGGCTACTCGGTCCCGACCCATCCGACAAGGGCACAGACGTGTGGCGGTCGCTGCGCGCGATCGCCACCGGCACCCGCGCGGGCATGCTGGAACTCCTCGCGGCAGAGCAGGTCACCCGGGGCGGCACGATCGAGACGGTCGACGGCGTGCCGCGTCTGGTCATCGAGCGCGCGGCGCCGCCGTACCCGACGACGGAGTTCTACCTCACGGTGGCCGTGGCCGGCGCCACGAAGGAACGTCCGGCGTTCGACGAGCTGTGGCGGTTCGTCCACCGGCTCGACCTACCCCGCCAACTCGACGCGCTCAGCCCTACCGGGTAGGCCCGCCCGACGACGCCCACCAGCTCGACCACGCCGCGCCCGGACCCCGTTCCCTCGGGTCCGGGCGCGCTCATTTACCCAGGCCAACCCCCGATCAGGACTACCAACCACTATGGATATAGGGTATCATTATAGGTGAGTGAGGGTCGGCAACCCGAACTCGTCCAGAAGCCCGACGCGCATCGTCAGGAGCACCCCTGTGTCCGAGCACCCCACCGCCACCAGCGGATCCGCCCAGGTCGTGACCCGATGACCACCTCCCGCTGGTGCCAGCGCTGGCCCGAACGCGACCAATCCCGGCCAGGGCAGCCGATGCCGACCTGGGCGTACGCCGACGCCGACGACCGGTTCGACGCACGCGGCTACGAGGTACGGCCGATCGAGGAGCGCGTCGGGAAACCCTTCGTCACCGAGCGCCACTACCTGCGCTCGTACCCGGCCGCCGTGCACCAGTTCGGCCTGTTCCGGCGCGGCGAGCTGATCGGCGTGGCGGTCTACGGCAACCCGCCCCAGGACAGGGTGCTGACGAATCACCTGCCCGATCTGGAGCCGAACCGCCAGTCGCTGGTGCTACAGCGGCTGGTGCTGGGGCCAACCGAGGGCAACGCAGAGACCTGGACGCTTGGGCAGTGCCGGGCGCTGCTGCTCGACAAGGGCGTACATGCGGT
Source organism: Micromonospora sp. NPDC049662 (assembly GCF_040675055.1). Lineage (NCBI taxonomy): Bacteria > Bacillati > Actinomycetota > Actinomycetes > Micromonosporales > Micromonosporaceae > Micromonospora > Micromonospora sp. NPDC049662. The sequence continues at coordinate 110,572 of NZ_JBFAOC010000014.1, forward strand.
GATCACCTTCGCCGACCCGAGCTGGGGCCACGTCGGCATCATCTACCAGGCATTCAACTGCATCTACCTCGATACCACTGACGACAGAACGACGCTCTGGTTGCCCGACGGCACCTGCCTTGATGATCGAACGCTGCAGAAGGTTCGGGCGCAGGAGCGTGGACACGCGGCGGCTGAGCGGCGACTCGTGTCCTTTGGAGCTCGCCCGATGCGCGCCGGGGAAAAGCCGAACCTCTGGCTTCGTCAGGCCCTGGCCGACGTGAAGGTGACCCGACGCCGCACGCCCGGCAAGCACCGCTACGCGATGCCGCTGCGCAAGGACGTCAAGGTCTACAAGCGCGACCGCAACGGCCGACCGGTGCGGGTCTACCGCGACCCGTCGAAGTACCCCAAGCCATCTCCGGATCTGTTCGCCGCGATGGGGGTGCCGCTGTGACCGGGCAGGCCGGCACCGGAGTACGTCCGCTGCGAACGGCCGCAGACCTGCTGCGCACGCTGGAGTCCGGCTGCTACACCCTGCCAGAGCTGTACCAACTCGCCGAGCGGGTGGGGCTGGCCGACCGGGCCGACGGGCGCCGCATCATCCAGGACGGGCAGGAGCAGTACAAGCGCCGGATCCGCTCGGCCCTGCAATCCCTTCGCCGCCAGGGCCGAGCCCGCCAGGACGACGACCAGCGCGCGGCCTGGCTGATCCAGGGCACCACCGTCCGGCCGCGCCGGGCGCTGCTGCTCTGGCTGCCCGGCGACCCGGGCCAGGCCGAGTTGGTGCTCGGCGCGGCGGCCACCGTACTGGCACAGGCGGACGAGCCGATCGACCTGATCGTCGCGGACCCGCCCTACGCGCTGGGCCGCGGCGACCACCGCACGGCGTACCGGCGCACCTACGGCCGGGACCACGCGCAGGTACTCGGCGGGTACGTCGACGTCGACCCGGCCGAGTACGCGGACTGGACCGCCGAGTGGATCGCCGCCGCCGGCGCCGCGCTTCGCCCCGGCGGCTACCTCGCCGTGGTCACCGGCGCCCAACAGGCGGCCCGGGTCCAGGTCGCCGCCGAGGACATCGCCGGTCTGACCTACGTCAACTCGATCGCGGTCCGCCGGCCGTTCGGGCTCTACAGCACCCGCCGCTACGTGCACGCCCACCATCGGGTCACCCTGATGACCCGCGGCCCGCTCGACTCGCCGCAACGGTTCTTCGACCGGCCGGCGGAGATGCCGCGCGGCCGGACCGGCCAGATCTACGCCGTCGACGTCTGGGCCGACATCCCGGACGAGCGCCGGCCTGGCCTGCTGCGCTACGACAACGCCTTGCACCCGGCACTGGTGTCCCGACTGGTCCGGTCCACCACCCGCCGTGGCGAGCTGGTCTGCGACCCCTTCCTCGGAAGCGGCACCACCCTGGTCGCCTGCCTGACCGAAGGGCGCCGCTTTCTGGGCGCCGATCTCAACCCCGAGGCCCTGCGCTTCGCGATGGGCCGGGTCCTCGCCGAGGTCATCCCGGTTCTTCGCCCGCCGGTCGAGCAACTCGCCCTCTTCGACACCTCGCAGGTGCCGGCATGAGCATCGAGGACCTGGACACGGTCCGGCGCAGCAACATCGCCTCGTACGGCGTCGACCCGCAGCGGGCCGCGCGGCTGCTCGAGTTCATGCGCCGCGACGGCGTGACCGAGTGGCCGCCGCCACCGCCGACCGTCGAGCAGCGCCGGGCCCGCTGGGACGCGCACGTCGCCCGCTACGGCCTCGGCCCGGACCGCTGGCACACCCAGTGGGGGCCGGTCACCCCCTACACCCGCAGCGAGTTCCACCCCGACCCCGCCCGGCGGATGACCTTCTACCTGGGCGTCGGGCACCCGCACCACCTGCGCACCTCCCCCCGTGCCGCTGTTCATCTCCGCGACCACCCTGGCCCGGTACGCGAGCCGGTACGAGCAGCAGGGCGACGACTGGCCCGTGCAGACGTTCGGCACGCCCTGGGCTGGCGACTCGGGCGCCTACGCGGCCCTGATGCTCAACACCCGCGGCCGCCGCGACCACCCCTGGTACCTGTGGCCCGACGCCTACGGCGCGATGTGGGTCCGCTTCGCCGAGGCGGTCGGGCACTCCTCCCGGGAGCTGATGCCGGACTTCGTCGGCGTGCAGGACTGGCCTTGCGAGCCGGACGTCCGGCGGCGCACCGGCAAGACCACCCGCGAGCACCAGGAGCTGACCCTGGAGTCCTACCTCTACCTCGCCGAAGAGTTTCCGATGATCGACTGGCTACCGACGCTGCAGGGCTGGTGGCCGTGGGAGTACGTCGAGCACGTCGAGATGTACTCCCGGGCCGGGATCGACCTCACCGGCCGGCGGGTCGGCATCGGCAGCATCTGCCGGCGCGGATCCCAGAAGGGCGTAGCCCGCGTCCTGGGCACCCTTACCGAACTCGGCCTGGACATGCGCATGCACGGCTTCGGGGTGTCCATCAACGCGTTGCGGGTCGCCGGCCACCTGCTCGACAGCTCCGACAGCCAGGCGTGGTCCAAGTCCGCCCGCGACGAGCACCTGATGCTGCCCGGCTGCAACCACCTCAGCCGGCCCGACCCGGTCACCGGCGCCCGCCGCCCGACGGACTGCCGCAACTGCTTCACCTACGCCCTGCACTGGCGGGAGGAGGCCCTGGACGCCGTCCGGGTCTGCGCCCGCGACCGCGCCAACGGCCAACAGCCCACCGAGCACCCGGAGCCGGCTCGCCCCGCCACCGCGGCGTCGCGCCGCGCCCGCCGGCCGCGACCGAACCCGGATCAACTCGCGCTGTTCGGCCAGTAGCCAACACCGCGCCGACCAGTCACAGCCGAAGGCTGCATCCGACCACGTTTTCGCACGTCATTCCCCCAGACCCCTACCGTCCACAGTGGATAATGGGGTATCATTATTGGTGCCGGGTTCGGTCGGCAACCGGGCCCGGCACCAGAAGCCCGACCATGGGAGGAAGATCCGTGCGAGCACCAACGATCTACGTCACCTGGCTCAAGACAGAGCGGCACCAGGCGCCCATCCCGATCCGCGAGGTGGCTGAGGCGCTGGGCGTCGAGCCGGGCTCGATCGACCCCTACGCGCTCGATGCCAGCAAGCCGACCGGCGCGCTGCTCGAACTACTCACCGGCAACGAGAACGACGACAGTCACCTGCACGGCGACCGCCGCGAGATCGTCAGGGTCCAGCCGGGCCCGGCGCCGCGCACCGTGGATGCACTGCTCGGCGCGGCCGACGAACTGCTCGACGGCGAGCACGCCACGACCGGCCTCAGCGACGCGGGTCGACTGCTGGAGGAACTGGTGGCGGCGGTGCGGGCCTCGGAGCGTGCGGCATGAGCGAGGCCACCGCGCCCCTGGACCACGAGCCGATCCCGGCGCCGGCCGGCGCCGAGGTCGCCGTCCTGACCCACGACCATCGGCACGGCGTCGAGGTGGAGGTCTTCGGCAGCTACGACGCCGCCCAGCGAGCCAGGGCCGACATCGCCCGCGACGGCTGGGAGAAGTTGGCGACGCTCGTCGACGACCTGCCGGCCACCCCGCCGCAGGACGACGCCGAGGCCGCCGAGATGTACTTCGGCCACCACGACGACGAGGACGCCTCGGTCCGGCTCCTGACCGTCTCCCCCGATCCGGACCGGCCGTCGCCGGCCGGCGACGGACCGGCTGAGGATCCGGCGCTGGCCGGGCTGGTCGCGGTGCTCGGGTCGCTGTCGGACCGACGGGCCTTCCAGGTGCTGCACAGCCTGGTCACCGCCCGCGGCTGGAAGTACGCGATCTGGACCGCCGATGACGTGCTGAGCGAGTTGCAGTGGCGGCCGGACTGGCCAGCGGAGCGAACGCTGTCCGCGGAGCAGCACCGGGCCGTGCAGCAGACCCCCGCCTGGCGGGAAACCCTCACGCAGAGCGCCTACCAGCGCGTCATCGACGACGAGGTGCTCTACGACGTGCTCTGCCAGTCCGGGCTGATCTGCGTGGACTGCGACGCCGTGGTCGGCCGGCCGCTCACCGAGACGTGGGGGCGCTGCGACCGGTGTCGGACCAGCCGGCCGCTCGCCGAGATGCGCGACGAGGCGTGTCCGATCAACGGGGAATGGGACCACCACTGGCAGGGGCCGGCGTGCGGCGACTGCGGCATTCCCTCCCCGGAGCAGGTCACCTGCCGGCACTGCACACAGCAGGTGCCCCTCGCCACCGCCCACTGGGACGGCTACGGCACATGGATCGACGGCGCGTGCTGCTGGAGCAAACACCTGGCCGCCAACCCGTAGGCCAACCCCACCCCGATCGGCCGGCGACTCCCCGCGAGCGCCGGCCGATCGGCGTTGGCGCCATCGGTCGACGGTGCCGCGCACCTGGGCAAACATCTTTCCCGATCTTCCCAAAGCGGGACATATAGGGTATCATTATGGGTGGAGCGAGGGACGGCAACCCGAACTCCACCCCAGAAGCCCGACGACCGAAAGGCACTCATGTCCCACACCACCCCTGCGCCCGACCCGGCCACGGCCGCGCCGAGTCCGTACCTTAGCCACGCCGACGACCGAGTATGGGAGCTGCGCTACTGGAACCCTGACGAGACCACGGGGTCGGTGCTGTACCGCGACCCGCTCGCGGCGCTCCACCGGCTCGCCTGCCTCATCCGCCCCCGCTGGGACCGGATCGTGGGTACCAGGCCGTTCGGCGACGTCATCCCGGCGACCCCGCCCACCGAGGACCTGGCGGCGACGAACAGTTACTTCGTCGCCCAGCCCAACAGCCGTGAGGGCTACTGGCTCGTGCTCCGCCTGCTCGACCGGCTCCCCCAGTCGCTGCGCGACCTGCCCGTCGACGAAACCCGCGTACCCGACCCGGGTCCCGAGTTCGCCCTGGGCAACGTCGGCGGTGACTGGATCTGCGTCTGCGGCAACGACCCCTCCACCGACGGGTTCGAGACCTGCGCCCCGGACGGCCGGGAGGTCTCGCCGTACGCGGACGGCCCGTGGGACGGCCTGCACTACCTGTGCGCGCGCTGCGGCCGGATCCTCATCCAGCCCAGCGGCCGTGTGATCGGCCGGACCGAGACGCGCGGATAGGGCGGCGCCGCGGTGGGCCTCGCCGAACAGGTCTAGCTGGACCTGTTCGGCGAGGCCACCGCCGATCTCCGCCGGTAGGCACCCGCCGGCAGGGCAGGACCCCGCCCGCCGTCTCGCCGCGCTGGCCATCACGCTCAAGCACCGGTACCGATGGCCTGCGAAGACCCGGGGGGCCCGACCGTGGCGCGGCCGGTGCGGTACCCACTCTTGCGCGCGCCGACTTCCCTCTTGTCACCCTTCAGTGTTTGTCTGAAGGGGTGAGAACGCCCCCGCACGTGACTGACCAGGAGATGCGCGCCGCCCTTGATCGGATCATTCAGCGCCGCGACGACATCGACGACCCGAATCGGTACCAGCTCAGCGATGACCCTCGCGACGTGCTCGCCTACCTGCGTAAACACAGCCGCGGCATGCCCGAGCACGTCCGCCGGGCCGACGTCGAGGACGGTCTCGTCCTGCGGGTGTGGCTGTGGTGGGACGGAGAGGCCGCCGAGTTGTGGCTCCTGGACCGCGCCGACGAGCTCGCGATGAACCGCCGCAGCGTCGGTGCCCGCCTCGGCGTCGCCACCGGTCAGGGGCTGGTGGATCGCCGAGTCCACAAGCGCGCGATGCTCTCCAGGGCCACCGGCATCCCGGCGCCAGCGCCGGCCTCGTCCGCCCGGGGGCGCGAAGAGTGGATAGCCGCTCACCGGCGGGCGGTCCAGGCGATCGCCTCGACGCTCGTCGAGCACCGTGAACTCGCCGACGAGGAGGCGGCTGAGTCGCTCATCGAGGTCCGGCGCGACCTCCACGACGACGTGTGCACCCCGGCCGGGATCACCGTCATCGACTGGGCCGTCACCGAGTTGGCCGCCGTGCCGGCCGTAGCGGCACTGCCGGACAGCCACCCTCTCCGGCAGGCAATCACGGCCTGGGCGCCGCTCGCCGCCGCCTTCAGACGCATTCCCGATCGGTGACTTTTCCTCATTTCCGCCGCCGGCATTCCACTGGCCAGGGATGACCGGCTCAGGCGTTAGCGGGAACGTTAGCGGGGGCGCTGCGGGCCTGTTCCGTCGTCCATCAACCGTTCTCGCCCCCCGCGACTCCCCCACGCGGCGGCCCGCACGCCGTCCCCCTCGTTCCCGGTTCGGCTACCGGGCGTAGTCGGAGCGAACCTGGGTCGCTCCGACGGAACGACGCCGCTTCCGCTACCGAGGGTGACGCGGGCGGCGGAACGATCGGAGCGGGCGCGCTCGGCTGGAACGGCTGGAACGACTGCGGAACGGAGCGGCGGAACGCCTTGAACGGCCGGCCGGGAACAGGCTCCCGGAACGGCCGACCCGGTCCGGATCGGAACGACCGTTCCCCGGAACGGCGCCCCGGAAGGAACGGCCGAACCAACTCCCGCCCCGGTCTGGAACGGCATGCCGCCACAGGTGCCCTGGTGCCTGGGAACGGTCGCGCCGGGGGACGCCGTTCCGGCCGCCGCCGCCGCTTCAGGGCGCCTGCCGGACCGGAACGGATGGCACCATCTGCGCCCGGAACGAGCCCGCCACGCGACGCCCGCACCCCCACCGCAGCGGCTCTCGCCCGACCCCCCGGCCGTCCCCCTGAGGAACCACCGGACCCCGGTTCCGCCCCCTCGCTCGGGCGACCCAACGGCCGGCGACCCAGCCGTCGTCCGAGAGCGCGCAGGGCCCTACCGAGGCGCCCCGCCGGGCCCGGCGCCGCGACGGTCCTCCGAGGACCGGCCGGCGGCGCGTCGGCGGCCGGGATGGCCAGGCGCCGCTAACGGGTGGCGCTCACTCCACGTTGACCCCAACCCCCGAATTTCGTCACTTTCCGTGGATGCGGTTTCGGTGTGCGGGTTGGGTTCTTCTCTCGCGCGCGGGGGCCCGCGCGCGCCCGCGTCGCCCTCCCCCATCGACCACACCGGCGGAGTGCGGGGTGCGGAGTGCGGGTTCACGCCTCGTCACGGGCGCCCGGCGAGCCGGCGACGGACCCGATCGCGGGCCTCGCGACGCCCCGCTGCGGCATCTCTGGCCGCCACTCGACCGCCGCGCGCGGCCCGCCCGGCGTCGCCGGCGCACCTCGCCGGCAGTCGGGCAGCCGGGCCATGATCGCGTTGCCCGACACCGAGCGGCCGGGCGCCGGGCAGCGCCGGCCGACAGAGACCGGCGACCGACCGGCGAGCGAGGCGCCCGCCGGCGACGCGCCGAGAGCGGCGAGAGCCGAACCGGCCGCAGCGGCGGCGGGGGGAGGGAACGGAACAACGAGGTTTGGAACGGTGATCTTGGAATGCCGTTCACTCGACCCGGAATGATCTTGGAACGGGGGAGTGGATTCGATCCAAATTGATCTTGGAACGCGTTCCGGAACGGCCACCAACCCAGCCTCTCGCACCGAGGGTGGAACGGCGGTGGAACGCGGGCCAACGTTCCCGCCGGAACTGACCCGGAACGCCCCCGGAACACAGCCGATGGAACGGCGGCCACGACTGCTCGCCGTCCTACACAGACCGTGACCCCCGCCCGCTCAGCCTCGCAACGACGTAGGCGGGTCACTTCACGTGACGTAGGGGAGTCCAACCACAGGGGCCGAACATCCGGGCGAGCGAGCCCGGAGCCATCACCCCACCAACGGCGCCGCGAGGGGGCGGTCGAACCTGCTGCGGTTTACCGCGGTAAAGATTCCGGCTCGGGCCTTATCGCGCCGAATCGAGCACGCGTAGTGCAGGAGACATCACTCATTCGAACGCGAGCCGCTTTACCGCGGTAAAGATGCGCCAACGACCGCGGGTTGCGACCGAGCGGCGCGGGGCGGGGTCGTAGCATGACCGCAATTCCGAAGTACCAGTGACCTGGGAAGCAGACGGACGGAGCGTGAGGTCGTGACAAGGATTATCGCGGCGGTCAACCAGAAGGGCGGCGTAGGGAAGACCACAGTGGTCATGAACTGCGCTGCCGTCTGTTACGAGGCGCTGGTGCAACCAGGCCCGATTGCCCTGGCCACCGCAGAGGCGGTGGGAGATCCGAACAGCCCGGTGATGGTTGCCTCGATTGACCCTCAGGGCTCCGTCGAGAGCTGGGCCAAGCAGGCGGCAGAGAACGGCGGCGGACTGCCGTTTGACCACACCGAGATCAGGGACCCGCAGCTCATTCCCCTGCTTCGCAACCTCGGCAAGCAGTACGTGTTCATGGACACCCCGGGCAACATCGACAACGAGCCGACTGTGGTCGAGGTGCTCAAACACAGTGACGAGGCGATCGTCCCGATCACTCCCGACTTCCTGACCTGGGCCCCAACCGAGAGAACCATCGAGAAGGTGATCAAGCCGCTCGGCATTCCCTTCATGGTGGTCATCAACTACTGGGACCCCCGGGACGGCGACACCGGCTTGGTGGCCGTCGCGCAGTTCGTCATGGAGCGGGGTTGGCCGCTGTGCAACACCCCTGTCCGCCGGTACAAGGTGCACGCGAGCGCGGCAAGGCAGGGAACTGTCGTTACCCAGTACGCGCCCAATCGAATCTCACTGGAGGCTCGCGGCGACTTCACCAAGCTCGCGCTCGAACGCGGCTGGGGCCGCCGCGACACCGTGGAGATGGTGAAGTAATGGCCGCCAACGCCAGCACCTCGACCGGCGGCCGCAAGGGACCGGCGGCGGCGGCGCGGACAGCCGGGACGGGCAAGTCGATTGACCTGACCGCGCTTGTCGCGAACAAGGGCACCGCACCAACCGTGCCCGCTCAGCAGGAGCAACACCACCGCGCTGACGCCACCGCCCGCTTCGCGCTCCTGGAGCAGATCGCACCGAACCCTCTGAACACCCGCACCATCGACTTGAACTCGGAGTCGATCCAGGAGATCGCCGCGTCGATACGGCTGCACGGCCAGCTGGAACCGTGCGCGGTGGTCAGCCGCATGGCATTCGTCGCCAAGTTCCCGGAGTTCCGGGAGACAGTTGGCGAGGCGGCCTACGTCCAGGTCAGCGGTGGGCGACGGCGGGCCGCCGTCACGGTGCTCGAACGAGACGGGCACCTTGAAGAGGCCGGGCTCGACATCACCGTTAAGAACGACCTCGCAGCGTCGCGCGACATCTTCGTCGCGGCGACCGCTGCCGAGAATCTCGATCGGCGGAACTACGACCCCATCGAAGAGGCCCGCGCGGTCGCGCACGTTGTAAGGGAGGCCGGTAAGCAGGAGGCTGCTGCAGAACGGTTGGGACGGTCGCCGGGCTGGGTAACACAGCGGCTCAACCTGCTGAAACTGGAAGAGCCCCTCCAACTGGCGATCGCCGCGGGCGATGTTCCCCTGCGCGAGGCGCGGCGACTGCATACCCTCTCTGCGCAGGAGCAGCTCGCGGTGCTGGACGAACTGCGCGCCGGCGCACGCAGCGGCGATCGTGCCTTTGCACCCGACGAGCCAGCGGCGACTACTCAGACCCCGGAAGGCACCGAGCCGGCGTCCCGCCAGCCCGAACCGCAGACCTCCAACGGTCCCAAGCTCCGTGCCACCCGGGTAGCGGCAGCGATCCAACGCTTGGGCGGTACACCGTCCAAGATTGCCGAATCGCTGCTCGGCGAGCTGCCCAAGGACTCGGTGGAGCAACTCATTGACGAACTGCGATCGAGGCTGCCGCGCGAATGACGAACCCCTTGGTCGAGTCTGACTCCGGACGCTAGTCATCGCGGCCGCCGAGCTCGTTCGGCGGCCGCGAAGGCGCGGGCTCGCGCGTGGATGAGCGCGCTGCGCCTACCGGCGTCAACCTCCACCGGTGGCGTTGCTGCCCCCCGGTCGGTGGTCGGCCTGGGGGAGGGGAGCGCAACCTCCTCAGTGAGCTCCCGCAGTCGCTCCCACCCAGGCGCGGAAGCGACTTCGGACTTGGTGCGGGCCTGGACCGAGATGGCGTAGGCGTCGCGGGCTGCCTGGCTGGTGCTGGTCCAGACCGGGCGGTAGCGGCCAGAAGTTAGGTGGTTCGAGATGATCCGCTTGGCTAGCTCCTTGACCTGGTGCAGGCGCCACTCGTCGGCGCCGGTGGTGTACTCGATGACCGCTTGCAGCATGCGGGTCAGGCCACTGGAGGACGTGACCGGCCCGTACGTCTCGGTGGCTCGGTCTACCTGGAACGCCGACCACCCAAGGTCGGCAAGGGGCTGAAGGCGCTTCGCGAGGACGGGAACGGGCACCACAGCCCACCGGGGGGAGCGTTCTTGCAGCTTGCGAGCCAGCGCATAGCCCCTGCGTGTCCTAGGACGCTCTACCGAAAGTGGTCCTGAACACTCCGACGATCTTGGCAACCCCCCCTTCTCGGTGAAAATGAGGTTCTGATCTTGGCCCGTGAGGGTATCTGAGGATCTTGTACCTCCTAGAGTGAGTAAACCCTGGAATGGGGTGCAGTGACTCTCCACAGGCACCTCGTCGGAGTCGGCCGCGTCGGACATCGCCGGCGATGTCCGGGCGAGCGCGACAGCGGCTAGGTACAGCTCCAACCTGTCGCGGTCGACCACCTCGTCGAGCTCGTCCATCATCTGAGCGCGATCGACGTAGGCCAGGGGGATCCTCAGCTCATACTCGGCCGCCAGGCGCTCCACGTTGCCCTCAGCGTCCCTGACGAGGCAGCCATCGGCGTGCTGGTAGAGCAGTCCGGCCCGCTGTAGAGCCCGTAGGGCGTACTGGGCGCGGCGCTCCTTGCATCCCACCCGGGTGTAGACCTCTTCCACGGAGGGACGCACCACGGGGCCGTACGCGACGGTCAGGGTGGCGTAGACCTCGGCCACGGCGACCTCGACCCGGCCGAAGTCGTGGCCCAGCCGCAGCGGGCGGCCGGTCTCGGCGTGCTCGTCAGCAAAGCGCTGTGCCAGAGCGACCGCCTCCCAAGGGTCGGCGAGGGCGGGCCTGCTCGCCGACAGGGGCCGGTCGACCGGGTTGTAGGGCAGCAGGGAGCCGAGGATCGGGGCCTGGTCGTCCGGTCCCTCGTCGGGCTCGGCCGCCGGGCGGCACAGCCGGCATGTGTCGACGTCGTGCGGCGCCTGCTCGGTCGGCCAGATACCCATGCGCTCGTGCTGTCGCCAGCACTGCTTGCAGGCCACCAGGCCGGGCGAGCGGGTGACGCCGAGCCTGGTCCGGCCGGCGATCGCGCACGACTCGCACTCCCGCTGTTCGCCGGTCGGGTGCCGGCGCTCGATACGCCGACGGCTCCGGCCGCGGCTGCGGTCGGTGCGGCGCCCGGACGCCTTGGTCCATACCGCGACCGGGTGAGGGGAGGCGGTGGCGGCGGGCACCGGGGCATCCACAAAGAACGACGAATCATACGAATCGCCATACTTCGGGCTACCATCGGGCAGAACACGGGACGAAATCCCGGCCTGCCTCGTGACGGTGTCCGGCGCCTCCGTTATGGTGGTAGCGGGTCGCCACTCAGACATGAAGGGACCCGCCCGGAGGGCTAAGCAACGCGCTGTTGCTCCTTCGGTTGGGGTTGAACGACGGTTCTCGGGATTGCCGCCAAGCTCATCACCGAGGGCCGTCGTTGCCGTTTATGGAGTTGGGGCTCGGGCGCTACGCGCTCCTCTCGCTGTTGCGGGGAAGCCGGAAGTCGAGGTTCAGGCCGCGTTAGCGGCCGCGGTGCGACGCCGCCGCGAAGGCCGATGCTCCGCTGGAGCGACGGCCTCAGCGCTGAGCGGCAACTGCTGCTCGGCAGCCCGGTGCAGCACCCACTCGGGCACCGGCGGTTTGCCATCGGCCGGAGCGACGGCGCCACGACAGTGGCGCGCGATCTCCTCCACGGCTTCGGCGCGGCCGCAGTTGAGGGTCTGGGCGACGGCGTCGACGAAGTCGATGATGTCCGGCGCCACCTCGGCGTACAAGGTGACCAACGGCCCAGGGTTCTGCCGTGCGCGACGTCCTGCTGGTCGAGGCATGCCGTTGATCCTCTACCCCGAAGGCAATCCAACCTAGGTTTGCCGGCCGGCGTGTCGCCGGAAACTCCAAGAAACCTTGGAAACCTTGCGGCCTCGCAGGATTCTCCGACGCTGGAACTCGAATCAGTGCATTTAGGACTATTGCCGCGCGTCGCCGTGGTGGCCGTGATCATTGTTCTCCTTGCGAGTCCGGGGAGGCTGCTCGGCTGGTCCGTTAGGCCAGCTGCTCTACCTCCTCGTCGCCGGCGTCGGCGCCCGTGGAGTCGGGCAGCACCCACCTGCCGTGGCCGGCGTCGCGCACCCGGCCGACCCTGACGAGCTCGCGGCAGGTGTTGCGCACCCAGGTCTCGCTGTAGCCCGACTGCTTCACCAGAGCGCCGGTGCGCTCGACGCCGGACTGGATGAGCTGGTAGATGCGTTGCCCACGCTCGGAGCGCAGGATCTGCGGCGTATCGTCGTCGCCGGTCGCCACCGGCCCCGCCACGGTTGACGCTGGCGGCCAGGTCGGGAACTGGATCACGGTGGTCGGGATGGCCACCGGGCGGGCCGCCTGCGCCGGGCTCGGTCCGGACCAAGCGGTGGTCGGCGTCGCGGTCATAGTCGTCGTGGCGGCCGCCGGCTGGGGCGTCGGCGGTGGCACGTACCGGCCGGCGCGCATCGCGGCGACCCGCGCGGCCAGGGCCTCGCGATCGGCCGAAGCGAGGTCCCGCCGGTTCAGGTAGCGAGAGCCGCACGCGTTGGCCGCGCCTTCGTCCAAGCCGCGCCAGTGGACCCGTGACGCGCACCGGTCACGGTCGACGTCGTCCAGGTAGTAGCCGCGCAGGGGAGCGGACCGTCCCACTCCGGTTTCGTCCACGAGGTAGGCGTAGCCGTGGACGCGGGGGAACAGCGTCGGGTCAACGTCAATCTTGAGGACCTGCTTCGCGTTGCCGCTCTTGGTCCACATGACGACGAGGTTGCCGGCGATGAGGCTGCCGCGGAGCGTGTCGCCGTCCTTGGCGCGGTTACCCGTGCCGAACGTGTCGACCGTGACGGACTGCGAGGCAGCGAGGATCGCGATGCCGAGCTTGTTGCCCTCCCGGGCGAGCTCGGTGGCCATCTCCTGGATAGCGGCGTCAGCAAACGCCCGGTGGCACTCGTCGACGATGATCAGCAGGCCCGGCCGGTCCTCGCTCGGGACGAAGCCCTCGACCTCGTCCAGCGCGTTCTCGGCCTGCCGCAGCTCCTTGACCAGCATCGCGAGGGCGAACATCTGCCGGATCTGCTCGATGTCACGGGCGACGTAGTCGGCGTGCTTGGCCAGCATCGGCGAGCTGGCGCCCTTCTGGGGGTCGGCGTACCACACGCAGGTGATCCCGGTCGCCACCGCCGACAGCGCGATCGAGTCGAGCATGCGGCTCTTGCCGGATCCGGTGGACCCCAGCAGGAAGCCACCCCACATGCGGTGGCCGGTGTAGAGCCGCCACCGGCCCGTGCCGTCGCCATCGATGAATGGGCCGAGGGCGATGGTGCCGGTGTGCGGGTCGTAGTTCGGCCCGGGCCACGGCACCTTCTTCGCCTTGAGCACGGTGGACTTGGTGACGATCGTCAGCTGCAGGCAGGACTCGTTGAACAGCGGGTGCCGCTCGATGATCAGGTCCTGGCGCGGATTGAGGAACAGTCCGGTGCGCAGCAGCGGCAGAGCGGAGAGGGCGTGCCCGAGAGTCTGCTTGCCGGGGACGAGCTGCAGCACGAACCGCTCGCCAGAGGCGATGAGTTCGTGGCCGGTCAGCCAGGAACCGGCCAGCGGTCCGCCGGACGTGCCGCCGAGGTAGGTGGCCCACAGCTGGGCGTACCCGCCCAAGCTCGCCGCGACCTCTTCATCCGGCGGCACGTTGGGGATCCGGTGACGATCCACGTACGGCACGGCGAGCGCCGCGACCAGCAGTGCCAGAAGGGTGACCGCGTCGAACGACAGCCCGACGTTGGCGACCCAGGTCAGCCAGCTCGCCGCCGCGAACGCACACGCGGTGGCCCAGGCACGAACGCGCCGACCCTTGAGCCGCTTGCCCGCCACGAACGCGGCGACGACAGCCGTAGTGAAGGCCGCTCCGGCCGTGGCCAGCGCGACCGCTTCCTCGTCACCGGTGAGGTGCGCCGCCGCCCGCGTGGCCGCCGCGGCGGCCACGAGCAAGACGGTCGAGTAGTGCGGGCGCACCTGGTGCCGCAGTCGGTACCGCGTCCGGTCCTGTCGCCACTCGGCGGACCGCGCCGTCATGCGATCCGGGCTGAGATCGGCGGCGGCGGCGACGCCGGCGTCGCCGGCGGCGTCCGCCGGAACGGCGGTCTGGCCGGGCATGCCCTGGGTCGTAGCCACAACGTCCTCCTTGGATTGCCTCGTGCTCAGCTGCGAGTGCCAGCCTGGGAACCGGCCGGCCCCGACCCCCGATCAGGGCCGGCCGGAACCCAGGTCGTCACTCGTTGGTGACGAACTCCCTGCTGCCGGCCTCCGGGACCGCCGCGTACGCCTCCTTGACGACGTTCTGCTGGGCCAGAGCCGTGTTGGCCTCCGCCCATGCCGCGCTGGCCAGGGCGCTGAGCTCCTGCGCCCGCACGGCGGCGGAGACCGCCTCACCAGAGACGCCAGCCGACTGCAGGGAGGCCACGAACCCCTCCGTCAGCGGGACCTGGTTGCCCATCGCCGTCGACATCTCGGCGGCGTACGCCTGGGCCGTGGTCAGACCGGTTACCTCACCGGGGTTGCTCATGCTGTCGTCCTTCCTGATCGGGAACTGGATTACCTGGCCCCCGCCCTGGCCGTTGTCGGTGCTGGCCGGGTCGGGAGTCGCTTCCACGCCCGGCGACGGTGTCGCCGGGTCGCGGGTCTCGGGCGTCGCCGGCGAAGGCGACGCGGGGGAGGTGGGCGGTGCCGCCGGACCGCTCGGCGGCACCGCCCCGGGCTGGGCCTCGGCCGCCGGCGGGGTGCTGGGGTCGGTCACCGGCGCGGCCGGGGAGATCGGGGGAGTTGCCGGACCGGCCACCGGGGGCGTTGCGGGACCGGCCACCGGGGGAGTCGCCGGACCGGCCGGGGGAGTCGCCGGACCGGCCACCGGCGTGGCGGGGGAGGCCGGCGGGGTCGCTGCCGCCTGCTCCTTCTTGCGCGCCTCGAACCACTTGTCGGCCGACTCCCAGCCGTCCGCCCAACGCCTGGAAAGGAAGTTCCTCGCCGGGGTCTTCTTCGGGTTGGCCAGCTTGGCCTCCCGCTTGCGCTTCGCCTCCTCCCACGCGTCCATCAGGACGGTCGCGAGGTAGTCGCCGAATGTCGGCCGCGGCGCCTTGCCGGCCTTCGTCGCCGCATTGATCTCGGCCATGCGCCGCTGCACCCGGGGCGGCAGCTTGCCCTTCATCGCGTACCGGCAGTCGACGAGTACCTCCTTCGCCGCGAGAGCGACGAGGTAGGCGACGATCGCGAGCCCGACCAGACCTTCGATCATTACTCGGCCCTCATCTCGACGACGAAGGACCGGACCTCGGTAGCGACGCCCTGCAGCGCCGGCACGGTCATCAGCGCGACGTAGAGCGCGGGCACGAGGGAGGGGACAACCAGCGCCACGATCCAGGCCGGCTTGGAGACGCCGCCCTTCTTGCGCAGGTCGTGCCACAGCCAGGTCAGGGCCGCGACCGCGATGGCCGCGCCGAGGCTGACCCCGATCAGGGTGGCGCCGATGCGATTCGCGGCGACGGTCGCATCACCGACGATGTTGCCGACGAGCTTGCCGATCCACCCGGCGAGGGCGATGCCGACAGCCAGGAAGCACCAGGTGCGGAACCTCGGCGCCGAGCCGCGCACCAAGCAGACACCGCCGATTCCCAGGGCGATCGCTCCGATTACGGATAGGGGGAACATGGGGCAACTCCTTTCAGGAGGGTCAGAAGCCGGCCAGCCAGGCCAACCAGCCCAGGGGCGTGGCGATCCAGGAAAGAGCCGTGTGGCCGTAGGTGGAACGGCCGACCAGCACAAACACCACGAGCACGGTGATGAGGCGGCCCGGGCGCTGCGCGACGAACTCGAGGCGTCGGCAAATGGCCGTGATCGGCAACCCGATCAGGCGCCAGTACCAGATCCCGGCGAACCGGGGCCCGCCGGTCTTGCCGGTCCACTCACCGCGATGGGCGTAGGTGGAGAGGTCTTCCAGCGACGCTGGCGCCTCGCCCCACAACTTCGGCGGCGTCCAGTAGCGGCTGAGCATCTCGCCGAGCCAAGGGAACAGCGAGAAACCCTTGTCGTCGGTTGCCTCGGTCCGGTTCTCGGACTCGAACGGCGAGGCGGGTGCCTCGTCCTGGTCCGTCGTCCGGGGGCGAGGCGATGGCCTCCGGCTGATCGGCTCCTGGCCATCGGTCAGGTTGGCGCGTACGTCGTTGTCGGTGCTCACCGTCGGTCCTCCCTTCTGGCGTTCAGCAACCTGTCGCCGAGCGCGGTCAGAAACTCCACCGCCTCGGTCGCCGCGATCTCGGCGTCCTCGGTCGGTGCTTCCTTGGCCGCCGAGGTCGCGTAACCGGCCGCGACGGCGATACGTTCGTGCGGCTCCTGAGCGGCCGCCAGCTTCTCGATCAGGGCCGCCATGCGCCGCTGGGCGCCGAGGACGCGCTGCTTCGGGCGCCCTCCGCCCTTCTTGATTCGCCTACCGGCCATCGCCGCCTCCCCGGAGTTGTCCGTCGTCAGCGGGCGCCGGCGACGCAGAGGGGTGACCACACGTCGCCGGCCACGTCCACCAGCTCGAACGTGGCGGCGGCGAGAACACCACGCGCACCGCCGCCGGCCGGCCCGCCGGGCGGGTTGTCCCCACCCGGATCGGGCCGGCCGGCGCGCTGACCGTCGTCGTGCTCACGGCTGCGGCGTCCTGGCATAGAGCTCGGCAGGGACCCGGCCGCCGGTGAGGTCCGCCAGTTCGGCGGCGATCTCCCGCTCCGCGCAGGTCTGGCAGCAGGCGCGACCGTTGCGGTCGCGCATGTTGGTGACCGTCTCGCAGGCCCGGCAGGGCACCTTCTGGGTGGGGTCGTAGTGCTCCGGCCCGTCCCAGTTCAGCCGCACCCGCGGCGCCAGTGGCACGAGAACGACCCCGCTAGCCACGGTGGTCCTCGCCACCGATCTCGCTGCCGAGGAAGAACGCCTCGACCCGGTGCCAGCGCATGTGCCGCCAGACGGCCCCGCCCCCGACCACCAGGAGCGACACCAGCAGCACACTCGCGCCGACGCCCAGGTCGAGCACGAACTCGCCGCTACGGAGCTGACGGCCCGCCGCGTGGCAGAGCGTCCCGCCCACGGTCAGGACCAGCGGAAACCACGCCGACCGGGCGATCCGACCCACGTAGCACGGACCCTGGTGGCCAAGCTCGGGCCGGAACATCGCGCCGAAGCCGGCATGGGGACGGGCTACGTCGTTGCGGAACCACGCGGCGAGGTCCTTGATCCAGACGTCGGGGACCAGATCCGGGGCCATCTGGGCGGCCGGCTCCGTCGACGCGGCGGCCGGGATCGTGTCGGTATTGGTAGGAGCGTTCATGGGAGGTACCACCACCTGCCGGGTGCGTCGGGAGAGAACCGGCCGCTGCGGCCGGGCCTGGTTTGGATCGGTGTGCGTCGTCACGCCGCCCGCCTCCCCGAGGAGGTGCGTCGGGCTGCTCGACTCGAGCTACTGCGGACCGGCCGGCCGATCCGCTTGCGCTGCAACGGCTTGATGCCGTGTCCGCAGCACGTCTCGCAGTCGCCCCCGGGGGCGTTGAGCATCTGGTTGGCCAGGGTGGAGGAGGCGGCGGCGACGTCGTCGTCGCTGGCCTCGCCGGCGTCGCGGGCTGCCGCCAGCCGCTCGTAGTCCGCGGCTACGGTCGCCCGGGTGCGGCTCCACTTCTGCCAGTCGGCGGGCGCGCCGATGTGCCCCGCACCCTTGCAGTCGGGGCAGATGACGGTCCGGAACCGGCGGAGTCGGGCGAGCATTTACGCCACCGCCTTCGCCGGTAGGGTGTCCGCCAGCGCCTGCACGGCCCGGTACTGGATCGACACCACCGCGCGGGCGGTGGTGCCCATCCGCGCCGCGGTCTCCTGCGTCGACAGCCCGCCGAAGAACCGCAGTGCGATGCACCGCTGCTGCTTCGGCGTGAGCTGGCGGATCGCCCCAACCAGGGCCTCGCTGGTGAGCTGGTCGAGCACAGTGCGCTCCGGGTGCCCATCCGTGGAGGTGTCCCGCCGCTCCTGGCCACAGACCGCGTCGTCCGAGACGATCTCCAGGCGCTGGCGGGCCGACCGGAAGTGGTCCCGCACCAGGTTGTTGGCGATCGTCACGAACCAGGCGACCGGGTCGCGTCCCTGCCAGGTGAACCGCGCGATGCCGCGCAGCGCCCGAGTGAACGTCTCCGACGTCAGGTCCTCGGCAACCGTCGGGTTGCCGACCTTGCGGTATACGAGGCGGTAGATCGTCGTGCGGTACCGCTGGTAGATCTCGGCGAACGCGCCACGGTCCCCGGCCTGCGCCCGAGCGATCAGGATGCGTACGTCCTCCTCAAGCAGCGCAGGGGTCGTCGTAATCGTCGCGGCGGTCATGCGGCCATCTCCCTCGCGGGGAGCTGCCGCGCCAGGGCGCGTACCGCCCGGAACTGCAGCGTCTTGACGGCCGCTTCCTTCTTGCGCATCGCCTGGGCCGTCTCCGCGAGCGAGAGCCCGCGCAGGAACCGCAGCACGATGCAGGTCTGCTGCTCCGCCGTGAGCTGCGTGACCGCCCGCAGCAGCTCCAGGTTGCCGAGGTAATCCACGGCCGCCTGCTCCGGGCCGATTCCCGGGGCGACTTTCTCGTCCTCGAACAGCGGTACAGGGATCTCGAGCCGGTGCCGACCGGACTTGAAGTGATCGACAACCAGGTTGCGGGCGATCCTCGTCAGCCAGGCGCCGAAGTCGCGGCCCATCCAGCGGAAAGCCTGGATGCTTCGCATGGCCCGGAGGAACGTCTCGGAGGTCAAGTCCTCGGCCACGTGGCGGTTGCGGACCCGCCGATGGATGTACTTGAAGACCTGGTCGACGTAGCGGTCGTAGATCTGACCGAATGCCTCCGGATCTCCTGCCTGCGCACACGAAACCAACTCGCGGACATCATCGTTGTTCGTTGCGCTTGATCCTTGTGCCCGCGCTCGCGGGCTGGGTCGTACCCTCAGGGTTGGCATCTACTGCTCCTCGACAGGGTGTGGGGGATGCCGTTCCGAAGGCCCCGTCGTTCCAGCGGCGGGGCCTTCTTGTCGGTCAGACCGGCCTAGGCCGACCGAACCGTTTGGTACGTACCATTACGCCTCATCGATCGTTCGCCTGTCAATAGACCGACCCGGCGCGTCAGTGCGTTTGGTACGTACAATCAGCCGTCATGGGCATGACGAGGAGGGACCACGGTGGATCTGGCGGGGAACGACAGCAGGCCGCTGGCTGAGCGCGCGGCCGACATGCTCCGCGAACGGATCACACGCGGCGAGCTGAAGCCCGGCGAGCGCCTGCCATCCGAGTCGGCGCTCGCCGAAGAGTGGGGGGTCAGCCGCGACACGGTCCGCCGCGCCATCAGCCAGCTAACCCAGGAGGGCCTGTTGATGGCCGGGCGGGGGCGTGCGGGACGGTTCGTTCGCTCCTACGCCTACCTGACGTGGCCCGCCCACAGGTTCGAGCACACAAAGTCGCGCAGGGATACGGCGCCGGGCGCTCAGGCAGATGCTTGGGCCGAGGACGTTACCGCTCAGGGCCGCAAGGCGACCCAGGAGATCGAGATCGGCATCGTCATTCCGCCGGCAGTGGTGGCCCAATACCTCGCGGTTCAGCCGAAGGATTCCGTTGTCGTGCGGAAGCGGTTGCGCTACGTCGACGGCATTCCCTTCCAGACTGCCGACAGTTACTACCCGCGCGACGTTGCAGAAGGAACACCAATCATGCAGCCCGGGGACGTGACGGTTCCCGGAGGACTGATGGCCAACGCAGGGCACCGACAGGTCCGGTTTCTCGACCGCATCACGATCCGGATGCCGACGCATGCCGAGTCCACTCGCCTCAGCCTGCCCAGTAGTACACCCATCGCGGAGCACCTGCGAGTGGGCTACAACAAGGATGACCGCCCAGTGCGCGTTATTATCACGATCTTGCCGGGCGACCGACACGTGATCGAATATGAGGTAGACGGGCATTGAGCAGGCAGCATGTGCTCCGGCAGGCGCAATCGGGCGACCTGGAAGACATGATCGCGCTTCGGATAGAGGCCGAGCAGTGGCTGAGTGCCCGCGGCATCCGACAGTGGACCCCGGATTACGACGAATACGCGCGCAGCGCGCTCGCAAAGTTCGTTGACGCGGGGATGGCTTGGATAGTGGAGATAGACGGACAAGTCATCGCAACTGCCAGTCTCAACGAGCCGGATCCTGACTTCTGGGGCTGGGCAGATGACCAGGAAGATGCCCTCTACCTCAGCAAAATGATTGTGTCGCGAAAACACTCAGGGCAGGATCTCGGCAGTGCCATCTTGAACTGGGCGAGCGTTCGTGCCGCGAGCAATGGTCGTCGATGGGTGCGTATCGATGTTCGACGCGACAATATTAAGCTTCACCGCTACTACCTGGCGCGCGGCTTCACTTACGTGCGGACCTACCATGCTCCGCAGCGGCGAACCGAGTCCGGGTGGCTTGCGCAGCGACCGGCAGGCTTGCTCACGCCGTCCGAGGTAGTTCTCTCCAGCCTGCCCTGATCGCCCGCTGTAGGCGCGAGTCCTCTTCCAGACATGCAGAAGGGGCGGGGAACCCCCCGCCCCTTCTGCATGCTTGTCGCTCGGGCTCGTGATTCTGCCTGGGTTACGACCCAGCCGTGCTGTACGAGGTGCCGTTCACGCGCTCAACCTCGACGGTGGCAGCCATGACGAGCTCGGGTCGGTCGACGTAGCCGGTGGGCAGGGGTACGGCAAGCTCGGCAGCCTTGGCCCGGAGCGCACCGCCTCGTGCGGCGTCTCGCACGAACCGGGCCTGTCGGTCGGTGCAACCGGCAGCCGCCTGAGCGTCCTCGTTCTTGATTCCCGATTGCCCCTTGGCGAACTGCGGGGCGTGTTCGATGAGCTTCATCCACTGGGTCATCCAGGTTGCGCATCCATCGGCGGTGGCCGGGACCTTGATGGGTGCCGTGGTGACCGGTTGTTCGGCCGGCGGGGGCACCTGGACGGCAGCGGTGATGGGTCGCTCGCCGCGCGGACTGTCGAGGGCGACCACGGAGGTCGTGCGGGCCTGGCGCTGCGCGGGCATCGGTGCCGGAGAGACCGGTGCGGCCGCGGCCGTCTCGGCACGCTGCACGTCGCGCCGGGCGGTGGCCAGCTCGGCCTTCCGGCGCTCGCCTTCGAGCTTGAGTGCGTGCGTCCGGGCGGCTTCGATGGATCGCGCACGGCGACGGATCGTCTTGACGTGCCGCCAGTGGTCGATCGCCTCCCGGGTGGTTGGCCGCTTGTCCTCGTCGCGCCGGCGCGGCGGGTGGTTGATCCAGGCGAGCATCACCGGGATCGTCGACCAGTGCGTGAACCAGCGCAGCTTCATGGCGGGGTACTGCGACTTGATGTAGTCGCCCTCGCCCTGGTAGAGGTCGAGGACCATGTGGAACATGAACATGCCGACGATCGACATGACGGCGTAGTAGAGACCGGCCGAGAGCGAGCCGTGGTCGCCCGAGTCTCCGTAGGTGAAGCCGCAGTACGCCGCGAAGATCGTCATACCCCAGATCAGGGCGTTGGCCTTGGCGGGTGACTTGCGCTTGGCGATGAAGGCCAGGGAGAGCAGCAGGGCGCCGATGACGACGCCGTCGAGCGTAAGCGGCGTGGCGGGCACCATGATGCCCTGGCGGCGCAGGAACTCGCGGGCGAAGCCGGAGATGGCCTCGAAGCTGCTGGCGAACAGGCCGAGGTAGAGCAGGATGCTGACGGTCGCGGCGATGCTGACCAGACGGTCGGCTCGCTTGTCCTGTCGTTCCTTGGCGAGGTGCTCAGCGCGCTCGTCAGGGGTCAACCCGGCGAGGTCGTTGCGGCTGGGCGCTGGCTCCTCGCGCGCGCGCCGGTTGCGCCGGCGGATGGCGAGTGCGAGTACCAGGCAACCGCCCACGGCCAGGAGGAACATCGCCACCGCGATGGCGACGTACACCCAGGCCGGGGCGTGGGGCAGTTCGAGAAACATCAGGATCCCTCCCCGGTCGGGGTGTCGGGCACGGCGCAGAGGTGCCGCCGTCGGTCAGGGGACGCCGGCGCGTTGAGCTGCACAGCGTTCATGGGTTGTCCTCCCCGTAGGGGGTAGCGCGGCCTGCGCCCAGAGTATCGCGGACTACACGTGTAATCCAGTCTCGGGCCTGATCTCTCGCGCTGAACGGCACGATAGCCACTTCGGGTGAGGGCCTGGCGGCCGGTCCCGCGCGGTGGCGAGGTAGTCGCGTGGCGTTCCGGGCGGCGGCGGACTGTGTGCACCGGCGAGTGCTCCTCCTCGGTTCGTCGGGCGGGGCACGGCCGATCGGCGCGCCCCGTTGCCTTCCGGGTGGAACGGCGCGGGCGCGCGCAAGTCTCGCGCGGGGGCGTTAGCGGAAGCGTTGCGGGTGCCGACGTTGTTCGGGCTTGCCCTACTTCGAGGTGTCGTCGCCGGCGGCGGATTCGTCGCGGGCCTTGCGGAGCAGGCGCCGGACGACCTGCATGCTGACGTCCGTCTCGAGGCGGGCGCTCAGTGCGTCGGCGAGCGCGCGGACCGTGGGTCGCTCATCGGTGCTCGCCTCGGCGAGCACCGCCTGCAGATCGGCGACCTGCGGGCGGGGGCCGGGCTTGCGTCCACCGGTGCGACGGGTGGTGGGGGAGGCCCATGCCCAGGCGGTGGAGCGCGGCCATCGGTAGATGAAGCCTTGCGCCGGCGCGGGCTCCGGGGGCCAGACCGGCCGCGGAACGTAGCCGTCCTCGCCTCGCTCCCACGCCGGGATCGAGTCCTCGACGTAGCGCTTCATCGCCCCGCGGGTGACGCCCTTGATTTTGGCGAGCTCGTCGACCCCGATCAGCTCGTCCGGGTCGCCCGTGAAGGCGGATGGAGTGGGAGCGGGTTGCCGCACGGCGTCGAGCTCGTCGAGCGCGAAGACCTCTTGTCCGTTGACCCGCTCCGCGAGCGGCTCTGGCCAGCCGTAAACCGGTCGGCCTGCGGGCGACGAGTATTGGGTGACGGTGTTCGGTGCCAGGCCGAGGTACTCGGCCGCGCCCGCGCGGTTGGTGGCCTTACGCCCACCGACGATCCACGTTTCCACCGTCTCCCCGGTCCTGCCATGACGATGGCCGGGGCCATCCACCCGCGAACGGGTGGCGGCAAGGCCCCGGCCATCTTCCAGAAGCCCGACGCGGGCGTCTCCACCCAAGCCGGTTCCTGCCACTGTACCGGCAGGGGGCGGCGGGGCGGTACGGGATACGCCCGGCGCGGCGGCCTGAACGTCGCTGTTCACGGTCAACTGGTCCCTTCGGGGTTGGATCGGGAGGCGGCCGGTGGATCTGCCCCGCCCTGGCGCCACTGCGGGCGGACGGACGTACGCCCCGGCGGGCAGCCAACCCTTCGGGCACCAATAATGATACCCCACATCTACTGTGGGTGGTAGCGGTTCGAGTGACCTGCGGACGCAAAAGTCAGGCCGGCTCGCCGGCCCGACTTCTCATTGCGCGCCGGGGGAGATGTCCACCGACACGTCATCGTGCTCGCTGCTCGGGCGAGCGCCGGGCTGTGTCGGTGCTGCGCCGGCGCCGGTCGCGGGCCGGGTGCTCGGCTTTCGGAGCGGGAGCCGGGCCCGGCCGAGCGTTGGGGCGTCGTTCCGGAGTCGGTGACATCTCGACCTGGTCGGCGCCGAGCATTCTCGTCAACGCGGCGCCGAGGCTCGGGGTAGCTGCGGCGCGCAGGGGAAGGCGCCAGAGGCTGCCACCGGTGGCGGTGGCAATCCGGATCCGCACCTCGGCCTTGCCTGGATGGCACCACAAGGTGTCCTTGAGCGCGGCGATCAGGTCCGGGGTGCACCGCTCGACCGGGATGGTCAGCGTCACCCGCGGCGGGGTGGCGGTCAGGTCCGGGATGGACAGGTCTGTGGCGATGACGGAGAGGGAATCGTCTCGGCGGTTGATCCGACCCCTGACCGCGACGACGGCGTCCTCGGCCAGGTGCTGGCCGATCAGATCGAAGGTGGCGGGGAAGAACAGCACCTCGATTCCGCCGGTGAGGTCTTCCAGGGTCGCCGACGCCCAGTTCTTGCCGTGCTTGGTGACCCGCCGTTGCAGGGTGGTGAGGATGCCTGCCACGGTGACGAGCTGCCCGTCCGGGGTCTCCTCGTCGCCGACCAGCGCGGCGACGGTGGTGTCGGCGGCGACTTCAAGGGCGGCCTCCACGCCGCGCAGCGGGTGGTCGGAGACGTACAGCCCGAGCATTTCACGCTCAAAGGTCAGCTTGTCGGTCTTGTCCCACTCGCTGTCACCGATGGGCGGCATCGCCACGGTGGCCACGGCGCCGGCGTCGTCGAACGCGGCTCCGAACAGGTCGAACTGGCCGGCGGCCTCGTTGCGTTTGACTGCCGTCTGGGCGTCGATCGCGTCGGCGTGCACCGCGATCAGGGCCTTGCGGGGGTGCCCCATCGAGTCGAATGCCCCGGCCTTGATCAGCGACTCGACGGTCTTCTTGTTGCAGGCCACCGCGTCGACCTTGCTCAGGAAGTCGTAGAAGTCGGTGTACTTGCCCCGATCCTCGCGGCCGCGCTCGATCGCGGCGACCACGTTGATGCCGACGTTGCGTACGGCGGCCAGGCCGAAGCGGATGTCGGAGCCGACCGCCGTTGACGGAGCGGCCGACTCGTTGACGTCCGGTGGCAGCACCTTGATGCCCATCCGCCGGCACTCGGACAGGTACAGGGCCATCTTGTCCTTGTCGTCGCCGACGGACGTGAGCAGGGCGGCCATGTACTCGGTCGGGTAGTTCGCCTTGAGGTACGCGGTCCAGTAGGAGACCATGCCGTAGCCAGCGCTGTGCGCCTTGTTGAAGGCGTAGTCGGCGAACGGCAGCAGGGTGTCCCAGATCGCCTGGACGGCCTCGGGGGAGTAGCCGTTGGCGCGCATGCCCTCGGAGAACGGGACGAACTCGCGGTCGAGGACGTCCTTCTTCTTCTTGCCCATCGCCCGGCGCAGCAGGTCCGCCTGACCGAGCGAGTAGCCGGCCAGTTTCTGGGCGGCGCGCTGCACCTGCTCCTGGTAGACGACCAGTCCGTAGGTCGGGCCGAGGATCTCCGCGAGGGGTTCCTCGAGTTCGGGGTGGATCGGGGTGATCTCCTGCCGGCCGGTCTTGCGCCGGGCGTAGTTCATGTGCGCGCCGGTGCCGATCGGGCCCGGCCGGTACAGGGCGATGGTGGCCGAGATGTCCTCGAAGTTGTCCGGCGCCATCGCGCGTAGCAGGTCCCGGGTGCCGCGGCCGTCGAGCTGGAACACGCCCAGGGTCTCGGCGGCGGCCAGCAGTTGGTAGGTGCGCGCGTCGTCGAGCGGAATCTGCGCCAGGTCGACGCTGATGTGCTGGTTGCGTTCGATGTTGCGGACCGCGTCGTCGAGGATCGTCAGGTTGCGCAGCCCGAGGAAGTCCATTTTCAACAACCCGAGCGCTTCGCACGTCGGGTAGTCGAACTGGGTGATGATCGCCCCGTCGGTGTCCCGGCGAGTCAGTGGGATGTAGTCGATGATCGGCTCGGCGGACATGATGACGCCGGCGGCGTGCACGCCGGTCTGGCGGATCAGGCCCTCGATGCCTCGGGCGGTGTCGAGCACCTTGGTGGCCGTCGGGTCCTCGGCGTACATCTCCCTCACGGCGGTGGCCTGCTCGTGTAGCGGGTCGGCCGGGTCGAACACCCCGGCGAGGCTGATTTCCTTGCCCCCGGTGCCCGGTGGCGGCAGCGCCTTGGTGATGCGGTCGCCGACCGCGTACGGGTAGCCGAGCACCCGGGCGGAGTCCTTGACCGCCGCCTTGGCTTTGATCGTGCCGAAGGTGACGATCTGCGCGACCCGGTCCTCGCCCCACCGCTGGACGGCGTATCGGATGACCTCGCCGCGCCGGCGCTCGTCGAAGTCGATGTCGATGTCAGGCATGGTGACCCGGTCGGGGTTGAGGAACCGCTCGAAGATCAGCCCGTGGTGGATCGGGTCCAAGCCGGTGATGTCCAGGGCGTAGGCGACCAGCGAGCCGGCGGCGGACCCGCGGCCGGGCCCGACGGCGATGCCGTTGGACTTCGCCCAGCCGACGATGTCCGCGACGGTGAGGAAGTAGGACGGGAAGCCCATTTTCACGATCATGTTGATCTCGTACTCGGCCTGGGTCACGTGGCCGGGTGGGACACCGTCGGGGAAGCGCCGGGCGAGCCCGGCCCGGACCTCTTTGCGGAACCAGGACTCCTCGGTCTCGCCGGCAGGGACGGGAAACTGGGGCATGAGGTTGCGCGGGGTGAACATGCCCGTCGGGTCGACCTTCTCGACTACCAGCAGGGTGTTGCGGCAGCCCTGCTGCCAGGCGTCGGATTGGTCCAGCGCGCGCATCTGCTCGGCGGACTTGAGGAAGTAGCCGCTGCCGTCGAAGCGGAGCCGGTCGGCGTCGGCGAGTTGCTTGCCGGTCTGGATGCACAGCAGCACGTCGTGCGCGGCGGCCTGGGCCTCGTGGGTGTAATGCGCGTCGTTGGTGACCACCGGCGGCAGGCCGAGCTTCGCGCCCAGCCGCAGCAGGTCGTCACGGACCCGTTGTTCGACGGCCAGGCCGTGGTCCATCAGTTCGAGGAAGTAGTTGCCCTTGCCGAAGATGTCCCGGTACGCCGCGGCGGTGGCCACCGCCTCGTCGAACTGGCCCAGCCGCAACCTGGTCTGCACCGCCCCACCGGGGCAGCCGGTGGTGCCCATCAGACCGGCGGCGTGTTCGGCGATCAGTTCCCTGTCCATGCGGGGCCACTTCACGTAGTGGCCCTCGATGGAGGCGAGCGAGTTGAGGCGGAACAGGTTACGCAGGCCGGCGGCGTTGGCCGCCCACATGGTCATGTGCGTGATCGCGCCGGATCCGGACACGTCGTCGCTCTTCTGGTCCGGTCGGCCCCACCGGACCCGCTGCTTGTGCCGCCGCGACTCCGGGGCGACGTACGCCTCGACGCCGAGGATCGGGATGACCCCGGCGGCCTGGGCCTGCTGGTAGAAATCGTAGGCGCCGTGCATGTTGCCGTGGTCGGTCATCGCCACCGCCGGCATGCCCAGCCGGATCGCCTCGGCGAAGAGCTCCTTCATCCGGGCGGCACCGTCGAGCATCGAATACTCGGTGTGCACGTGCAGGTGCGCGAACGAGTCGGCCACGACCGCCCCCGCTACCGACGGCCCGGGCGGATGTCTTCGGCGTACGCGAGGATCTGCCAGGCCAGCACCGCCACGGCGCCCAACTCGGCAGCGGCGATCGCGATCGCCAACGGTGTCGGCGCCAGCGCGAGGCAGGCGACGATCGCGGCTACGGCGGGCAGGCAGAAGGTGCCCAGGTCCACCGCCGCCTGGATCCGCTTGCGCTGCGACCGCCGGGTGTCATCGCCGTGGCCGAACTCCCATCCCAACAGCGGCCCGCCGGCCAGCGCCTCCATCTGAACGCGCAGGTCGTCGCGCAGGTACCGGCCGATCGCGCTAACCATGCGGTCCTTGGCCAGATACGTCCAGCCCAGCACGAGGACGGCCGGGGGCAGGGTGAGCAGCAGCAGCGGGATCTTCGTCTGGCTCACCCCGGCCACCACCGCGGCGGCCACGCCCATCGCGGTGTAGATCAGCCCGTCGCGGGACTCGATCCGGCCGCGCTGCTCGGCTTTGAGTTCCTGGTACTCGGTTCGCAGCGTCTCCAGCCGGCCGGCCTGGTCCACGCTGGTGTCGCTGATGGCCGGCGGCGTGGCGACGTGTCCGCTCTGCTGCATGGGTCCCCTCCCTCGGTGAGTGGCCTTGGTCGTCCGGTGGTTGAACGCCTGTGCGCGCCGCCGCGCGGGGTCAGATGCCGTCATCGGCGCCGGCGGTGCTTGCTGGCGCGGGTGGCCAGCCATGCGGTCGTCAGTGCCGCGAGCAGGCCGATCGCGCGGTGCGCGCTGCGGTCCAACTCGAACGTGGCGGTGCCCGGTCCGGTCTCGGCGGGCGGGCCGTCGCCGGTCCGCATGACCGTGACGGTGTCCAGGTAGTCGCCCTTGCCGGCGGCCCGGGCCAGCACGAACAGCGGCTGGCGTCGGTCGAGGACCACGTGGGTGACGGCGTTGAGGGCCGCACCGGCAGCCAACGCCGGCGTCGGGACCCGATAGCCCAGCGCCCGGGTGACCAGGACGGCGGCCGCCGTCTGCCCGACGCTGTAGACGCCGACGTGGGCGGCGGCGGCGCACCGGCCGAGGGTGCCGGCGGTCAGGGTGCGTTCACCAGCGCGGGCCCGCCCGGGATCCTCGTCGACCGACCCGCCGTCGCGGTACACCCGGCGCCTGCCGCGGAGGTCCTTGTTGCGGGCCTGCCAGTGGCTCTGGCCCCACTGGTCCAAGACGTCGTGGGCGAGGTCGAACGTGGCCGCAAGGGCGGCGAAGACGGCGAGCCGACCAGTGCTGTCGCTGCGATCGCGGGTGCTCACTGGATGGCTCCAATCAGGGCGGCACGGGTGACCGGCTGCGGGGTCCAGATCCGCTGCCGGCCTGAACAGACGAGTTCTTCGCGAAGCGGCTGCGGCTGGTCGACGTCGACGAGCGGGCGCACATCCCTGACCAGCCAGTGGTACACGTCGACCCAGCCGCGTTGCGGGTCGAAGAAGCTGGGCTGACCCCAGGGTGCGCAGCAACCGTTGGCGGCAACATGAGCGCCGGCAAAGGTGGCCACCGCGACCATGGCGCCCTCGTCGCAGTACGGGACACCCGAGCCGGGCCGGCCGAGCGAGACACCGTTGCGGGCCCGCTCGGCGGCAAAGGCGGCCCAGGCGTGATGGATTAGCGGCTCGTCCTGCCACCTGGGCCACCACCGCTGGCCGGCGTGGATGGCCAGCAGGTGGCCGATCGCGGCCTCCGGCGGCGCCCAGGTGCGGTTCTCGACCCGCTTGCCGGCGTAGGCGATCGCCCACGCCCAGGGCTGCTGCACCGTCAGCGCGCCGATCGGGGTGTTGGCCAAGGCGAGCAGCAGGTTGCCGTGGCACGGGCCGCCGTCGAGCGGGCACCAGCAGGCGAGGTCACAGCCGCGCAGTTCGCTCACGATCCGCGCGCATCGGGCCGGCTGGGTCGGCAGCCACTGCGTGTGCAGCGCGACCCCGTGCGCCCGGTCGGTGATGATCCCCTGATCCGGATCGAACGGGTGCGGCCGACCGAGAGCGAAGGGGTTGCCGTACGGGTCGATGCCCCGCCGGTTGCGGCCGATGTAGACAGCGCCCTTGGGCAGGGTCCGGCCGCTGCGGTACTGGATGCGCTCAGCCATGCTGGCCTCCCGATGTGAGTACGCGGGGGAGATGGACGTGCAGGTGCACGACGTCGGGACGCGCGTCCGGGTCGTGCAGTGATTCGGCGAGCAGTTCCACCAGAGCGACGGAACGGTGTCGTCCGCCGGCGCAGCCAATGGCGACCACGCAGTCGTGCTGTCGGGGGAACTCACGGACGAACGCGGCGAGCGTCCGGACGGTGGCTGCGGCTCCGGGGGTGCGCAGGACCACGGCCTGCACCCGGTCGTCGCGGCCGTCGAGGTCGAGCACACCGTTGGCGGCGGCCGGGTCCCGCAGGTAACGGCGAGCGTCCAGGACGAGGTCGGCGTCGGGTGGCGCCGCGTGGAGGTAGCCGAACGAGATCAGCCGCACGCGTGCCCGCGTGACGTTCCGGGCGTGCTGCTCAGCCATGACGAGCCTCCGGGTACGCCTCGACGAGTTGGCCGCGTACGAGCCGGCCCGCTTCCTGCCGGCCGACCCGGTACATGGGCCGCACCTGCGTGGTGCTGTCTGCGCCGTGGTGGTCGTTCCACAACTCACGGACCGCGTCGCTGACCTTGGTGGGGTGTGTGGCCGCGCGGGCCCACTCGACGCCGGTGCACCAGCGGCCGTCCAACGCCACCAGTCGGGTGGTGCGCCGGTCGCGGGCTGAGTCAGCTGCTCCGGTGCCCGCCGGGGTAAGCCCGTGGACCCCCCACTGCTTGAAGAACGCGGCGACGTCCAGGGCTGCGCAGTCGGCGAGGATCGTGTCGACCCACGCGGGGTGCATCGGTCGAACGCCGCGGCGGTGCCCGGACTCGCCTCCGATGACCACCCAGCGCAGCGCGGCGGGCAGCGCGGCCACCACCTCGGCCCCGGTGGGGTCGCGGACCTCGCCGGCGAGGCAGTCGACGAGCAGGTTGTCCCGGCGGCGGCGGACCGCGCGCAGGTTCAGCGGCCCGATGAGCGGTTCGGCGGATACCCAGTGCACCGCAGCGGGAACGTGCAGCAGCTCGAGCACACGCCAGGCGTGTGCCTGGTCTTCGACCGATACCCCGACGTGCACGTTGGGCAGTGGCCACTGCACCGCGTGGTCCGGGTCGACGGCGGCCACGTGGGCGCGGACCGCCGCGA
Source organism: Micromonospora sp. NPDC049662 (assembly GCF_040675055.1). Classification (NCBI taxonomy): domain Bacteria; kingdom Bacillati; phylum Actinomycetota; class Actinomycetes; order Micromonosporales; family Micromonosporaceae; genus Micromonospora; species Micromonospora sp. NPDC049662. Next base: position 141,163 of record NZ_JBFAOC010000014.1, read on the forward strand.
CGAAGTCGGGGCGCGACAGCCGGCTACGCAGCACTCCCGGGCGCTTGGAGGCGATCAGGAAGGTGTGCCAGTGCGCCAGGGCCATCACCGCGAACGCGCGAGCGAGCAGGTCGACCGGGATTCCGGACAGCCCGACGTCGGACATCGAGTTCACGAAGATCCGCGCGCCGCGTCGCTGGTAGAGCGGAGCGGCCAGTCGCTCGACGTGCAGGGTGAGGTCGAAGCCGTTGGGGAAAACGGGCCCACCGGCGAACCGGGTGGCGATGTCCTTGGCGTAGCAGTTGTCGCATCCAGGCGAGGCCCACTCGCACCCGTCGACGAAGTTCCAGGAGTAGCCGCGCCGGCCGGTGACCAGGTCGCGGCACCACTCAATGTCGGTGACGGTGAGCTTCGGTGGCCGGGCGCCCGCGGGCACACCGGTCAGGGCACGGTACGGGTCGATCACGCCGCTTCCTCCGCGTAGTAGTCGACGAACAGGTCCCCGACGCGGGGCAGCCCGGCCGAGGCGGTGCGGATGCGCTGGATGGTGCGACTGGTGCAGCACAGCAACTCGCCAGTCAGCGCCGCCGAGAACCCGCGCTGGGTGGCCACGCGCGCCGCGAGCTGGACCTCCGGGCGGGTGAGGTTCACCGCGACGACGGTGTCGCCGGCGAGGGCACGGTCGATCGCGACCGGGTCGATGATCTGGTCGGCGCCCGGGATCGCCGCCAACGGCGTGGCGGTCGGGTCGTCGATGGCGCCTTCGTCCCACGCGAGCTCCGACGCCCAGCCCTGCGCGCGGGCGTATCTGGCGGCCTCGACCGAAGGGCCTTCGGTCATGCACAGCCGTTGGTAGAGCGCGGCGACGGCGGCCGCGGCGTGGCGGGGCAGGAACCGGTGCTCGCCGGTGGTCCACTCCCAGACGAGCGCGGCGGGTTGGTCGAGCCGGCGGGCGAGCCCGGTCGGCGCGTGACCGATGTAGGCCAGGGCCTGGAGTCGACGGGCGGCCGGTACCGCGAGGATGTGCTCGGCTGGCGGGGTCCACGCGAGGCGGGCCGCGGCCAGGGCGAGCGTCGTGCGCCGGGAGACACGTGGCTGGCCGGCGCAGACGCGGGCGATGGTGTCCCGGTCGAGTCCGGTCTCTCGGTCGATGTCGGTGTGCGTCAGGCCGCAGGCGTGCAGGTAGGCGACGTCGTCGGCCGGCCGGGTGGGCGCCTGGACGGGCGTTCGCGCCGGTGCCGCCGGCCGGACGCCGGAGGGCCGGGACAGGGTGACGGTCATCGAGGAAGCCGCCCTTCGGTCAGGCCGGCACGCACGCCTGCGCCAGGAACACGCAGGTGGACCGGGGTTGAGGGGCTGAGCCGGCGGTAGATCGCGGCGGCTGGCGGCTGCGCGGCGTTCACGGCCGCTCGTCCTGTCCGTCGGTGGCCAGCAGGGCCATGACCTCGTCCCACCGCTCGGCGGTCTCGGTCAGCAGCCCCCGGTCGGCCTCCATCCGCTCGGTGGAGGCGGCCCAGCTGTCCGCGTCGCGGTGCTCGTCGATCGCGTCCTGGATGAGGTCCTGGAGCACCAGCGGGTCGAGAGCGTCCAACTCCCACGACTCGTCGAGTCCGGTTTCCTGGACGTAGCGCCGGTATCGGGCGTCGCTGCTCTTGGCCGGGTTGGGTGGCGGGTCGTACATCCGGACCTGGTCGAGGTTGAGGGCGATCCGCCGCACGCTCACCTCGCCCCAGCCGTCGGCGCCCAGGGCACGGCGCGCCGCGCGGAAGCGGCGGGACTGCTCGATCGGGTCCATCGCCTGCCAGGTGGCCAGCACCTCCCGGCGACCGACCTCGGCGGTGAGCTCCTCGATGAGTTGGCTGCTCGTGGCCCGGTCATGGTCACCGTCGATGAACACCCGCAGCCGTTCCTCGACGTCGCGGGACATGTCCAGGCCCGACGGGTCGTGGTCGCCGATGTGCAGGACGACGACGTCCTGCCCGGCTTCGAGGTGGCGGCGGATGCGCTGCGCGCCGGCCCATATCTCGCTGACCGAGGTGTAGCCCCGGCAGGAGAAGTACGGCACGTCGTTGCGGTGGCAGACGCCCTCGATGACGCCGATCCCGGCGTCCTTCTCGATCCAGACCTCCATTCGGCAGGGCTGCTGCGCCCACCGGTCGGTGCGGTAGCTGCGGGCGCCCGCCTCGACGATGTCGACCGGGTTGTCCCAGTGCGGCAGGGCGACCAGGTTGCGGGTGCGATCGACCAGGTAGTCCCAGTCCATCTGCCCGGCCATTCGGGCGTCGTTGAGGATGTCGCCGAGGCGCTTGTACTCCCGTTGCTCGTTGTTGAGCAGCCCTCGTGCGACGAACTGGTAGTACAACTGCCGTAGGGTCAGCGTCAGCCCGTGGCGGGCGTACTGGGCGCAGATGGTGTTGGCCTGCTCGATGACGCGCATGGTGTCGGGCTTGAAGGTCTTCGCCACGTACTTGATGCGGGCCATCGCTCACCGCCCGCCGGCGGCGACCCAGGCCGCGTCACGCGGCAGTTCGACCACGCGCTGGCAACCGGCCAACTCGGTCGTCCGGGCGTCGCACGGCTCCGGGCGGGTGGTCACGGCCGCGACCCGCTGGTGGTGCAGGCCCCGCAGGAGCGCGGCGACCCGCACCGCCTCGAAGTCCAGCAGCACCATCTCGGCGACCGACAGGTCGCCAACGGCCTCGGAGAGGCTCTGGTACACCCGCACGGTGGTGCCCGCCGGCAGGTTGATGGCCAGAACGGCGGCCCACACGTCGACGTCGCTGGTGACGAGCAGGACGATCCGCGGTGCCGGCCTGTCGGCGTCGGCATCCGGGTCCTGCTCGTGCCGGTCGGCCTCGGCCTGAGCGATCCGCAGGGCGACAGGCTCTCCACTGGGCCGGGTGAAGGTGAGCACCTTGGCCCAGCCGCACGAGCACGACGCGGAGGCGACTCGCGCGGCGAGATCCGATCCGATCTCGGTCACGTGGTCACGGGGGTTGACGAATCTGGGCTGGTCGTCCACGTCTACCGATCCCTCCCTGAACTTCGGAGGCGGCGTAACCGCCACCCGCACGGTATCACGCACTACACGTGTAGGGCCAGATACATGAAGCGGGTAGGGCGTGAAAGGACGAACGCGGTGCCGGGCGTTCCGTCGCGTGGTGGCCGGCGGCGGCTTCGGCCATGGACGCGGAACGGCCCGGCCGCTGGACAACGCAGCGACCGGGCCTCGGCGGATGGACGGTCAGGCGGTGGGCGGGGTACGACGGCGCCGGGCGCGCAGCAACCCGCGCCCGTAGCCGGCGAGGACGGCGACGACGATGGCGCCGCCCGCAATCCGCAGGGATGCGCTGTCGATGTACGTGCCGGTGGCGAGAAGCCCCACCGCGACGATCACGGTCGCGATCGTCTCGATGCCGGCACCCTGCGGGTCAAGGCGCCGGGGCCAGCCCGCCCAGGCGACGTACACGCCGACCACGAGACAGGGGATGGCGACCCACCGCTGCCCGACCACGATGCCGGCCAGCGGGACGAGGTAGGCCACTGCCAGGAGTGCGGCGGTGGTGCCCCGGCTCAGCGCGGCGCGCCCGGCCAGTCGGTCGCGGTGCATCTCGCGCACCGCTCGCCACCAGGGGACCCGCCGCCGGCGACCGGGAGCCGGCAGGGTGGCGATCGCCTTGGCCGCCTGGCTGCCGACGTGGTCGACCACCGCGGCGTACAGGTCGTCGAGCATCGGCCCCCGGGCGGTCGGATCGGGCTGGGACGCCATCCGGTCCAGGACCGGTCCGGCGCACCCCTCCAACTCGGACTCGACCAACTGCCGCCGCTGGCCGAGCGCGGCGGCGTGCTCCGCGTCGGCGACCAGCGCGACCAGCAGGGCCGCGTGCAGGTGGGACTCGGCCAGGTCGCGCCCGTCCTCGTCCGGAATCGGGGCCGCTGCGAACGCCCGCTGATGCACGACCGACATCGCGCGCAGGTCGGCGGCCAGCTCGGTGAGCAGGTGGACCCGCTCCGACGGCCGCTGGGGGCGGGTCAACTTGACCAGGATGCCGTACGCGCTGCGGTCCAGTCGCTGGTACTGGCGCCGCGGTTCGGGATCGGGGAACGGGCGGACGGTCCGCCCGAGGCTGGCCAGATTTTGCATGGGAGCTCCTTTCTGACAGCCACCGGCGTGGCCTGGCGATCGACACGGCCACGCGGGACGCCCTCAGACGCGAGACACCGGACCGGCCGTTAGCCGGCCCATCCGTCCCCCTTGAACTCGCGACCGCGGAACCGGTCGCGATATCGCGCCTTACGGTATCACGCACTACACGTGTAGGCTGTGCGCTAGATGGTGTCTTGCCGGAAGGAGTCAGGCATGGGCTCGTCAGCGAGCGCGCCGCCGGCTGTTCACGGCGCTGAGCCCGACCTCGGGGCGCAGGCGCCGCCGACTGGTACGCACGTCCCCGCGCGCTGCCCGGAGCACCGTCGCCATCGGGCTGGATGCCCGGAGTGCCGCGCCTGGGCGACCGGATGGGCCCGACGGCGCCGGGCGTTGATGGCCGCCGGCCGCTGGGAGGCGATGCGCGACGCCGAGCCCGTGCGCCAACACGTCCAGTCGCTGCTCGGCACCGACCTGACCCTGCGTCGCGTCGCGGAGCTATCCGGCGTCAGCTTCGGTGCGCTGGAGCGGTTGCTCTACGGGAAGGGCGGCACCCCGCCCACCAGACGGATGCTGCCCGAGCTGGCCGACGCCCTGCTGGAGATCACCGCGACCGTGCCGTCGCGGGCTCATCGCCAGTCGCATCTGGTCGACGCGGTCGGTGCCCGCCGCCGCTTGCAGGCCCTAGCGGTCATCGGCTGGTCGTTCTCCGACGTGGCTCGGCGCCTCGGCTGCACCGCGCAGACCGTGCACCGCTACACCCGGCAGCCGTACATCACCCAGGCCAAGCATGATCAGCTCGCCGTGCTCTACGACGAGTTGCGGCGCCGACCCGCACACGACCCCGAGCGCCGGGTCCGCAACCACGCCCGACGGCAGCGCTGGAACGGGCCGCAAGCGTGGACGCCACAGACCATCGACGATCCGGCCGCCGAGCCGGCACTACCCGACCTGGTCGACGCGGCCGGCACCCGTCGTCGGGTCGAGGCGTTGTGCCACCTCGGCTGGTCGCTGGCCCGGCAGGCGGTGTGTGCGGATCAGCCCGTGGCCGAGTACGCCGCGCTGCTGCGGCAGTCGATGGTCACCGCCGAGCAGGCGCGGGCGGTCACCGGTGTCTACGACGCGCTCGGCATGACCGCGCCGCTGCCGGGGGACACCGACGCCGTCCTGACCCGGCGATGGGCCACCGAGCAGGGCTTCCTGCCCGCGCTGCTCTGGGATGACGACACGATTGACGACCCCGCCGCCAACGCTCGCTACGCGATCCTCGCCCACGGTGAACACGGCGACGAAGCGCTCATCTGGCGGGCGCTGCACTGGCAGGTGCCGATCGAGACGCTGCCCAACAACGAACTGGCCATCCTCAACCGCCACCGGCACGAGTACGGGCTGATCCCCCGCGGCCCGGAAGCGATCACCAAGGCGTACCTCGCCCACTGCGCCGACGGCTGTTCCCGAGCCATCGCCGCGATCCGACTCGGCATCCCCAAGACGCGCCTGGACCAAGCGCTGTGGGCGACCCAGACCACCCGGCGCAGTCTCCGTTCCGCGCAGGCGCGCCTGGCTGCCGCGTGACGGCGGGGCCGATCCGGCAGCCCCCGCCGCGTCCTGGGGTCATCGCCCCTCACGGCACGTCAGACCTGCCCGCCGCCGCCCGCGAACGGATCATGTTGAGTATCAGAAACTACACGTGTATTCTGACGATCGCACCGGGCTCGTCGAGGGGGCGGGCCCGGTAGTCGACCGAGAAGGGGGGCCGGGCATGCCGACGCTGGGCGAGCTGGACCAGATCCGCCGGACGCCGCAACCGGCCTACCCGCAGTACACCGCGCTGCGGGCCGAGGCCGAGCGGACCTGTCCACGGTTCGTCGACCCGGCGGGACTGCCCCGCACGGCGGCGATGGTCGGCCGGCGCGGCAGCGACTGGTGCACAGCGGTGCTCGGCTACCCGTTCCCCGGGCTCGGGCGTGGCGGCATCAGCGTCCTGGAAGCGCACCTGCTCGGGCTTGCCGACGAACGTGACCTGAACCCGCCACTGCCAGCGCCGGTGCTGCGCTGGCGCGCCGAGGCCGCCGAGGCGCGCGCCGAGAAGCAACGCCGGATCGACGCCGCGCGGGACCGCGACAGGCAGGCGTGGCAAACCGCGCTCTCCGGTTGCCCGGTGCCGCTGCAGGTGCGGGCCAACGTCGCTGGTCGGCGAACCAACAGCCCGTACCTCGCCGACCCGCTGCGCCACGCGGTGCCCACGACTGACGCCCACAGCGGCACCGTCCGGCGGCCCCGCCAGCACCTCGCTGGCCAGGCCCTGTGTGAGACCGCCGGCCGGGCCCGGCCACTGAACCTCGCCGCGCAACCCACGGACCAACCGGTCACGTGCGTGCGCTGCCTGGCCTACACCCCGATGATCCGACTCGCCAAAGGAGTAGCTGGATGACCCACCCTCGGGACCGCGCCACGGGCGCCGCAGTACGGCCCTTGTCGCAGGATGGTGCATCCTGGTCCGGACAGCAGTCCGGCGACGGGAGCCTTGGCGTGGGGAAGAGCGGGATCAGCGGGTTCGACCCGCAGCGGTTGCGTGCCGTCCGCGAGCGGGTCAATCTGACCCAGCGCGACGTCGCCGAGCGGCTCCTGCGCAACGCCAACAACGGCTGGCCGGGCACGGACATCGCCCGAGCCGCCCAGGATCTGGACAACACCCGGCTCAAGCTCACCGACTACGAGAGCGGGCAGGTGGTGCCACGGGCGGACATGGTCTACCAGCTCGCCCAGGCGATCGAGGTCGAGGTGGCGGAACTGCTGGACCCCGCCACCGCGTACGACCTGGAGTACCTGCGGGTCCGGCGCGGGATGCGTCAGGCGGACGTGGTGGACGCCGGGCTCGGCGTGGGCCGGGCCTACTACAGCCGCGTGGAACGCGGGATGGCGCCGCTCGGCGACGAGCAGCAGCGGCGTCTCGCTGAGATCCTCGACGTCGACCCGGCCGACCTGGCGGTGGCCCTCAGCGGTGGCCACACCATCGGATCGATGAGCCGCTGACCAGTTCGACGCACGCGGGGACGTAGCAGGAAGGCCCATCCGGGTTCGGATGGGCCTTCCTCGCCTTCAGAGCACGCGACGCGGCGGTGTTGTCCCTTGGTCACTCGCTCGTGACGAACTGCTTGGTGCCCGCGCCGGGCACCGCGACGTATGCCTCTCGGACCGTGTCCTGCCGGCGTAGCGCCGCGCTCGCCGCCAGCCACGCCTCACCGGCCGCCGCGCTGAGCTCCTGCGCCCGGGCCGCCGCCTCGACCGCCCGGCCGGTCACGCCGACAGTGGTCAGGAACGCCACGAACATCTCGGTGCGGGACACCTGGCTGGTCATGTCGGTCGCCATCCGTTCGGCATACCACTTGGCGGTCGCGAGCCCGGTCACCTCACCGGTGCCTACGAACACGGCGTGGGCGGAGCGGGTCTGGGTATCGAACGTGACAAACTCACGTCGCGGTTGGCCGCTCGGCGTCCGGCACTGGGCGCAGACGTAGCGAGCCCGCGCGGTGTTGCCGGTGACCACCGGTTCGATGTCGGGGTCTGGGGCGCGCATGGGCTCGTTGCACTCTGGGCAGTTCGGTGCGTGCTGCGCGATGAGCGCCCGGACCTCTGCGATCGTGGCCATCAGCGGAACTCCTTCGCCTACCTGACTGATCTTGTGTGGTGCTACGCCGAGACGCGGGGCGATCGCGAGTCTGCCGCGCCGGTACGACGCGGGCATGCTGCTCGCCCCGGGTTGGTCACGGCGGGAACAGCGCCAGTTGTCCGCCCCTGGCCGCGTCGTCTCTCGGCGGCCGCACCGGGGCCGGGTCCGGTGCGGGTGGGTGCCGGACGAGTTCGTACGCCTGGCCGTCGAGCTGGGTACGGAGCAGTTGTGATCCTTGCCCCGACAGCCGTTGGCAGCGGGCGCATCCCGAGCGAGGGCGCCATGTCTCGGCGTACCGAGGCGGGTCGGTCGTGAAGTCGCAGGTGTGCGGGAGTTGGTCGAGGTCGTCGCCGGCGTCGGTGAACTCGGGTTCGATCCATCGGCGGAAGTGGGTGTAGAGGATGCGGCAGCCCACGGCGGCGGACCGCGACGGCCAGCGGCGCACCGGCTCCGTGCGGTAGGTGCGCCAACCGCGCCGGGTGAGGTGATCTCGCCAGGCGCGCAGATTGGCGCCCCGGTCGAGCCCGGCGGGACCGATGACCCCGACAGTGCCGTGGTCGCACACGAGTTCGTGGGCACGCAGCCAGAAGTAGACCGCCAGGTCGACCGGGCCCCGTCGCCCGTGAGCGATGGCGGTGGCCAGGTGTTCGCGGTAGGCGGCACCGAGGGCGCTGGAGAGCTTGTTGCCGCCGAGGTACGGCGGGTTGCCGATCACCACGTCGAACCCGCACGCGACGTCGTGTGGCGAGCGGAAGACCTCGGGGAACTCGCTGGGCCAGTCGAACCGGCTCGCCGCCGGCGGGAACGAGGCGGGTGGTTTGCGGGCCGGGTGACCCAGTCCGAGGAGGGCGTCACCGGCGCGGATCTTGAGGTCGATGAGTTGGTCGGACGGGGCCAGCAGTCGCAGCGCGAGCCTGGCCAGTTCGACCGACGCGGGGTCGATGTCGACGCCGTGCACGCAGTCGATGGCGATCGCCCTGGCCGCCGCGGGAGCGTCCGGGGCCCGGTACTCGCGGGTGAAGTAGGCCCGGTCTCCGTCGGTCCAGACCTCCAGCAGCGCGGCGGCGATCCGCCGGGCTGCGGCGACCAGGAAGGCCCCGGACCCGCAGGCGATGTCGGCCACGCGGAGGCTGGCGATGTCCTCGTGGCAGCCGTCGACCAGGAACGGGCCGATGGCGTTGCCGGCGATCTCATCGGCCAGGGCGCGCGGGGTGAAGTAGGCGCCGCGGGTTTCCCGGTCCGTACTGCTCGGCGGCAGGGTCCAGCCGCCGGGCCCCGGGCAGGTACGGCAGCCGGAGGCGGCGTGCCAGTGGAGACCGCCGAAGCTCACCCCGTCGGGGCGATGAGCGAGGATGGCCAGCCCGTGGGCGATGGCGTGACGGACCTCGTCCACGCCGACCTCCGTGCTGCCGGCGCTGCGTGGGTCCGCCCACAGCACGTCGGCCCCGGACGCGATGGTGTCGGCATACCCGTCCGCTTCGTCGACGCGGCGCTGCGGCGTCCAGCCGGCCACCGCAGCGACAGCGGCCGGCACGGCTGAGGTGAGCCACGCCATCGGGTGCTCGGCCGGCATGGGCACCGACGGCGAGATAAGGGGTAGGGGATCAGCGACGGTGGTCGTTGGCGCGGGCACCGTTTCTCCCTCCAGTCAGGATCCCGCGGCGGTGGCGCCACGGAGGTTGCCCTGGTGGAACGGGGGTGTCCGGTTCCGGTCGCGCACTGATCGTCGGTCGGTGTTCGCCCCGGGGGTTCGAGCACCGCGGCGGCGTACTCCGGCGGCCGGCCGGCGCTCCGGCGGGCTCCCAACGCTCAGGAGGCCCTGCCCGCTGCGGGCAGGGGCCTCCTGAACGTTGCTCGTCAGCTGTGGGAACGGGGCCGGGCAGTCACCTCAGTGCGGTGACGACGAGGACACCCGCGACGATGTAGGCGCCGATGAAGGCCGCCGCGAGCAGCGGCACCGCTCGCCGGATCAGCGTGAATTTGGTCAGCAGCAGGCGGGAGCGCCACTCCAGTTCGCGGGCCAGGTGCTGCGCGGTGAGCTGCGACTGTTCGTTGGCCGGAGTCAGCCGGGCGACGATGGTCGCCGGGTCGAGGCCGACGTACCCCACGAAGCCGACCCCACTGTTGAGCTGCGGACGGCCGGCCCGCAGCAGCAGCAGAATGGCGGCCAGGACCAGCACGGCGCTGACCCCGCCGACGGCGAGGGCCGGGAGGGGGAGTAGGCGGCCGACGCCGGCGAGGGCCACGAAGCCGACACTGGCGAGGACACCGGCGACCTGGAGCACGTTCGCGGCCTTCGGGTCGACGCGCTGCGACTCCGCCTTCACGTCGCTGATCTCCGCTTCGAGAGCGCCCATCACGTCGTGGCCGCACCTCACCGCGTGGGCGCCCGCCGCGACGACCGTGGCCACCTCGCTCGCCTCGTCACCGCCCATCTCGCTCGCGCCGCAGCCGAGGCAGTCCCAGGCTGGTATCCCGTCGCCGGGCTCGGGCACGCGGATGACGACCAGTGCGCCACCCACGGTCGGGATCTCGTACTGGGCGACCGGCGGCGGGAGATCCGGGTCGGCGGCGCCGGGGATGGTGGCGGCGCGTTCGATGTCAGGCACCATGGTCCTACTTCCTTCCAGCGGACTCGAGTTGGTAGGGGGTGGCGGGCGGTCCCAAGCGGTGGAAGGCAGCGGGACCGCCCGCGCGTAGTTACTCGCAGGGGCGGGGGTACGGCTCGGCGCGGCAGGATTCGTCCTGGCCGCACCAGTCCCCGGCGTCCACGCCCGCCAGCAGCCTGGCGCGGTGCGGGTCGTCGACGATCTCCTCGCGGTCGAGGGTCCAGTCGATGCCGGTCGCGATCGCCGCGGCGACGGCCTGGTCGATGTGGCGCGCGCACAGGTCACTCACGAGGTGGCTGGCGCTGGCCAGGTGGGTCAGCGAGTATCGGCCGTCGGTCGGCGCGCCGTGGTCCCAGCTTCGGTGGACGGCCAGGCCGGGCGCGACCAGCCAGCCGGCCACGATGAACTCGCAGGTGCGCGGCTCGTCGGCGGCGTCGGTGTCGCTGCGAACCAGCCGAACCGGGATCTGCTCCAAGGTCTTGGTCATGTCAGCCCTTCCGGAAGGTGGGGTTCGTGGTCTGGTGACTGTCATGGCCTGCGCCTATTCCGGGCAGCCGCAGTCGACGCAGAGGCGACGGCCGCGGGCGGTGACGGCCACGTGCTCACCGGCCTCGACGCGGCGGCGACAGTCCGGGCAGACCTCGACGGTGAGGACCGCCTCCCAGGAGGCGATCGGGTCGTGACTGGCCGGATTGAAGTCGAACTCGACCAGCCGGCGCTCGGTGCCCAGATGCGGTTGCGGGGTGAGCAGCGACAGGGCGATCAGGTTCCGGACGCGGGCGTCCTCCGGCGGCTCGTCGTAGCCGGCGATCCACGGGGAGCGGGCCACGGAGTCGCTGGTCATCGGACTCCACCTGCGATGTAGTCGACCAACTGCAGGCCGTTGGGGAGTCGGCACGGGTGACGCGGGTGGCCGCCGACGGTGGTGCCCAGGCAGCGCAGCCGCACCCCCTGGGCGGCGAGCAGGTCGACGACGTGGGCCGCCCGGGCACCGGCGAAGGGGTGCGCCCCCCACGCCGCCACGACCGACTGCACGTGGGCGTCGGCGAGCTGGGCGACGATGACCTGGTCGTTGCCGGCACCGACCGGGTCGGGGTGGGTCCGCAGGGCGCGGGGGTCGGTGGAGCGCAGCGCGTAGAGGTTGACCACGACCAGACCGTCAGCGCCCCAGCTGCGGGAGTAGGCGGTGCAGCGGCCGATCGTTTGGTCGTCGACCATGGCGTCGGCGGCGGACGGGTTGAGCATCAGCCATCCGACCCGGGTACCGGGTCCCCAGGTGCGGGTCAGGACGTACCGGTGGGACCGGGCGGGGTCCGGCGAGAAGGTGGCGGCGGCCTGGACGTTGCCGTCCAGG
>NZ_JBFAOC010000015.1:0-138069 GCF_040675055.1 Micromonospora sp. NPDC049662
GCGGGGCCCGCGCCCGCGCCCCCCCCCCCCGCCCGCCCCCGGCCCCGCCGCCGCGCCCACCACCGGCGGCGCGGTCGCGCCGACGGCGAGCGCGCCGCCCGCGCCGGCCCGCGGAAAGCTGCGCGGGTACGGCACGGTGCAGCAGCTCACCGAGGCCGCCGACCTGGTGGTACGCGGCCAGGTCACGTCCGCCGGCTTCCGGGTGGACGAGGTGCTGCGGGCCAGGACCGATTCCGGGGTACGCCCCGGAGCGTCGATCACGCTCGCCAGCCTCGACGCCGGGGTGGCCGACATGGCCCACATGTCGACCCTCGACGTGGGTCAGCACGTGGTCCTCTACCTGTCCCAGGACGCGGGGACCGCGACGCCGACGTACCGGACGCTCAGCGGCGACTTCGGCATCTTCGACGTCACCGGGTCCGGCGACGACGCCGTCGCGGCCACCCGCTCGCCGGCCATGGCCGTCACCGGCCTGCGCACCGAGGACGCGACGGCGTCGGGCAACGGCTTGCGCACCACCCTCGGCGAGTTGCGCGCGGTCGCCCAACGGCCGTGAGGCGCCTCGCCAGGTCAGTGCTCCCGGTAGGTGGCGTGGTCGAAGTCGGCGTACACCCCGTCACCGCCGAGATCCTGCACCCACAACCCGACGAAGGCGCCGGTGAAGCCCCACGCCGCCGGCTCCCCGTCGATGATCAACGCGGCGTGCTCGTCGGACAGGATGGTCGCGTCCAGGTCGACGGGCAGACGCTGCCACCCGGCCCCGAGGTCGTAGTCGAAGCGGACCACCGGCCCGTCGAACACCGCCCGCAGACCGACCCGGGTGACACCACTGGCGTCGACGGTCAGCTCCGGGTACGGGGTGCGCCGGCCGTTGTCGGAGCTGAGCAGCTCCAACACCGTACGGCCGTCGTCGGCACGGGTCAGGTAGAGGTGGTGCCAGTTCAGGGTGTTGTAGTACGCGGTGATCCCGGCGAGCTGCCGGTGGTCGATCGGGTCGAACTCGACGACCGTCTCCAGCGAGCAGTGCGTCGCCCCGACCCGTCGCGCGACCAGGCTCGGCGCCTGGCGACCCACCGGCGACTGTCCACCGTGCACGCGCAGGTGCGAGGGACGGGAGCGCAGGTCGACCCAGTCCGGGGTGGCCGGCCGGCGCAGCGTCGACCAGCAGGATTCCAGCTCGGCGGCGTCGAAGCCGTCGGTGGCGGGCTCCTCGGGCCACGGGTGCGGAGACAGGTCCGGAGCGACGACCTCCTCGGCCGGGACCCCTCCGGGGATGCGGGGCCAGCCACCGTCCGGCCACTCGACCCGCTGGATCGCGGTCTCCCGCCCGAGCACACAGTTGCCCAGGGGTGAGTAGGGGCGACCGACCAGGTGGGCCAGGTACCACCCACCGTCGGGGGTCTGGACCAGACTGCCGTGCCCGGCCTTCTGCAGGCGCAGGTCGGGGCGGCCCACCGAGGTGAGCAGTGGCCCGTCCGGGTCCACCTCGTACGGGCCGAACAACTCCCGCGAGCGCGCCACGGTGACCTGGTGCTCCCAGCTCGTGCCGCCCTCGGCGGTGATCAGCCAGTACCAGCCGTCGTGGCGGTACAGGTGCGGCCCCTCGGTCACCCCGACCGGTGTGCCGGTGAACAGGATGCGGGGTCGGCCGACGAGGCGCCGCGCCGCCCGGTCGTACTGCTGGATCTCGATGCCGCCGAAGCGGTCCCGGCCCGGACGCCAGTCCGCGCTCATGCTCAGCAGCCAGCTGGTGCCGTCGTCGTCGTGGAACAGGGCGGCATCGAAGCCACGCCCGTGCAGCTTCACCGGGTCGGACCAGGGCCCGGCGATGTCGGGCGCGGTGATCAGGAAGTTCTGCGGATCCCAGTAACCGCTGGCGAAGCTGGCCACGTCACTGTAGACGAGGTGGAACTGCCCGTCGTGGTACGTCAGGTCGGGCGCCCACACCCCGTTGGAGTCGCCGCAGCCGCGCAGATCCAGCAGGCGGCGGTCGGTGATGATCCCACCCAGTGGGCGCCAGTTCACGAGGTCGCGCGAGTGGTGCACGCGTACCCCGGGATACCACTCGAAGGTCGAGGTGGCCAGGTAGAAGTCATCGCCGACGCGCAGGATCGACGGATCCGGGTGGAACCCGGCGAGGACGGGGTTGCGGATCGACCAGGCAGCGGTCGCCACGTCAGCGGTGTCGGTCGACACGGGGGCTCCTCTGTGCGGTGCGGCTGTGAAACTTCCGGAAACTTGCGGGACCAGATCACTGGAAGCCCCTCGTACGGTAGCCGGTCTTATCGCGATAGGACAGGGGTCTTGACCGCTGGGGGAACTGCTCGTAGCGTCCCGGCCATCGATCGGTAATACCGACGAAGCAATGAAAGTTCCGGAGATCCAGGTTCGAACCCTTGCCGGCTCGGCCGGCGTCCGAGCACACCGTGAGTCCCCGAAGGGATGGATCATGACAGCGCACCTTTCCCGCCGATCGCTGCTCGGCATCGCCGGCGCCGGCGCCGGCGCCTACCTGCTCAGCGCCTGTAGCGGCGACGACAAGTCCAGCGACCCGAACGCGGCGCAGACGATCAACTGGTGGCACATCCAGAACACCGAGCCGATGCTGCCGGTCTGGGCCGCGATGGCCAACGAGTACAAGACCGCGCACAGCAACGTCACGTTCACCATCCAGCCGCTGGAGAACGAGGCGTTCAAGGCCAAGCTCACCACCGCCACGCAGGCCGGCGACCCGCCGGACCTCTTCCAGTCGTGGGGCGGCGGCGTGCTCAAGCAGCAGGTCGACGCGGGTCTGGTCAAGGACCTCACCGACGACGTGAAGGACCTGGTCAGCGGCATCCTGCCGGCCGCCATGGGGCCGTACACGATCGACGGGAAGATCTACGGCATCCCGTTCGACATCGGCATGGTCGGGTTCTGGTACAACAAGGACCTCTTCACCCGCGCCGGCATCACCGAGCCCCCCACCACCTGGACCGCCCTGCTCGACGCGGTCCGCAAGCTCAAGACCGCCGGCATCACCCCGGTCGCCATCGCCGGCAAGGACAAGTGGCCAGCCCACTTCTACTGGTCGTACCTGGCGATGCGCATCGGCGGCGTCGGCGCGCTGCAGAAGGCCGTCGACGACAAGAACTTCGACACCCCCGACCTGACCGCCGCGGGTGAGCGGCTCAAGGAGCTCGTCGACCTGCAACCCTTCCAGAAGGGCTTCCTCGGCGCCGAGTACGGCTCCCCGGACGGGCAGGCCGCCACCATGGGCAACGGCGGCGCGGCCATGGAGCTGATGGGTCAGTGGGCGCCGGCGGTACAGGCATCCAGCTCGACCAGCAAGAAGGGCATCGGCGACAAGCTCGGCTTCTTCCCGTTCCCCGCCGTCGATGGCGGCAAGGGCACCGCCACCGAGGTGTTCGGCGGCGGCAACGGCTTCGCCGTCGGCAAGGACGCCCCGCCCGCCACCATCGACTTCCTGAAGTTCCTGCTCAGCGTCGACAACCAGCGCCGGTCCGCGAAGACCGGCGCGGTTCTGCCCACGGTCAAGGACGCCACCGACGCCATCAGCGACCCGAACAACAAGGTCGTCGCGGAGACGCTGGCCAAGAACACCGGCTTCCAGCTCTACCTCGACCAGGCGTACGCGCCCGCGCTCGGGCAGCAGATCAACGACAGCGTCGCCGAGATCATCGCGGGCAAGAAGGCGCCCGCCGCGATCCTCAAGGACATCACGCAGGTGGCGAAGACCGTCTGATCGTGACCCCGTACCCATCCGTAGCCGGCGATAGAAACCGAGTGGAGCAGGCATGACCAGGCCATCGACCGTGTCGTACCCAGGACGCGGCGACACGGCGACAGATCCGCCGGCACCGGGGCCGGGCACCGCGCGACGGCGCGGCCGCCAGCCCCGGCCGGGGCGGGGTGGCGTCCTTGCCGTCTTCCTGACGCCCGCCCTGACCCTGTTCCTGCTGCTGGTCATCACGCCCATCCTGGTGGCCGCCTACGCCAGTCTCTACAAGTGGAACGGCTTCGGGCTGCCGGAGAACTTCATCGGGCTGGACAACTACACCCGCGCCTTCGGTGACCCGACCTTCCGCGGCGACCTGTGGCGCGGCCTCGTGCTGGTGCTGCTGTCGCTGACCGTGCAGCTGCCCGCCGCGCTGGCCCTGGCGATGCTGCTCAACCAGCCGCTGCGCGGCCGAGCCGCCTACCGGCTGATCTTCTTCGCGCCGTACGTGCTCTCCGAGGTCACCACGGCGGTCCTGTTCACCCTGGTGTTCTCGCCCAACCGGGGTCTGGGCGAGTCGGTCTCGAAGTTCCTCGGCGCGGAGGCGGGCGCGGTCTTCGCCGACCCGTCCACCGTGCTGTACGCCGTCTTCCTGGTGGTGTCCTGGAAGTACTTCGGCCTCTACATGATGCTCTTCCTGGCGGCCCGGCAGGGCATCCCGAAGGAGCTGTCCGAGGCCGCGGTCACCGACGGCGCCACCGCGTGGCAGGCCTTCCGCCACGTCACTCTGCCGCTGCTCGGGCCGACGATCCGGATCAGCATCTTCCTGTCGGTCATCGGCACCATCCAATTGTTCGACATGGTCTGGGTGCTCACCGGCGGCGGTCCGATCCACTCCTCGGAGACCATGGCCGTCACCATGTACCAGTTCGGTTTCCGTCGGTTCGAGGTCGGCTACGCCAGCGCGATCAGCATGATCATGTTCCTGCTGAGCCTCGTCTTCGCCCTGTTCTACCAGCGCGTCGTCCTGCGTCGGGACACCGCGGGCGCGATCACCAACCAGGGAGGCCAGCGATGACCGCCAAGACCAGTGGCGCCCAGCGGACCCGCAGCATCGTGCTGCACCTCGTCTGCATCGGCGTCGGCGCGCTCATCGTCGTGCCGGTCTGGTTCGGTGTGATCGGTGGTTTCAAGGACAACGGCCAGCTGTCGACCAACCCGCTGGGCCTGCCCGACCCCTGGGTGCCGTCGAACTACACCGATCTGTTCGCCTCCGGCGTGTTCTGGCGGCAGCTCGGCAACAGCCTGCTCATCGCCATCAGCAGCACGTTCATCGTGGTCGCCGCGGCGGCGATGGCCGCGTTCGTCTTCGCCCGGTACGCCTTCCGGGGCCGCGAGTTCCTGGTGACCCTGTTCGCGATCGGCCTGATGTTCCCGTTCGCGGTGGCGATCCTGCCGCTGTTCGTCCTGCTGCGCTCCATCGGCCTGCTGGACAACCCGCTCGGCGTCATCCTTCCCCAGGCCGCCTTCGGGCTGCCGATCACCATCATCATCCTGCGTCAGTTCTTCCGGACCATCCCCGCCGAGGTGGAGGAGGCCGCCGTCCTCGACGGCTGTAGCTCCTTCGGGTTCTTCTGGCGGGTCCTGCTGCCGATGGCCCGCCCCGCGTTGGCCACCGTCTCGGTCCTGGCCGTCGTCACCAGCTGGAACAACTTCATGCTCCCGCTGGTCGTCTTCAGCGATCAGAGCTGGTGGACCCTGCCCGTCGGGGTCCAGGCGTTCCAGGGGCAGTACGCCGACGACACCGCCCGGGTGCTCGCCTACGTCGTGCTGTCCATGCTTCCCGCGCTGGGCTTCTACGCCGTGGCCGAACGTCAACTGATCGGCGGCCTCACCGGCAGCGTCAAGGGGTGACGACACCGGATCACCGACCGACCTGAAACGCCCCGCCACACGAAGGAGCGGACCGTGGGCTCCGACAACGGCCGAAACGTCACCATCGCGATGATCGCGCGACTGGCCGGTGTCTCCGTGCCCACGGTCTCGCGGGTCATCAACGGTCGCACCGACGTCGCTCCCGATACCCGGGAGCGCGTCGAGGCCCTGCTCAACCAGCACGGCTACCGCCGACGCACCCAGGCCAGGCGCACCGAGGCCGCGCTGATCGACCTGGTCTTCAACGACCTGGACAGCCCGTGGGCGGTGGAGATCATCCGCGGGGTGGAGGACGTCGCCCGCGCCAGCGGCGTCGGCACCGTCGTCTCCGCCATCCACTGGCGCATCTCCTCGGCCAAGCAGTGGCTCGACAACATGCGTACCCGATCCACCGAGGGCGTCATCTTCGTGACCTCGATGGTGAACCCACCACTTCAGGCGGAGCTGCGCCGGCTGCACCTTCCCGTGGTCATCATCGACCCCGCTGGCGTCGACCCGCAGGAGTCACCCACCATCGGCGCGACCAACTGGGCGGGCAGCCTGAGCGCCAACCAGTATCTGATCGGCCTCGGTCACCGCCGTATCGGCTTCATCGCCGGGCCGCCGCACCTGATGTGCAGCCGAGCCCGGATGGACGGCTACCGCGCGGCTCTGGGGGCCGCCCGCATCGCCGTCGACGACGCCCTCATCCGGCCCGGCAACTTCTACCACGAGTCCGGCTTCACCTCGGGTACGCAGCTCCTGGCCCTGCCCGACCCACCCACCGCCATCTTCGCCTCCAGCGACCAGATGGCCCTCGGCGTCTACGAGGCGGTCCGCAAACGTGGCCTGCGGGTGCCCGACGACATCAGCGTGATCGGCTTCGACGACCTGCCCGAGGTCCGCTGGTGCTCCCCACCGCTGACCACCGTCCGCCAACCCCTCGCGGAGATGGGCATGCTGGCGGCCCGGACGGTACTGCGGCTCGCCGGAGGCGAGAAGACCGAGAGCCCGCGCATCGAACTCGCCACCGAACTCGTCGTGCGCGACAGCGCCCGCCCACCGCGCTGACCCCGGCCGGTCCGTGCGGAGCGGACCGCGCGGGCCGTGCCGCCTCAGAGCCAGCCGTTGGCGCGCGCGGTGCGGGCCGCCTCGATGCGGTTGCGGGTGGCGGTCTTGCCGATGGCCGCGGACAGGTAGTTGCGCACGGTGCTCTCGGACAGGTGCAGCGCGGCGGCCATGTCGGCGACCGTGGCGCCGTCCACGGCGGCGACCAGCACCTCGCGCTCCCGGTCGGTGAGCGGGTTCGGGCCGGCCGCGAGGGCGGCGGCGGCCAGCGTCGGGTCGATCACCCGCTCGCCGGCCAGCACCCGTCGGACGGCCACCGCCAGCTCCTGCACCGGCCCGTCCTTGACCAGGAAGCCATGGGCGCCGGCCTCCATGGCCCGGCGCAGGTAGCCGGGGCGGCCGAAGGTGGTCAGGATCAGCACCCGGCAGGACGGTAACTGGTCGCGCAGCGCGGCGGCCGTGTCGAGGCCACTGCCGTCGGGCATCTCGATGTCCAGCAGCGCCACGTCGGGGCGTACCCGAAGAGCCTCGCGCGTGGCCTGCGCCCCGGTCGCGGCCTCGGCCACGACGTCGATGTCGGGTTCGAGGTTCAACAGCAGGGCCAGCGCGCCGCGCATCATGCCCTGGTCCTCGGCGAGCAGGAGCCGGATCACGACGCCCACCGTCCGGTGGGGGCGTGGGGGAGTCGGGCGGTGAGCAGCAGGCCGCCGTCGCGCGCCGGGCCGACGTGCAGCGTCCCGCCGGCCTGCGCCAACCGTTCGGTGAGGCCACGCAGGCCGTTGCCGTACCGCGGCCGGCCACCCACCCCGTCGTCGCGAATGGTCAGCACCGCCTCGTCGGTGTCGGCGGTGACCTCGATGTCGCACCGCGACGCCCGGCTGTGCCGCACGACGTTCGTCACCCCTTCCCGCAGCACCCAACCGAACGCGTCGTCGGCCTCCACCCCGAGCTGCCGGTCACCGCCCCTGACGCTGACGGTGATCCCGACGTCGCCCAGGACCGTACGGACGCCGTCGAGTTCCCGGGCGAAGCTGCGTTCCCGGTAGCCGGTGACCGCCTCGCGCACCTCGGCGAGCGCCGTACGACCGATCCGCTCGATGTCCGTCGCCTCGGCGACGACCCGCCGCGGATCGGTCGGGGCGAGCCGGCGCACCACCTCCGCCTTGACCACCACCAGCGACAGCGTATGGCCCAGCAGGTCGTGCAGGTCCCGCGCGAAACGCAGCCGCTCCTGCTCCACCGCCGTGCGGGCCAGCTCCCGTTGGGTACGCCGCAGCTCCTCCACCAGCCGGGCCGTGCGGGCGAACGCCAACGTCAGCGTGCCCCCGAGCACGGTGATCAGCGCCATCTGGGCGGTCTCGGTGGCCGGCAGCCGATGCGCCGCACCGATGACCACGATGGCGGCGACCGATCCGCCGACCCACCCGAACCCCCAGGCCGGACGTACGAAGGCGACCGCGCCGGCCGTGGCGACGTACAGGAACAGGACCAGCCAGCCCTCCGGCCCGCCGGCGTACGCGGCGGCGAGCCCGACCGCGAGCAGCGCGAACACCACGAGCCCGCCGTGGTGCACGGCCGGTCGGACGGTCAGGTCGGCCACGGGTACGGCCACCAGGGCGAGGTAGAGCAGCGCGAAGACGACCAGCCCCACCGCCGCCGGCAGGGCGGGGCGCACCTGCCCGTGTGCGATCGCGGCGGCGGGCGTCAGCAGCAGCCAGAGCCAGAGAGTGTGCGCGGCGACGAGCACGAACCCTTGCCGCCTCCGGCGGGGAGCAGCCGTACCGGACGACATGGTGGACACCGTATCGGGGGTCACCGGTGAATGGTGGACCGCCGGTACGCCCACGCCGCCAGGGCCGTGAACGCCACCGTCCACCCGGCGAGCACGGCGAGTCCCGACGGGGTGGGCGTCAGCCCGGCGGCCGAGCGCCAGCCGAGTTCCGCGAACCGGTACGTCGGCAGGGCGTGTGCCAGCTGACGCAGCACGGCGGGGAAGTAGGCGACGGGCACCAGCAGGCCGCCCAGCACCGACAGGCCGAGGAAGGCGAGGAAGTTGACCGGCTGGGCGAGCTGCGGGCTGAGGCCGTACCCGATGGCGAGCCCGAGCAGCGCGAACGGCACCGTGCCGACCCACATCAGCAGCAGCAGCGCGACCCACCGCGCGGCCCCCAGCTCGACGTGGTGCGCGAGGCGTCCGGCGCAGCCGACGGCGATCACCGACGGCACCCCGCTGAGCGTGCAGACGAGGGCCTTCGCGGTCACCGCCCGCCAGGCGGGCAGTGGGGTGACGCGGAGCTGGCGCAGCCAGCCCGACGCCCGCTCCTGCGAGACCGCGGACCCGACCGAGAGCACGCCCGCCACCGCGCCGTAGCCGGCCAGGCCGACCATGAGGGCCACCGCCGCGTCGACGCCCTCCACCCGGTCGCCGTCCGGACCAACCCCGGAGAAGATGAGGTACGTGACCACCGGCGCGAGGACGGTGAACAGCAGCAGCCGTGGGTCGCGGGCCAGTCGGCGCAGTTCGAATCGCAGGTACGCGCGCACGTCAGTGCTCCGTCGGTGTCGCGGTGCGGGTCGTCGGTGTCGCGGTGAGGGCGAGGAAGGCGGCGTCCAGGGCGGCGGTGGTGACCTCCAGGTTCTGGAAGCCACGCGTGCCGGCCAGGGCGAGGACGGTGGCGTCGGCGTCGTCGGTGGTGAGCGCGACCCGGCCGCCCCGGACCTGCACCGACCGGACCCCGGGAAGCGCGTCGAGGCCGTCGACCGGACCGCCGTCGAGGTCGAAGGAGACGGTACGGCCGCCGGCCAGCGCGCGGATCTGGGCGGGCGGCCCGTCGGCCACGACCCGCCCCGCGGCGAGTACCACGACCCGGTCGGCGAACTCGTCCGCCTCGTGCAGGTGGTGGGTGCTGAACAGGACGGTGTGCCCGTCGGTGGTGTACCGGTCGATGGCCGCCCAGAACGTCTGCCGGGCGGCGACGTCCAGCGCGGCGGTGGGTTCGTCGAGGACCAGCAGGTCCGGGTCGCCGGCCAGCGCGAACGCGAACCGGGCGCGCTGCGCCTCGCCGCCGGAGAGTTTGTCGAGGCGGCGGCCGGCACGCTCGGTCAGCCCGGCCAGCGCCAGCACCTGGTCGGTGGCCATCGTTCGCGGGTAGAGCGCCCGAGCCAGGTCGACGACCTCGCGGACGGTCGCGCTGGACGCCCAGCCGGCGTCCTGGAGCATCGCGCCCACCTGTCCCGCCCGGACCGCCTCGGCCGGCGGCCGACCGAACACGGTGGCGGTGCCGCTGTCCGGTCGGTCCAGACCCAGCATGATCGAGATCGTGGTGGACTTGCCGGCGCCGTTGGGCCCGAGCAGGGCGACCGTGCTGCCCCGCGCGATGGTCAGGTCGAGCCCGTCGACAGCTCGGACGGGACCGAACCGCCGGGTGAGGCCGTCGAGGCGTACGGCTGTGTCATCCATGCCTGTCACGCTATTCAGGCGCGCGGGGCGCGGGCAGAGTCACCGGTACGCGGTCGGCCAGGACATTTGTCCCGGGCGCGAACCGGTGCGTGCTCACCGGGCCAGCCGGGCCTGGGCGACTGACGTTCGACACGAGCGGCCGAGGCCACCTGTCGGTGAGCCTGATGCCGGTGAGTCATCTAGATGACTCACCGGCATCAAGCTCATCAGGGTACGGCCGGGGAGCCGGCCAACCATTGTGGACGCTATGCTGCGGGCTCCGCGGGGGGAGAGGTGGTCGACCATGACGCAGTCGGAGCCCGGAGTGAACCTCCAGACCGACAGACCGAACGCGGCGCGCATGTTCGACTACTACCTCGGCGGCAAGGACAACTTCGCCGCCGACCGGGCCGCCGCCGAGATGGTGTTGCAGGTCGCGCCGTGGATGCCCGAGGCGGCTCGGCAGGGCCGCGACCTGATCGCCCGTACGGTCCGCCACCTCGTCGAGGAGAAGGGCGTGCGGCAGATCCTGGATCTCGGTTCGGGGCTGCCGACCCGGGACAACGTGCACGAGATCGCCCACCGCATCGACCCGGCCGTACGCGTCGTCTACGTCGACAACGACCCCGTGGTCTGCGCCCACGGGCGTGCCCTGCTCGCCGACGCGGCGACGGTGTCGGTGGTGCAGGCCGACCTGGGTCGACCCGCCGAGGTGCTCGGCCACCCGGAGGTCGCCGCCGCCATCGACTTCGACAGCCCGGTCGCGGTCCTCATGATGTTCGTGCTGCACCTCGTGCCCGACGAGCAGGCCCCGCAGCGCATCGTGGCGGCCTACCGCGACGCGCTCGCCCCCGGCAGCTACCTCGCGCTGTCCCACGCCAGCACCGACGTGCACCCCGACCTGATGGCCCGCATCTCGGCGATCTACGCCCGCGCGAACACCCCGTTCGTGCCCCGCAGCCACGTCGACGTCAGCGGGTTCTTCGGCGACTTCGTCCTCGAGCCGCCCGGCCTGGTCAACATGTGGCCGTACCCCGAGCCGCCGGCCACCGTCGACGCGGACGTCGCCCGCACCGGCTACAGCGGCGTGGCCCGCAAACCGTAAGCGCCCGCCCCGACATCAGCCGGGGCGGGCGCTTGGCCGGTGCCGCGAACCGGTCAGGCGACCACCGACCGCAGTGGCACTCCGGCGGCGCGCAGCGCGCGTACCAGATCGTTCGTGAAGGGGTGTTCGTCGGCCTGGAGGCCCCGCGGGTTGGGGATCACGACGTACGCCGAGGTGTCCTTCGCGGTCGTGCGCGCGTCGGTGGTGAAGCGTTCGACGACGGCCCGCGCGCGGGGCAGGTCGGCCGCCGCGACCTCGATGGTGATCGGCCGCCAGCCGCCGCCCAGGTCCGCCGCGACCGGCGCGGCGGCGGCGCTGGCCCGCGCCGCGTCCCCGCCCGGCGCGCGTCGGGCGTCGGGCGCGCCCGGCGGGTAGAGCAGCGCGTTCGCCACCAGGTGCAGACCATTTTCGTTGTACGCCCGAAAGAGCGGGTTGAACGCGAACAGCACCGCCCGACCGGCGCCGGTGGGTTCGTCGACAACGGCGGCCGTGCCCTTGAGGATGTCCGCGCCGACGGTGTAGCCGTTGGCCCAGAACGTGTCTCCGCTCGGGTAGCTGAGCACGTTCGTCCCGGTGCTGCTCGGGGTGAGGATCGGGTCGCTGTTGTTGAACTCGAAGTCCTCGGCGGGACGGCCCAGGGCGACCGGGTTGTCGGTGTCGACGTCGACCCGCAGGTGTGAGCCGATCACCAGGTAGTCGACCGGTCTGGTCTTCTCCGTGGTGGAGGTGAGGCCGGCGGCGCGGGCCAGCCGGGTGCCCTCGTTGCGCAGCCCGAGGTAGGTGTGGCCCTGGGCGATCCAGTCGCGCAGGTTGGCCTGGCCGGCGGCGGTCAGACCGCCGGTGGGGCTGCTGCCGTCGGGGACCAGCAGCACGGTACGTCCGGTGAACGCCTCGGTGTTGTCGTTGATGTCGGCCGTGGTGACCGGCTTCAGGTCGAGTCCCCACCGCTTGCCGAGCACGTAGCGGGCCTCGCCGTGCGAGCCGGACGTGGTGGAGACGCCGGTGCCCTGGAACAGCCCGACGTCGGGCAGGGCGAGTGGGGTGCCGGTGGGGCGTCCGCCCGGTGCGAGGGTGACCCCGGCGGCCTTCGCCAGGTCGTCGACCGTACGGCTCACCCTGCTCGCCGGGACGGCGACGGTGTTGGTCGCCAGGTCACGGGTCAGCGGCATGCCCCGGCCGAGCAGGGTGAAGGTGAGTTCGGCGGCGGCGGCGGAGTCCAGCGGGTACGTGTAGGAGCCCCACGGCCACGCCAGCCCGCTCCGGCCGCCGGTGATGCCCCGCACCAACTGGGCCTTCGGCCGGACGTTGTCGACCGTGTAGATGGTGGAGACACCCATCAGCAGCGGGTTGCTCCAGGACGACACGTCGTAGAAGTACGGGAACGGGACGTACGGATCCTCGCCCATGATGGCCTGAATCCAGTGCTTCTGCGGCTGGTCCATGGGGATCCAGTACGCGCCCTTGGGCACCGTGACGTTTGTGGCGCTGCGGCCCCCGAAGACGCGGGCGGTGGGCACCCGGGTGGGCTTCTGCACCTCGTACACCTCGACGTCCATTCGGCGCAGCCGCTCGACGAGCCGGCGGACGTCGGCGAGCTGCCGGTCGGGCAACAGGAAGTACGAGCGGATCGTCACGTCGGGCACCGGGAACTGGACCTCGTTGGTGGGCTGCACCACCTCGTTCGGTTCGAGGGTGCCCGCCCGGCCCTGGGCCAGCGCGTCGGTCCAGATGTCGAAGTAGCCGTCCAACACCGCACGCTTGTTGGCGGCGGCCCAGCCGAGCGTCGACCACTGGGTGTGGAACTGCTGCTGCACCCGGTCGGCGACGGCCGAGGCGCTGCCCTTCTCGTACGTCATGCCGGCCGCCCCGAAACCGGTGGTCGGCACGGTGTCGCCGTAGCCCATGAAGAACATGTCGTACGTGTCGTAGTTGAAGTAGCACTCGGTGGTGACGGTGTCGTCGCAGGCGCCGTTGTAACCGAAGCCGGCCTTGTTGGCCTCGCCGATCCGGTTGATCCAGTCCACGGCCTCACCGGCGATCTCGTGGTGGATCGGGTCGGCGTTGGGCGGGAAGAAGTACTGCCGGCCGCCCATCTCGTGCGCGTCCACGTACACCTGCGGCGGATAGCGGCGCAGCAGTTCGAGCTTGCCGTCGGTCTCCTGCTGGGTGCGGGAGAACCAGTCCCGGTTCAGGTCGAAGCCGAACTCGTTCTGCCGCCGGGTCGCGTCGCGGCCGTCCGGGTTCTGCGTCGGCACGATGACGGTGACCAGGTTGTCGTTGCGCCGGGCGACCTCGCAGGACAGGCCGGCGGCCAGCTCGTACAGGGTCTTGAGGGCCGCGTCGGTGCCGCTCTTCTCGCCGCCGTGCACGTTCGCGGTGATCCAGACGATGGCCGGGCTGTCCTTCGCCGTACGGGCGGCCGTCCGCGCGCTCGTCCGGCGGGGATCACGCAGGTCGCGTACGTCGTCGGCGATCTTGCGCAGCGCGGACGGGCGCACGTTGCGCTCGTTGGACACCACCGCGTACGGCAGGGGCTGCCCGAGGACGCTGGCCGCCAGCACTCCGGTGACGACCCGCTCGGAGGCGCGGTCGACGGCCCCCAGGTAGGTACGGACCTCGTCGTTGGTCACGACCCGTTCCTGGCCGAGGCCGAGGGGGAAGCCGAGCGTCGCCTCCGGGGTCGGGACGGTACCCAGCCGGGCGGTCGGATCGCTGCTGCACGTCGACGGTGGGGCGGCGCTCGCCGGTGCGGTGCCGCCGAGCAGGGGAGTCGTGCCGAGCAGGAGCGTGATCGCGGCGGCACCCGCCAACCGCCTCGGAGGGACCGTCCAGAACGGACGCGACGATGGGGCCATGTCTCGGGTTCCCTTCTTGGGGGAAAGCCTCGCAGTGGCCGGAGCCTATGGACGGGCCGACACGACGGTCAAGGCCTGATCGACTTCGGTGAGTGCGTGGGATGCCGGGTCGGGGACCGGCTGGCAGGATGGTGGTGTGACTCAGCGTCGTCCTGGAGGAGGCAGAACGTGCCGGAGACGATCACCATCGCGGTTCGTCCGGATCGTCCGTCTGTCGATGTCCAGCGCTCGCTCGCGTCCTGGCTGCGCGCCGACGACCGGCTGCGCGACGGGGTGACCACGACACCGCCGACCGATGAGACGTCAACGGACGGCACGGACGTGCTGCGGGTGGCGATCGGCAACGCCGGCACTGTCATGGTGCTGGTCCAGGCGGTCGCCAGTTGGTTGACCCACCGCCGCGAGGACGTGACGGTGCACCTCGTTCTACCCGGCGGATCGTCGGCCGAGTTGGACGTCCGCCGGGCGCGGGACATGGACCAGGTGACGGCGCTCATCGAGGCCGCGGTGCGCGCGGTGGCCCCGGAGTAGGGCCGACCCCCTGATCACTTGATGCGGAGCAGTTCGGGAACCGGTACTGGCAACTGCTGGTCATCAAGTGATCAAGGGAGCCGCGCGGGGTTACCGGGTGGTTAGGCCGAGGCCGATCGTTTTGGTGAGGGTGGCGCTGTCGTCGTCGCCGTCGAGCGACCAGACCATCGCCCCGCCCAGGCCGGCCCGTCGGATGTAGAGCGTCTTCTGCAACACGACGGCCGGGTCGTCGTACGTCCAGAGGGTCGTACCGTCGAACAGCCAGGCGTGCCCGGCGCGCAGGTCGCGGTGCACGGTGTAGCCGTTTCCGGCCAGGTTCTTGAGGTTCTTGTAGTCCTCGTACCCGGCCTCGAAGGCGGCCGGCGCGGGCCCGGCGGCCGGCTGGAACAGGCCGTTGCCGCCGCCGGTGACGCCGGTCCAGCCGCGACCGTAGTAGGGGATGCCGAGGACCAGCTTGTGCCGTGGCGCGCCACGGGCGATCCACCCGTCGACGGCCACCTCGACGGAGAAGTCCGGGTTGTCGGGCGAGCCCGTGGGCACGCGCAGCGCCGACTGCTGGTTGGCGCGGGCCTCCCAGCCGCCGTGGAAGTCGTACCCCTGCACGGTGGCGAAGTCCAGGTACGTGAAGATCTTGCGGCCCTCGTAGCCGGCGTCCATCGTGGCCGGGTTGGCCGGCAGGAAGGCCGTCAGCGGGTGGTGCGAGCGGGTGGTGCGACCGTACGCGTCGAGCTGCCGGCGGAACTCGGCGAGCAGCTTGGTGAAGTTCTCCCGGTCCTCGGGGCGGATGACGTTGCCGGGCTCACCGTCCCAGTTGGGCCACTCCCAGTCGAGGTCGACGCCGTCGAAGACGCCCGCTCCGGCGCCCGGCGCGCCCGGGAGGTTGCCCTTGAGGTACAGGTCGATGCAGGAGGCGACGAACGCCTTGCGGGAGGCGTCCGTGCGGGCGGCGTTGGAGAAGTACGTCGACCAGCTCCACCCGCCCAGCGAGATCAGCACCTTGAGCTGGGGGTGCTTGGCCTTCAGTTTGGCGAGCTGGTGGAAGTTGCCGTTGAGGGCCTGGCCGGGGGCGTCGGCGACGCCGTCGACACTCTCCTCGGCGGGCACCGGCCGCTGGTAGTCGGCCCAGGCGTCGCCCTCGCCCGGCCCGCCGTCCAGATAGCAGCGGCCGTCCTCGCTGATGTTGCCGAACGCGTAGTTGACGTGGGTGAGGCGGCTCGCCGCCCCGGACGTGTCGAGCTTCTTGACCGGGAAGGCCCGGCCGTAGATGCCCCACTGGGTGAAGTAGCCGACGCGGTGGTAGCCGGGCTGGCGGTCGGGCTTGGCGGTGGCGCTCGCGGCGGCGGGCGGGGCGGCGGTGATCAGCAGGGCCGCCAGGGCGACGACGGCGGTGAGGCGGCGGTGGCGCAATGGACGCATCGGCACTCCCACGACTTATCAAACAGAATTAGTAAAGACACTTATCTGATTGATGAAGTTAAGCCGATCACGCTCTGCGGTCAAGAGCAGCCCGTCCGCCACCGCCGCCCCGGTCGGTCAACCGACCTGGCTGTTGTCCTTCATCGACCCCCAGCCGTGCCACCGGTCGATCTCGATCAGGGCGCTGACCCGGCCCCGATCACGCCGGGGATAGGGATTGCCCATGTAGTGCCGGGCCAACCGGTCAATGTCCGTGAAGTCCTCGTCCACGCGCAGCTCGGCGACGTGCCCGACGATGCTCACGTGGGTGTACCAGCCAGCCTCGTCCAGCACGGTGAGCGAGACCCGGGGATCGTTGCGGACGTGCTCCAGGCGGCGGCGGCTCTCGTCCATGTTCACCAGGATCCGGCCGTCCTCCCACAGGTACCAGGTCGCGGCGGACACCGGCTGACCACCATTGCGAAGCGTGGTCATGACAGCCGGGTTCGGCTTCTTGAGCATCTCGACCGCGGCCTCGGGAAGCGGTGGCTTGGACATGGGTCTCCTCCTCGCGTGGAACAGCTACCCCTGCACCGTACGCACCGACGGCCGGTGGTCGGGCGACATGCCGGCTGGTTCGGCGCGGCGGGGGATCCGAGGGCTCAGCGCAGTTCCTGGATGCGGACCATGTTCCCGGCGGGGTCCCGGAAGGCGCAGTCCCGCACGCCGTACGGCTGTTCCGTCGGCTCCTGGACGACCTCCACGTCACCGGACTGCACCTTCTCGAAGGTGCCGTCCAGGTCCCGGGTCGCCAGCAGGATCCACCCGTAGGTGCCCTTGGCCATCATCTCCGCGATGGTGCGCCGCTCGTCCTCGGTGATCCCCGGATCGGCGGCCGGGGGCGCCAACAGGATGGACGTGCCGGGCTGCCCGACGGGGCCGACGGTGATCCACCGCATCGTGCCCGTTCCGACGTCGTTGCGGACCTCGAAGCCGAGGGCGTCGCGGTAGAAGGCCACCGAGGCGTCCGGGTCGACGTGCGGGAGAATGGTCGTGTGAATGGTGATGTCCATGCTGGTCATGCTAGGGAGGGCCACCAGCGGTGACTTCTCGATTCCTGATCGGTGCGGCGGGTGGTCGCCGGTACGCACCCGCGTGCGGGCCACCGGAACGGGCCGGTAAGGATGGCTCCATGAGCGATCCCGTACTCCCCGCACGTGTCGTCGTCACCGGCGCCACCGGCAAGCTCGGCCGCGCCGTGGTCGCCCACCTGCGCGGCGTCGGCGTCGACGTGCTCGCGGTGGACCGTGCGGGCGGGCGCGACCCCCGCGACGTCGACGGCGAGTTCCTCCTCGTCGACCTGACCGACTACGGGCAGGTCGTCGAGGCGTTCACCGGGGGCGCGGACGAGCACGCCGGTGGCATCGAGGCGGTCGTGCACCTGGCCGCCGTTCCGGCGCCCGGGCTGATGTCGAACGCGGTCACGTTCGCGAACAACTCCGCCGCGACGTACAACGTCTTCGCCGCCGCCCGGGCGGCCGGCATCAGGCGGGTGGTGTGGGCGTCGAGCGAGACGGTGCTCGGCCTGCCGTTCGACACCCCACCGCCGTACGCGCCGGTCGACGAGGAGTACGCGCCCCGGCCGGAGTCGACGTACTCGCTGAACAAGGCCCTTGAGGAGGAGATGGCGCGGCACTTCTGCCGGTGGGACCCGGAGCTGGTCATGGTGGGTCTGCGCTTCTCCAACGTGATGGACGTCGAGGACTACGCGCCGTTCCCGTCGTTCGACGCCGACCCGCGGGCGCGGCGGTGGAACCTGTGGGGCTACATCGACTCCCGTGACGGCGCCCAGGCGGTGGAACGGGCCCTCGCGTACGACCGGCCGGGCGCGGACGTCTTCATCATCGCCAACGCCGACACCGTCATGACCCGCTCCAGCGCCAGCCTGCTGGCCGAGGTCTACCCGGGCGTCGAGATCCGTAAGGAGCTGGGCGAGCACGAGACCCTGCTCAGCATCGACAAGGCGCGGCGGGTCCTGGGCTACGAGCCCCGGCACTCGTGGCGCGACCACGTCGAGCCCGCTGCGGGCGATCCGGCCTGACGAGCGGGCGTACCGGGATAAAGTTCCCTAAACCGGTACGAGGGGGTGCGGCCATGCTGACGCGCACCTGGATGCGCGGGCTGGCCGACAGCACGAGCCCGCGTTCGGCGACCGTCCTGGAGCTGTTGTTCGACATCGTCTACGTCTTCGCGCTCGCCCGCCTCGCCGGGCGGGTCGCGGACGACCTGACCATCGTCCGGCACACCCTGCTGTCCGAGGCGGGGCAGACGCTGCTGTTCTTCACGGCCATGTGGATGATCTGGTCGCTGAACGCGCTGGTGGCCAGCACCTACGACCCGCGCCGGGTGGACCTGCAGGTCCTCCTGCTCGCCACCATGTTCGGCACGCTGGTGCTGGCGGTCTCGCTGCCGCAGGCGTTCGGTCAGCGAGGCATGATCTTCGCCTGCACGTACGTCGTCATCCAGCTCGGCAGGCCGCTCTACCTGGTGTTTGCCCTCCGGGGTCATCCGGCGCAGATGTTCTCGTACCGGGTACTGACCTGGCACGCGGTCTCCGGCGCGCTCTGGATCGGTGGCGGCCTCGACGGCGGCCTCGGTCGCGGTGTCTTCTGGACGCTCGCGCTCGGCATCGAACTGGTCGGTGCGGCCTTCAACTGGCCCGTGCCGCGCATCGGCCGCGCGCCGATCGCCAGCCTGGTCTCGGTGTCCGAGGTGCACCTCGCGGAGCGGTACAACCAGTTCTTCATGATCGCGCTGGCCGAGGTGGTGCTCGAAGCCGGCGCCGCCGTCAGCTTCCCGGGCTTCTCGACCGAGCGGACCATCGTCCTGGTGTCCGCGTTCGTCGCCACGGTCTCGTTCTGGCGGATCTACTTCTACCACGTGGGGCCGGGCCAGCAGGCCAGCGGCAGCGCCGGCGGGGAAGGGCTCCAACTGTCGCGACTGGCGAGCTACAGCCTGCTGTTCATCGTCGGTGGCATCATCTGCACCGCCGTCGGTTTCGGGCAGGTCATCGAGGATCCGCATCCGCCCATCGACTGGGCGCTGGTGGCCATCATCTTCGGTGGTCCGGTGCTGTTCCTGATCGGCCGCAGCTTCCTGGAGCGCCGGTACCAGTCCGCGCCGCGCTGCCAGATGTTGTTTGTCGGCGCTGCGGTGCTGGCGGTGGCGGCCCTGCCCAGCGTCCTGCTCCCGCCGGTCGCCGTGACCGGCCTGGCGGCGCTGATCCTGGCCGGGATCGCCGTCGCCGACGGGCACGCCCACCGACGCGGCGCGCAGACCAATCCGACGCTGTGAGCCGGGGTGTTGAACGCCGACGGCGCCTCCCGTATGGTGGCGGCACGCCGTCGAGCCGAGAGGAGGTCAGAACAATGTCCGATGTTCTGCGCCCCCTCCGCGCACCGGCGTCCGCGCGGATCTGACCCGGGGCGTTCGCTTTCCGGAGGTCCGCCATGACCAGTCTGCTCATCCGCCCGCTCGTCGCGGGCGAGGAGAACCTGTTCGACTCCATGACCGATCCGCTGCCCCAACTGCGGCAGATCCCGTACGCCGACGGCATCGCCGGCGGCGGCTACCGACCCGAGACCACCTGGATCGCCCTGCGCGACGGCCGGGTCGTCGGCCGGGCCGCCTGGCTCCTCCCGCCCGGGGCCGTCGGCGCCCCCTGGCTGGAGCGGTTCGACCTGGCCGCCGAGCCGGAGGTGGGGGCCGCGCTGCTGCACGCCGCCCACGAGGCGCTGGGAGGTCCCGGTAGCTACTACGCGGCGCTGCCGGCGCACTGGCGGCGTCGACCCGAGGTGCTGGCCGTGGTCAGCGCGCCGATGGAGGCGGCCCGGCTCGCCGGCCTGGTCGAGGTGGGTGAGCGGCTGCGCTGCTCGTGGACGGGCACGCCGCTGCCGGCGACCTCCGGCCGCTACACCTTCCGGCCACCCGTCGACGTGGCGGAGATCAACGCCCTGGTCGCCCGGATCGCCGAGCCCGACGTCCTGACCGGCAGGGAGATCGCGAGTGCCGTCGCCGGAGTTGACCTGGCTACCGATCCGGTGGCCTGGCTGGGGGAGTCGCCCGACGACTGGCGGGTCGGCGTGGCGGACGGGCGGCCGGTGGGGCTGGTCGGCACGGCCGGCGACGCCTGCTATCCACTCCTGGCGTACCTCGGCCTGTTCGACGACGCGGCGCGCGGTGAGCTGCTGACCGAGGCGGTCCGGGTGCTCGCCGCCGGTGGCGCGCGGGAGGTGATCGCCGACGTGGACGCCCACCGCGTCGCGGTGCTCGCGGAGCTGGAACGCACCGGATTCCGGCAGCTCCGCGCCCGGGTGCTGTTCGAACCGCCTGCCTCGCCGGGCGGGACCGCGTAGTCCCTGCAGGGTGCGCCCCGGGTCACCGGGGCGCGCCCCCGCGGCCGTGCCGACGTCACCTCCTGTCAGGATCTGCCCATGCCGGAGTTCCTCACCCTCGTCGTCGGCGCGACGGCGCTGGTCGCGGCGGCGGTCGCCGGGCTGTACCTCTGGCCGCTGGGGCACCGGAAGCTGCGGCTCGCACCGGCGTCACCGCTCGACTTCGATGCCGCCACCGCTGCCGCGCAGAGCACCACGGCGGCAGAGGCCACGGATCCGCGGGTGCGGCCGGAGTCGCGCAGCCGTCTGCTGAGCCACGGCTCGCGTTCCGCGCGGGCCGTCCTGCTGCTGCACGGCTACACCATGGCGCCGGAGCAGTACGACGCGCTGGCCGAGGTGTTCTTCGCCCGGGGCTACAACGTGTGGATTCCGCGGGCCCCGCACCACGGCACCGTCGACCGGCGGGCCCACCACCGGGTCGGGGCCGGCGAGCTGACGGCGTACGCCCAGCAGGCCGTGACGGTCGCGGCGGGCCTGGGGGACGAGGTGGGCGTGGTCGGCATCTCCGGTGGCGCGGTGCTGGCCACCTGGCTGGCCCAGACCCGGGGGGACGTCGTACGGCGGCTGTTGGTGCTGTCGCCGTTCTTCGGCCCCCGGCAGGCCCCGGCGTTCGCGGTCCGGCCCCTCATCACGCTGTACGGGCGGCGCGTCCTGCGCGACCGGGTCACCGCGCGCGGCTACTCGCTGGCGGCGGTCACACGGTACCTGACGATCGTGCGGTCCCTGCCGCGTACGGCGCGACGGACCGGCCTCGTGAGCGCGGCCGTGGCGATCAGCCCGCTCGACACGGTGGTGGATCCCGCCGCGGCAGTGCGGGTGCCCCGCCGGATCGCCCGGGCGAACGGCATCGACCTGCGGGTGTACGCCCTGCCCGAGTCGCTGGGGGTTCGCCACAACACCCTCGACCTGACCGCGCTCGACGACCGGGCCGCCGACGTGTTGCGGCGCTACGTCGACCTCTACGAGGGCTCTTCGGCGTCGACGACCTCAGCCGCCGTGGGCGGCCAAGGGTTGTGACCCACGCTGGGGTGCGGCGGTGCGCCGCGCGCAAGCAGCGGCACACCGCCTCGACGCGTGGCTACCGCGCGGTGTCGGCAGCGGCGTTGACGACCTGCGGGGCGTAGCCGGCCGGCTTGTCGCCGATGGAGAGACCCGGACTCACCACCCAGGACTGGTACTGCGGGGTGAACATGCCGTACGGCAGCCCGAGGTTCGGGGCGCTGGCCTCGTCGAGCCGGCGACGGGCGTCGGCCGGGATCTCGAAGTCGAGCGCCTCGAAGTTGCTGGCGACCTGCGCGGCGCTGCTCGCGCCGATGATCACCGAGGCGACGGCGGGCTGGGTGGCGACCCAGTTGATCGCGACCTGTGCCATGCTGCGGCCCAGATCGGCGGACACGCTCTCCAGCGCGTCGATGACCTGCCAGTCGCCGGGGCTGATCTCCCGACCCCCGGCGTTGGGAGTGGTCAACCGGCCAGACCCGCTCAGGCCCTCGCCGCTGCGCCGGTACTTGCCGGTGAGCAGGCCGCCGGCGATCGGGCTCCACGCGGTCAGCCCCATGCCCAAGGTCTGCGCCATCGACACGAACTCCGCCTCGACGCCGCGGTTGACCAGGGAGTACGGCAGTTGCAGATTGATCAGCGGGGCCAGGCCGTGCGCCTCGGCGTAGCTCTGCGCGCGGGCCGCGTACCAGGCCGGTACGTCGGAGAGGCCGGCGTACCGGATCTTGCCGGAGCGCACCAGGTCGTCGAGGGTGTGCACGACCTCCTCGACCGGGGTGATCCGGTCCCAGGTGTGCAGCAGGTACAGGTCGATGTAGTCGGTGGCGAGTCGGCCCAGGGACGCCTCGACGGCCCGGATGATGTGCTTGCGGCCGTTGCCGCTCGCGTTCGGGTCGCCCGCGTCGATGGTGTTGGTGAACTTGCTGGTGAGTACGAGTCGATCGCGGACACCGGCCCGGTCGATCAGGCGGCCGAGGATCTTCTCGCTCTCCCCGGCGGTGTAGAAGTCCGCCGTGTCGACGAAATTGCCGCCCGATTCGAAATACTGGCGGAAGATCGGCTCGGACTCCTCCTCGGTCTTGCCGTACGCGGCGTGGAAGCCGTCGACACCGAAGTTCATCGTGCCCAGCGCGAGTCGGCTCACCCGCAGGCCGGACCGTCCGAGCAGGTAGTACTGGTTCATCGTCGCGTCCTCCCGGTCGCTGTGCGGTCCTCGGAGCGGGCCGCGCGTTCACGACCTTGGCTCGCCAGAAATGGACCTGCAAGTCCAAAACCCGAGCTAGGGTGAGGCCATGACTCGCGCGTTGACCCGCAAGGGCGAGGCGACCCGGGCGCGGATCGTCGCCGGCGCCGCCGCCGAGATCCGTGAGCGCGGCGTCGACGAGGTACGCCTGGAAGATGTGATGGCCCACACGGGCGCCAGCAAGGGTCAGCTCTTCCACTACTTTCCGGACGGCAAGGAGGAGTTGCTGCTCGCGGTGGCCCAGCACGAGGCCGACCAGGTGCTCACCGACCAGGAGCCGATGCTCAGCAATCTGACCTCCTGGCCGGCGTGGCAGGCGTGGCGGGACCGGCTCGTCGAGCGCTACCTCGCGCAGGGCGTGAAGTGCCCGCTCAACGGGCTGCTCGGCCAGACGGGTCGGCGCGCGCCGGGCGCGCAGGCGATCGTGACCGGGCTCATGTGGCGCTGGCAGGACAAGATCACCGAGGGCATCCGGCACATGCAGTCGACCGGAGACATCGCTGCCGAGGTGGACGCCCACCGAACGGCGGCGGCGCTGCTGGCCGGCATCCAGGGCGGCGTCCTGCTGCTGATCAACACCGGAGAGGTCGACCACCTGGAGGCCGCCCTGGACCTCACGCTCGACTCGCTGCGGGCCGGCCGCAGCGGCAACCCGAACCGGGAAGAGGCACCGCAGTGACCGACGACAACCGACCGCCATTGGTCCTGATCCACGGCCTGACCTACGACAAGAGGCAGTGGGACCCGGTGCGGCGCGAGCTGGCGGCGATCGACCCGGACCGGCGGATCCTCGCCCTCGACCTGCCCGGTCACGGCGACGCGCCCCGGCGGGACTCCTACCGGATGTCCGAGGTCGCCGAGGTCGTGCACGCCCGGGTGACCGAGGCGGGTCTCGGCACGCCGATCGTGGTGGGGCACTCGGTGGGCGCGGTCGTCGCCACGACCTACGCGGCGCACTATCCGGTGCGGGGCGTGGTCAACCTGGACCAGATCCTGCTGCCCGGCCCGTTCGGCGCCGCCGTACGCGAGGCCGAGCCGACGCTGCGCGGCCCGCAGTGGCGGCAGGTGTGGGATCGCATGCTGGCCGGTATGGGCATCGAGTCGTTGCCGGCCGAGGCGCGGGCGATCGTCACCACCGCGACCGACCCCCGGCCGGATCTGCTGCTGGGGTACTGGGGCGAGATCCTGCACTCCTCCGACGAGGACATCGCCGCCGCGCGCTCCGGTGACCTGCGGTCGATCGCGGAGCGGGGAGTTCCCTACCGCTGGGTGACCTCGTCCGAGCCGCCGGCTCGTTACCTCGCCTGGCTGACGGGAGTCCTGCCGGAGGTCGAGGTCACCGTGCTGCCCGGCAGCCACTTCCCGCACCTGGCGGAACCGGCGACGATCGCCCGGCTGCTGGTGAGCTGAACGCGGCGGCGGGCCCGAACCGTCAGGTCGGCCGGGGCGTTCCCGGTGGTCGGTCGAGCTGGTCGAGACGGGCGAGATCGCCGTCACCGGCTCGGATCACGGCCGCGGCCAGCGCCGTGGTGTCCGGGTGGACGCCGGCCCGCTGCTCGGCAGCGGCGATCTTGACCGTCTGCGCGAGGTGCGCCCGCAGATGCGTGGCGAGCAGCCGCTGGAAGGCCTTCCCGGTGGCCGACCGGAGCGCGGCCAGCTCGTCGGCGGTGATCATGCCGGGCATGTCGTGACCCTCGTGCGGGTTGGTCGTCGGCGCTCCGGCCTCGCCGAGCAGGTCACGGGAGCGGGCCAGGTCGGCCCGGTTGCCCGCCTGGACCCGCGCGGCCAGCCCGCGCCAGGTCGGGTCGGTGGTGTGGGTGGGCACCAGGTCCAGCACCGGGAGCAACCGTTGCGTCATCGCCGCCGTGAGTTGCAGCCAGGCGATGTCGGTGGGGCTGAACGCGCCGGTCGACGGGGCGGCGACGGCCGGCGTGGAGAGCGGTGGTGCCGCCTCGTCCGTGCTGCTCGACGGTCCACCGGCGCAGCCGGCGGCGAGTACCGCTGTCATGAGCAACGCGACCTGCACGCGCATGCCTCCTCCTTCCGGCGCGGCCTCCCGAGGAGCGGGGGACGACCCGGCAGGACCGGGCCGTCCCCGTCGGGTACGACGATTCAGATCGGTCGGCCGTCGTGTCCACACTTGATGACCGGACGGATGCAGTCCTGGACCCGGCGAGCCATCTCCGCGGTCGGCCAGGCGTTGAAGAAGTCGCCGTGCATCGTGTAGCCCGGCCCGGAGGCGAGCCGGAAGTGCGACGGGTCGCCGTTGACCGGGTACCGCAGCACCTGCCGCAGCTTCGGCACGTGCACCGGGTGGGTGCTCGGGCAGGCCTGGTTCACCGGGTACGCCAGGTGGCTCTTGTGGTCCGCGGAGTCCAGGTCGCGGCCGTTCCAGCACTGCGGGAAGTCCAGGTACGACTCCAGCATTGTGCCGGCCGGGCAGTTGACGAAGTCCTTGGACGGTGGCACCTGACCGGCGTGCAGGCAGGACCAGCGGGCGATGCTGTCGTTCGGGCCGGTGGCCTTCGCGTTGCCGGCGACGAGCCGCAGGCCCTGCGGGATCGGTTGGGTGTTGGCGACGACGTCGGAGCGCACCCCCTCACCGAGGTAGTAGAACGTGGCGATGGCCGGTTCCACCGCGACGTTGTCGCGGTAGAGGGTCGGCACCCAGTACGACGAGACGTCCACCGCCGGGTTGCAGGTGGTGGTGGACTTCACCAGGTCGGGCAGGGTGGTGGTGGCGTTCGTCGCCGTGCTGCCGAAGAAGCTGTGCATGTGCGAGGCCCCCGGCAGTCCGGGGAAGACGATCGGGTCGTCCGGCAGCCGGTGACTGTACGTGCAGTCGGCGGGGAACTCGGCGACCCGGATGACGTTGGCGACCGGGGCGGCGTCGGCCCGGTCGGTGGACGAGACCAGGTACGTGCCGAGGAGGGTCAGCAGGGCGCCGATCGCCACGGTGAGGCGTAGCCGGCGGGGGACGTGGGGTGCGGCCCTGTCCATCTGGTAACTCCTGTCGGGGGACGGGTCAGGGGCAACTCCGATGCCGCCGCCGAAGACAGCGGAGTGTGCCCTGGCCAGACTGGTGGTGGCCCGGTGGGCCGGTGCGAGAGAGCGCTCTCAGCAGTTCAAGCCTCACCCTGATGTCGAAAGTTGTCAATACGTCCCGCAGTTGCTGGAAAAATGACGACGACAGCACACCGGCCGGGCCCGTGGTGAGGGCCCGGCCGGCTGCCGCGCGGTGAACTATCTTCCTAGGATGCCCAAGCGGGTGTGCCCGCCGCCCCGGACGGTGTCAGCGTTCGCGACCGGGAAGCACCGCCAGAGCCTTCGAGCGCTGCGCGACGAGGTCCGCGTAGGTGCCGTCGCGCTCGGCCCAACGGTGCATGTGTACGCCCTTGACGAGGATTTCGCTCGGGGTGGGATTCGCCGAGAGCAGCTGCATGACCTCGGTGGCGAAGTCGTCGAGCGGCAGCGCGCGCGGGTTTACCTTCTCCTGACCGGCTGTCGCGACGGCCGGGGGGACGAGTTCGACGACGTCGACACCGGTGCCGTCGAGTTGCGCGCGCAGTGCCTCGGAGTAGGCGTGCACCCCGGCCTTCGAGGCGGCGTAGCTGGGCATGGGCGGGAACGGCAGGAAGGCGATGCCGGAGGTGACGGTGATGAAGGTGCCCGCACCCCGACCGACCAGATGCGGCGTGAAGGCGTCGATGACCCGGATGGTGCCGACCAGGTTGGTGTCGATCGTCGTCTGCGCCGCCGCGAAGTGCGCAGGGTCGCGAAGGTCTTCCAGGAGCATGGCACCCGACATCGTCACCACCGTGTCCAGCTCGGGGTAGCGGGCGAGCACGGCGTCCCGGGCGGATGCGACAGAGGCGCCGTCGGTGACGTCGATGCCGAACGTGCCGAAACCTTCCGTGGCGAGGTCCGCGAGGGCCTCGGGGTTGCGACCGCCAACGGCCACGGTGCTGCCCGCCGCGGCGAACCGCCGGGCCAACTCCCGCCCGATACCCGAGGTGCCGCCGACCATGAGAACTGTGCGGTTGGAGAGATCCACGAGATCTTCCCTTCGATCCAGAGGGCGCCGACGCGGAAACTCGCGGGCGCAGACGGTGCTGCTCGCTGTCCTTGCCGAACAGGGCGATCACCAGTCTTGACCGAGCCCGGCGGGGGTGGCAGGGCCCCGGTTTTCCCAGGTCCCACCAGGGCCCCTCTGCGGCACCCGCGCCGCACTACCGTGGTGACCATGAGGGAAGAGGAGTCGGGCGGCGGCCACCGGCTGGGCAGCTACCTGCGGGCCCGCCGCGAACTGGTCTCACCGTCGCAGGTAGGGCTGCCGAGCGGCGGCCGGCGCCGCGTACCCGGCCTACGCCGAGAGGAAGTCGCCCTGCTCGCCGGGATCAGCCCCGACTACTACCTGCGGCTGGAACGGGGGCGGGACAGGAACCCCTCACCGCAGGTTCTC
Organism: Micromonospora sp. NPDC049662; assembly: GCF_040675055.1. NCBI lineage: Bacteria > Bacillati > Actinomycetota > Actinomycetes > Micromonosporales > Micromonosporaceae > Micromonospora > Micromonospora sp. NPDC049662. Next base: position 27,184 of record NZ_JBFAOC010000015.1, read on the forward strand.
GAATCGCTCGCGCGCGTCCTGCAGCTCGATGACATCGAGCGGATGTACCTGCTCGACCTCGCGGCGGCGCGCCCCCGGGCGCCGCGCCGCAAGCGGTCCGAGCAGGTACCGGCGCGCGTGTACGAGCTGCTTGCCCACCTTCAGGTCCCCGCGTTCGTCGAAGGACGCGCCTTCGACGTGCTGGCCTCCAACCCGATGGCCGTGGCGTTCTCCCCGCGCCTGCGGCCCGGTGAGAACCGGTTGCGGTCGCTCCTGCTCGATCCCGAGGAACGAGCCTTCCACCAGGACTGGACGAAGGCCACCGCCAACTTCATCGCCACCCTCCGCACCACCATCGGGGACGACATCGACAACCCCCGGTTCGTCGAGCTGGTGGGCGAACTCGCGCTGTCCAGTCAGCGGTTCCGCACCCTGTGGGCCCGCCACGACGTCCGCAATCTCGACGGAGGCACGACGACGGTGCACCACCCCGTCGTCGGTGACCTACGCCTGCACCGGGACAAGCTCCCCATCGAGGACGTCATCCTCGTCGTCTACTACCCCGACAAGGACAGCGACAGCGACGAGAAGCTGCGACTCCTCGCCGCACTCGCCCACACCGGGAGCGCCGACGACCAGACACGGGTGGGGCGGCCCGACGCGTCGTCGGACCGCCCCACCCGTTGACGGAGTCGATCAGAAACCGAGTACGCCCCGCCCGCCCACCACGGGCAGCCGCAGCTCGCTGTCGTTCGGGGCGACCCGCAGCTCGGTGCCGCCCAACGGCAACAGCGTGTACTCCTGATCGCTGGAGAAGACGACCACGCCGATCCGGTGGCCCGCCGGGAAGACGTAGTCCTTCGGCTCCATGGTCCACCGGTAGTCGTACAGCTTGCCCTGCTTGACCGGCGCGGTGCGCGCGGCGCTGACGCGGTTCTGCGGGTCCATCCAGCCGCGCGTCACCACGACGGGCGTGGCGGTCGACCCGGCCGGGCCGTAGTCGACCAGGTAGGCCGTGAGGTTGGCGTCCGGCTTGTTGTCGATAGCCATCCGCAGCCGCATCTCGGGGCGGCCGGAGATGCGCACGCTCTGCGCGAGCGTGGGGGAGCGGTAGGCGAGTCGGTTGGCGCTGGCCGTGTCCGGGTCGGCGACCAGGGTGTCCGGGTGGATCGTCCGTCCCTCGTCGACGAAGCTCTGCTCGATGCGGGCCTTCGGCGGCTTGGCAGTGGTGAGCGTGCCCGGGGCGGTGGCGTCGGTGGCGGCGAACCGCAGCCCGACCTCGCGTGCGGCCGGGTCGGGCCAGTTGGCGTACGTGGTGTAAACCCGGTCCTCGCGCTGGAGCACCGCCGTCGGTTCGTCCATGATGCCGTTGCGCACGTTCCACAGCCAGTAGTCGAACCAGCGGTTCTCGGTCTGCTTGTACGTCCAGGTCTGCCCGCTGGGCAGGGTCACCGAGGCGCTGCTGCCCGGCCCGCCGTGCCCGCCCTGGTGCAGCCAGATCTTGCGCGGTACGTGGCGCTTGGCCAGCTCGTCCCACCAGCCGGCGAAGTGCTCGGTCTTGACGTTCCAGTCGTTGAGGCCGTGCACGACGAAGACGCTGGCCTGAACGTTGCGGGCGTCGAGGTAGTCGCGGTCGCGCCAGAACTTCGAGTAGTCGCCGGTGACCCGGTCCTGCTCCTCGGTGATCTGCGCCAGCTCGTCGGCGCACTGCCCCTCGGCGCGTGCCTGCCCGGCCGTGTACTGGGCCAGGATGTCGAGGTCCTCGCCCTGGAACGTGCCGGGCGCGACCACCAGACCGTTGGCCCGGTAGTAGTCGTACCAGCTGCTGATCGCCGAGACCGGCACGATGGTCTTCAGGCCTTTGACCCCGGTGGTGGCCACCTGGTTGGGCAACGTCCCGTTGTAGGAGACGCCGGTCATGCCGACCGCGCCGGTGGTCCAGCCGGCGGTGACCGGGGCGCCGTTGGCGTCGTACCCCTTGGCCCGCCCGTTGAGCCAGTCGATGACGGCCTTGGTGCCGAGCGTCTCGGCCTGGTCACCGCTGGTCGGGCAGCCGTCCGAGTCACCGGTGCCGACGCTCTGGCCGAGCACCACCGCGTACCCGCGCGGCACGTAGTAGTCGTCCAGCGAGCCGGGCAGGTTGGCCTTGGCCTGGGCGCGCTGCGTGCCGGCGTCGAGCGCACGCCGGCCGGAGCGGTCGGTCAGGCCGTTCTGCGGCAGGTCGTCGACGAGCACGCTCGGGTACGGCACGTCGCCCCAGGTGCCCTTGCGGTAGGGGCTGTGCTCGAAGATGACCGGCACCTTGAAGCCCTCGGTGGCGGTCTCCCGCGGCCGGGAGATGTCGATCGCCACCCGGTCGGGACGACCGTCGTGGTCGGTGTCCACCGGGGTCTGGACGTACACCCGCTCCTCGATGGCGTCGGCGAGCGAGAACACCGGTTGGGTCATGCCGTCGGCCACGACGATGCCGGTGGGCGCGGACGCCGTGGGGCGGGCGGCTGCGGGTGTCGGTGTCGCGCTCAGGACCAGTGCGCCGGACACGCCGACGCTCAGAAGTGCCAGATGACGGGGTCGACGCACGCGCGTCTCCCTTCGGTCGGGCTGGTTGCCGGGTCTCGGCAGGGGCCAGTCGCGAAGATCCATTCGTCGCCATGCTAGGTGCGGGTGGACGTCGGCGTCGATCCCTTCGGGTGGCCGACTCCGGCCGTTCTCCCGATCGGGGTCGGCGGCGGTAACCGAATCGACATCGAACCAGGTGGGCCGTCGACACATGACAGGCAACGTTGTCTCGGTGGACGAAAAAACCGTCTTCGCGACCTCCCGAAGATCCGTCGCGCAGCCCTATGATCTTGCGGGAAGTCGTCCGAAGAGGCGCTTTCGTCCACATTAGACGAGGAGCAAAATGCTCAGGAGAACCCGGTTGCTGATGGCGGTCGCCGTCACAGCCACGACGCTGACCGCCCTACCGGGCGGCTCGGCCACAGCCGGCGGCATCGAACGGTCCGGCGCACCCGCCGCCTCGACCGACGGCAAGACGCACACCGTCACCCTGCTGACCGGCGACGTGGTGACCGTCCTCAGCACCGGCTCGGGCTGCCCGCAGGTCACGATCCGGCCGGTCGACGAGAACGCGGTGATCGACCAGAGCTGCGGCCCCGACGGGCATCTGCACGTCGTCCCCGCCCGCGTCGCGTCCCAGATCGGCTCGGTCCTCGACCCCGACCTGTTCGACGTCACCGCCCTGATCGCCGACGGGTACGACGACGAGAGCACCACCCAGCTGCCGGTCATCGTGCAGCCCGCCACCGCCTCCGCCCGGGTGGCCGCGCTCGCCGACGTGCAGACGCTCTCCAGCATCGGCGCCGTGGCCGGCCACGTACCCAAGAAGAGCCCGGCCACCGCGAAGCTCGCCACCAACTCGCTGCTGGCCGGCGCGAAGAAGGTCTGGTTGGACCGCAAGGTCCGCGCCACCGCCCTGCCCGCCGCCGCGAAGCCCGCCGGCCTGGACCGCAACCTGACCCAGATCGACGCGCCCGACGCCTGGAAGGCCGGCTACACCGGCAAGGGCGCCCGGGTCGCGGTGCTCGACACCGGCGCCGACTTCAGCCACCCGGACCTGGCCGGGCGGGTCGTCGAGCGGGCCGACTTCACCGCCGAGGGCGGTGACGCCGTCGACCACAACGGCCACGGTACGCACGTCGCCTCGACCATCGCCGGCACCGGCGCAGCCTCGCACGGTCAGCGTCGTGGCGTCGCGCCGGATGCCCAGCTCGTGATCGGCAAGGTGCTCGACGACCACGGCTCCGGCGAGGACTCCGGCATTATCCTCGGCATGGAGTGGGCGGCCACCCGGGCCGACGTCATCAACATGAGCCTCGGCGGCAGCCAGGCCGACGACGGCAGCGACCCGCTCTCGCTCGCCGTCGACGCCCTGAGCCGGCAGACCGGCACGCTGTTCGTCATCGCGGCCGGCAACAGCGGCGCGCAGATCTCCTCGCCCGGGTCGGCCGCCACCGCGCTCACCGTCGGGGCCGTCGACCGCGACGACAAGCTCGCCGACTTCTCCAGCCGGGGACCGCTGATCAACAACCACGCGGCCAAGCCGGAGCTGGTCGCGCCGGGCGTCGACATCGTCGCGGCCCGTGCCGCCGGCACCAACCTGCAGGACCCGATCGACAGGTACTACGAGTCGCTCAGCGGCACCTCGATGGCGACGCCGCACGTCGCCGGCGCCGCCGCGCTGCTCGCCCAGCGGCACCCCGACTGGACCGGCGAGAAGATCAAGGCCGCCCTGGTCGGCGCGTCCGACCCGCTGACCGGCATCGACCCGTACGCCATCGGAGCCGGCCGCCTCAACGCGGCCCGTGCCCTCGGCGGCCCGACCAGCGACCAGCCGGTGATCAACCTCGGCACGTTCGCGTACCCGCAGGCCGGGACCAGCGAGACGAAGCTGAGCTGGACCGGCGGGTCCACCCCGGCCACGACGGTCCTCGACCTCGACGTGTCGATCGTCAACCACGACGGCCAGAGCGTGCCGCGCGGCGCGGCGTCGCTGTCGACGAGCCGGGTGACCCTCAAGCGGGGCGCGACGGGGGCGGCGACGCTGCGGATCAACCGCGCGGCGCTGGCCAGCCGGCCGGGCCTCTACCTGGCCACCGTCACCGCCCGCACCGGCCGCAACGTGGTCGCCTCCACTCCGGTGAGCTTCTACGTCGAGCAGCCCAGCTACGACCTGACGATCCACACCAAGCCGATGCCCGGCCTGCGGGAGGGCGCGGACGCCTGGATCAACCTCATGGTCGCCAACCTCACCGACCCGCTGCTGTTCTACGGCGGAGCCGGTGGCACTCCGGGGGACACGTTCACCCTGCGGGTGCCGGCCGGGCGGTACTCGGTGCTCGGCGCGTCGATCGCCTACTACGTCGACAGCGACGTGCAGGAGAGCACCCTCACCGCCGCAGGTGACCTGGACGTGCGTGCCGACCGGAGCGTGACCCTCGACCCGGCGCAGGCCCGGCCGGTCACGGCGACCGTCGACGGGGCGGCCACCCGGACCACCCGGACCGACCTCACCACCTTCCAGACCGCGGTGAACGGCCTGCCGTGGTGGCACCAGATCAGCGGGTTCGGTGTGGCGACGGCGATCCGCAGCGTGGCGGTCCCGAAGCCCACCATCGGATCGCGGCGCACCTGGGCGGCCGTCAACATGGACTCGCCGGCCGGTACCGCGAAGCCGTACCGCTACAACATCGTGCACGAGTACACCGCCGGCGTGCCCGCCGACCCGTCGTTCCGGGTGACCAGGGCGGAGCAGGCCCGGCTGGCCCGCATCGACGAGCGGTTCCACCAGACCGACTCACCGGAGATGTACACCACGTTCGTCCGCTTTGGTGAGACTGTCGACGGGGTGCCGGTGACCCAGACCTTCGAGGGCGTCATGCCGCCGAACCGGACGTCGTACCTGTCACCGGAGATCGTCTGGGCCGACCAGGGTGTCTACGGCGGACTGGGGGCCATGGAGGCGCCGCGCCAGTACCGGCCGGGCAGCCAGCAGTCCAAGGTCTGGGCGCGGCAGCCGCTGCACTCCGACTGGTACGACGACCCGGCCGGTGACGGCTGGAGCTGCGCCAGCCCGCCGTCGCGGACCCAGGGCAACCTGCACCTGGACATGGTGACGCTGACCGACCAGCACCAGCGCGCCGACTGCCTGCAGGGTGAGGCGATCGGGGTGAAGCGCACGCTGTCGCTGTATCGCAACGGCAAGCTGGTCGAGCAGAGCGACCGGCCGATCGCCGACTTCACGGTGCCGCAGTCGATGGCCGACTACCGGCTGACCTTCGACGTCGACACCAGCCTCATCCTGCCGATCTCCACCAAGGTCAACACGTCCTGGACGTTCCGGTCCGCCGGGCCGGTCGGGACCGGCCGCGTGCCGTTGCCGCTGCTCGCGGTCGACTACGCGCTGCCGATGGACCACGACAACCACACCGTCGGCGGTCCGGCGGAACTGACCGTCCGGCAGGCGTACGGCGTCAAGGCGCAGAAGGTGACGTCGATGCAGGTGTGGACGTCGACTGACGACGGCGTCACCTGGAAGTCGGCCCGGGTCACCGGAAGCGGTGACAACTACCGGTTCGACCTGCCGAAGGTCGCCTCCGGGCAGGCCGTCTCGCTGCGGGTGAAGGCCGCCGGCAACGGCGGTAGCGGCATCGAGCAGACCGTCATCCGGGCGTACCACGCCGGCTGACGGGTGACGTGGTGTCGGCTCGGCTACGGCCGGGCCGACACCACCGCCGTCACTGACCCTCCCAGACCGCCTTCGCGCCGGAGTCGCCGGTACGGACCACGTAGTACACGGCGACGGCGGCGGCCACCACCGACAGCACCTGCAACGCCACGGTCACCGCCCGGTTGGCGGGTACGCCCTCGACGGCGCGCGGCGGGACGAAGCGGACCAGGGCCAGCGCCATGATTCCCAGCGCGATCGTCGCGTACAGGGTCATGTCCCCGAAATCCTGGTGCGCCTCCAGCTTCGGGACGAACTCCGGCGTCACCCGGTTCGCCGAGCGCAACCGCTCGAAGAAGGCGTCCCCGGTGAGCTTCGCCAGCAGCGCGCAGATGGGCGCGCCCACCGCGAGCAGCGCCAGCACCCAGCGCGTGTGCGGCCGGATCGGCGCGACGAGCGCGTAGCCGATCGCGAGGAGCGCCAGCAGCGGCACGAACACGACCGCGGCGTGCAGCACGAGCGGGTGGGCGGGGATGCCCTGGAACTCTTCGAACATTCGGCGACTCCTCCGGCCATGGCGGATCTCGATGATCCGCGGCATGGAGGCTATCGGTACCGATCGGGCGTGCCCAGAGTCGCGTACGCGGAGCCAGCACTCAGCTCCGTGAGCGCGGCAGGCAGTCCTTCTTGTACTTCAGGCCCGATCCGCACCAGCAGGCGTCGTTGCGCTCGGGTGGCCAGGGCACGCGGGCGGCGGGCCGCGCCGACACCTCGGCCGCGTAGCCGGCCCGGATCGCCGCGTCGGTCGGGTCGCCGTCGCGTCCACGGGCGAACGCGTCCAGGCCGGCCACCGTCGCCCGGTACACGCCCAGCCCGGTCCGGCCGGCGCCGGTCAGCCGTACCAACTCCTTCTCCAGTCGGGCCCGGTGCGCGTCCCAGTCCGGCCCGTACACGTCGGTCAGCTCGGGGTGGGCGGCGAGCAGCTCGTCGAACTCGTCGCGGGGCCAGAGCAGCAGATCCGACGCGCCGCCCTGGCGTTCCGAGACCTGGCGGACGAGCTGGTTCTCCAGCCGGTCGGCCAGATCGTCCTGCCGGTCGTGCGTCAGGTTGAGGTTGCGGCGTACCCGGTGGCGCTGTTGCAGCAGCAGGAACAGCACACCGGGGGCGTCCGGCGGACCGACCTCCGGGTCCGCCGTGGTGTCGCGCTCGGCGAGCAGTGTGCCGACCGCCTCGCTCAGCCACGTCTCGGCGGTCGACGACCGACCGGCCGCGTCCAGCGCCGCGCTCAGGTAGGCCGGCACGTCGGGCTGCGTGAGCAGCAACGGACGCAGCGCGGTCAGCTCGGCCATCGCCTCGTCGTCCCGGCCGCCGGCCTGGAACATCACCCGGGCCCGCAGCGCGCGGGCCACGCCCGCCCGGGGGTCGTCGACCGAGGGGTACGCCGCCAGCGCCTGATCCGCGTACCGCAGGGCCGCGTCGGTCCGGGCCCGGATCCGGGCGATCTCGGCGGCGAGCGTCAGGGCGTCCCCGGCATCGTCCGGATCCTCCAACCGGCCCTGCTCGACTGCCTCGGCGAGGTCGGCCGCGACACCGAGCGGGTCGGCCGCACCGAGCGCCGAGCGGCGCAGTTCGGCGAGGTCAGCCTTGGTGAGTACGTCTCTCGTCGGCACGATCTCACGGTACGTCGGAGGGCTCCCGTCCGGTCCAATTATGGTCATCTGCCGTCAACCCGCCCCCGATACCGTCCGGTCGCCAGTTTCTCGACCAGAGCACACAAAGGCGGAGTTATGGGCACGGTGGATCGGCGTACGTTCCTCAAGGCGATGGGAGTTCCCGCGATCGGCGCGGCGCTCCCGCTGGACCTCAGCAAGGCGCTCGCCATCCCGGCGAACAACCGGACCGGCTCGATCGAGGACGTCGAGCACGTGATCATCCTGATGCAGGAGAACCGGTCCTTCGACCACTACTTCGGCACCATGCGCGGTGTGCGCGGCTTCGGCGACCCGCATCCGGTGACCCTGCCGTCGGGCAAGGACGTGTGGCACCAGCCCGACGGCGCCGACGAGCTGCTGCCGTTCCGCCCCGAGGTGAAGGACCTCGGCCAGACCTTCCTGCCGGACCCGCCGCACGGCTGGAACGACGGGCACGCCGCCTGGAACGACGGCCGGTTCGACGGGTGGGTGCCGAACAAGGGCGTCACGTCGATGACGTACCACACCCGGCAGGACCTGCCCTACCACTACGCGCTCGCGGACGCGTTCACCGTCTGCGACAGCTACCACTGCTCGCTGATCGGGCCGACCGACCCGAACCGCTACCACATGTGGAGTGGCTGGGTCGGCAACGACGGCAAGGGCGGCGGCCCGGTCATCACCAACGCCGAGGCCGGCTACGACTGGTCGACGTACCCGGAGCGGCTGGAGCGCAACGGCATCTCCTGGAAGATCTACCAGGACGTCGGCACCGGGCTCAACGCCGCCGGCTCCTGGGGGTGGACGAACGACCCGTACATCGGCAACTACGGCGACAACTCGCTGCTCTACTTCCACCAGTACCAGAACGCGCAGCCCGGCACGCCGCTGGCGGACCGCGCGAAGACCGGCACCGAGATCCGTACCCAGGGCCGCGACCCCGAGGCGCTGCTGGCCGACTTCCGGGCCGACGTCGAGGCGGGACGCCTGCCGCAGGTCTCCTGGATCACCGCGCCCGAGGCGTACACCGAGCACCCGAACTGGGAACCGGCCTACGGCTCCTGGTACGTCTCGCAGGTCATCGACATCCTCGCCTCGCACCCCGAGGTGTGGAGCAAGATGGCGCTCTTCATCACGTACGACGAGGAGGGCGGCTTCTTCGACCACGTGGTCCCGCCGACACCTCCGCAGACGCGCGAGCACGGGCAGTCGACCGTGCCGACCACCAACGAGATCTTCCCCGGCGACGCCGACCACCCGGCGGGCCCCTACGGCCTCGGCATCCGCGTACCCATGATCATCGTGTCGCCGTGGACCCGGGGCGGCTATGTCAACTCGCAGGTCTTCGACCACACCTCGCTGATCAAGTTCCTGGAGACGCGGTTCGGGCACGGCCGGCCGGACCTGGTCGAGAAGAACATCACCCCGTGGCGGCGTGCCGTCGTCGGTGACCTGACCACGGCCTTCGACTTCCGGCACCCGAACCGCTCGCGCGACGTGAAGCTGCCGGACACCGATGACTTCAAGCCCGCCGACCTGGTCCGGCACCCCGACGAAGTGCCGGTGCCGCCGGCCGAGGGGCGGCTACCCAAGCAGGAGCGCGGCGTGCGCCCGGCGCGGGCGATCCCGTACGCCCTGCACGCCGACGGACGGCGGGGCGACGGCGAGTTCCGGATCGAGTTCCGCAACACCGGCGGCGCGGGAGCGGTCTTCCAGGTCCGTCAGGCCGGCAGCACGGCCGTGCCGCGCAGCTACACGGTCGAGCCGGGCAAGCGCCTGGCCGACACCTGGCAGGTCTCCTCCGGGTACGACCTGTCGGTGCACGGACCGAACGGCTTCTTCCGTCGGTTCGCCGCCGGTCGCTCGGATCTCGACATCACGCCCGCCTTCGACGAGCGGGGCGACAAGATCGAGCTCACGCTCACCAACCGTGGGCCGAAGCGGGTCGAGGTGACCGTTCGGGACGGGTACCACTCGCGGGCGGTCACGCTGTCGCTGCGCCCCGGTCACACCGAGCGCGCCACCTGGCAGCTGGCCCGCACGCACGGCTGGTACGACCTGACGGTCGCCGTCGCGGGTGACCCCGACTTCACGTACCGCTGCGCGGGCCACATCGAGAACGGCAAGGACAGCATCAGCGACCCGGCCCTGGGCGGGCTCGTCTAGCTGGTGTCGGCGTTACCCGGGCCGTTCTCGGCCCGGGTGGCGCGCGCCGCAGCCGGCGGTGGGCGACCTGGGCGCGGTGGCCGACAGCGTCGGCGCGGTGGGCGGCTTGTGCCCGGCGGTGAGGGCCGTATGCCCGCGGTGGGGCCCGGCCCGCGGTGGGGCCCGGGTGCCCCGGCGAGCGTGATGCCTCAGCGGCATCTTGATGCCACACAGTCATCACGCTCGGCCGGGTGCCTGCCCCCACCGAGGTCACCCACGGTAGCGATCAATCGGGTGACCTCGACGCCCCGCTACGGAGTGCGGGCGAGGTAGGCGCGCATCTCCTCCCGCGTTCCCGGGAGGCCGTAGCCGCAGACCAGCTCGGTGACGTTGCCGAAATTCTGACCGTCGATCAGCCATGGCTCGGCCGACCGGCTCAGCGTCTCCGCGAGCCGACGTTGGCGGGGTGTGAGGGCGTCCGCCGCCGTTCCTGCCGTCGCCGGGCCGTCCGGGAACGCGAGCGGGAGCGCCGCGCCCAACGCCGTCAACGACCGTTCGCCGCTGACGGTCGGCAACCGTTCGAGCAGCGCGTCGAACGCGTGGTCGGCGTGCCGCGGACCGAGCTGGCGCAGGGCGAGCGCCGCGTAACCGCCGAGATCGCCACCGAGGAACGGGACCCACTCACCCTCCGCTGGCGCGGCCGGAGCCTCGCCGGAAGCCGCCGACGCCCAGCCCACCAGCTCCGCGACGGTCGCCGGGTCGGCCGCCGCGCCGAGGACCCGGGTCCGACCGATCGCGGCGGCCCAACGGACCAGCGGGCGCGCATCGGTCAGCCACCGGGCGTCCGGCACGGTACCGAGCAGCCCCGAGGACACCAGCATGGTGGCCACCTCGCCGGGCGTCGCCGCGACGCCCGAGGCGGCGTCGAGGGCGCGGGCCAGCGCGGACACGCTGCCGTCGGCCTCCTCGGGAAACCAGGCGAGAAGGTACGCCGCGACCAGGCGCACATCCGGATCGGAGTGACCCAGCAGGTCGCGGAACAAGGGGACCCCGACGCGCACCGCGTCGTAGGCCGCCAGCGCGACGTACGCCCACAGTCGGCCCTGATCCGTCGTCGACAGTGACTCGAGGTAGAGGTACTCGACGTACTCCTTCTGGGTCTCGTCGCTGCCGGTCCACGGCGGCGGCTTGGCCGCGAGCAGCGCGCGCCCGCCCTCGGCGGCCCGGCGGTACTCGGCCACCGGGAAGCCGTCGGGTAGGACACCCTCGTCGTACCCGACGGCGAGGGCGCTCAACAGCCCGAGTACCGACGCCGGGTCCGGGGTGGCCGGATCGCTGAGCATCTCCAGCAGGAACGGCACCGCGTAGGCGCTCGCCTCGAACCGGTTGCCCTGGTGGAACACGTTGCCGTAGAGCTCACCCAGGGCCTCGTCCCGGGTGGTCGCATCGGGGGAGAGCAGGGCGCGTAGCTGGCCGGGCACGTCGTCGGCCGCCCCGTAGGCGTGGCCCAGCCGCGCCCAGTCGATGTCGTCAAGTCCGTCGAGCACGACACATGCTCTCCCGGCGCGATGACAGTTCGGCGTGGCGGGTCGGTCAGAACTCCTCGTACACCGCGGGGTCCTGATCTGACAGCCGCCCGTCGGGGCGGCCCAGCGCGGTGATGGCCTCGACCTGGGCGTCGGTGAGCGTGACGTCGAAGACGTCCAGGTTCTCGATCTGCCGCTGCGGCGACGCGGCCTTGGGCAGCGGAATCACCTGGCGGGCCACGTGCCAGGCCAGGATCGTCTGCGCGGTGCTGACGCCGTGCGCGGCCGCGATCTCGGCGATGACCGGGTGCTGTCGCAGGTCGTTGCCGTGGCCCAGCGGGCTCCACCCCTGCACCAGGATGCCCTGCTCCCGGTGGTAGTCCAGCGCTTCCTGCTGCGGGAAGTACGGGTGCACCTCGATCTGGTTGACCACCGGCGCGACGCCGGTCTCGGCCACCAGTCGGTCGATGTGCTCCGGCAGGAAGTTGGAGAGCCCGATGTGCCGCACCAGACCCCGCTCACGCGCCTCGATCAGCGCCCGCCACGCCTGCACGTACCTGTCGGCCTTCGGGTTCGGCCAGTGGATCAGGTACAGGTCGATCCGGTCGAGGCCGGTGCGGAACACGCTCTCCTCGATCGCGGCCAGCGCCGCGTCGTGATCGTGGTGCCGCCCCGGCAGCTTCGAGGTGACGATCAGTTCGTCGCGGACGTCGCCCGCGTCCCGCGCGGCCCGACCGACCGCGCCCTCGTTCTCGTAGTTGACCGCCGAGTCGAGTAGCCGGTAGCCCGCCCGGATCGCGTGCCCGATCGCGTCGACGCCCGCCGAGCCGTTCAACTGGTACGTGCCGAGCCCGATCGCCGGCAGGGTCGTGCCGTCGGCAGCGCTCAGGTGCGGAATCGTCATGATCGGGACCCTACTCGCACGACTGGCGCGTCACCGTCGGCTGGGCAGCCCAGGCACCGGCTAATCTCAGTCGTCGTCGCCGTGCCCGGCGGACGCGGCCGGGGTGTTGCCCCAGACCGCCTTCGCCCCGGAGTCGCCCACCCGGTAGACCTGCACCAGGTTCGCGGCGGCCACGACCACGGCCAGCGCGGCGACGACCACGGTGACCTTCCCCGCGGTGCCGGTCCGGTTCTCCGCCGGCCGCGACGTGCGGCGGTGCAGCCAGACCAGCGCCACGGCGGCGACGAGCAGCGGTATCGCGAACCAGATCAACGTGTCTCCGAGCTGGGCGTGCACCCCCGGGTCACCGACCCGGTGCTCAAGGTCCTCACCGCTGGAGGAGGCGAGCGGCACAGCGAGTGTGGCCAGCGCGGCGATCACGACGACGAGCGTGCCGTACCGGCCGCGCCACGACGGTTTGACGGCCAGCGCGGCGACGCCGATCGCGGCCAGCGGCAGCAGGACCACCACGACGTGCACCACCAGGGGGTGCAGCGGCAGGCCATTGACGGTGTCAGGCACAGGATCTCCTCGGCGCTCGGGATGTCACTGCGCGGGACGTTATAGCCGAATTCTTGCGAAGTCCTTGCGGGGCCGAATTCGCACCCGACAGGTCAGGCCAGGGGTAGCAGCAGCGTGAACGTGGCGCCCCGGCCGTGGGCGCCGGTCACCTCGAGCGAGCCCCGGTGCGCCTGCGCCACCTGCTGCGCCAGCGCGAGGCCCAACCCGAACCGACGACCCGTCCCGGCGGTGCCATGCGCGAAGCGCTCGAAGAGTCGATCCGCCTCGGCCGGGTCCAGGCCGACCCCGTCATCGACGACCTCGGCGGCGACGCACCCCGGTCGGTGACGCACCCGCACCCGCACGTGCCCACCCGCGCTCACGTGGCCCAGAGCGTTGTCCACCAGAGCGGTCAGCGCCCGCCGCAGGGCCACCTGAGCGCCCCGCACCGGCGCCGTCGCCTCGACCTCGACGCGCAGCTCGACGTCCCGCTCCCGCGCGTACGCCGACATGCTCGCCACCACCTCACGGGCCACCTCGGCCAGGTCGACGACGGTGTCCGGGGGCGGTTCCTGCTCGGCCGCAGCCGACACCAGCAGATCGTCGACGACCTCACCGAGCGCCCGGGTGTCCGCGACAAGCTGGTCGAGCTGGTCGGTGAGCTGCTCCACCGGTTGGGCCCGGGCGCGACGGGCGATCATCTGCGCCCGGGTGTGCAGCACGGTGAGCGGGGTGCGCAACTCGTGCGAGGCGTCGGCGACGAAGCGGCGTTGCAGGGTCAGCGCGGCGGCCAGGGGAGCGACGGCTCGGCGGGCGAGCAGAGCGGCGGCCACCAACGCTCCGGCCAGACCGGCCAGTTCGGCGACGAGCAGCGCGACGCCGAGCTGCCCCTGCCGCTCGCGCAGGGGCGCGAGGTCGGCGGCGACCGCCCAGCGGCTGCCGTCGGGCCGATGAGCGACCAGCACACGGACCGGGTGGTCGTCGCCCGCGTCGGTGTCGAACCGCCCCGGTTGCCGCCGCAGCGCGTCGTCGAGAACGCGCACCAGTTCCGGCGACGCGCTCGGGGTCACCTCGACCGCGTCGGTCCCGGCTGTCCGTTGGGCGAGGACCTGGCCGGGCGGTGGGTCGTCCACGTCCTCGGCCATGGCGAGTACCTGACCCAGCTCGGAATTCAGCGCCCGGGACTCCTGACGGCTGGTGAGGACGAACATCAACGCGCCGACCAGCAGCAGCACGACGCCGATCGCCCCCGCGGTCTGGGCCACGCTGCGTCGACGCGCACGAGTCAGCCGGGCCTCGTTCACGCTGTCAGCCCGTACCCACGCGGTAGCCGAGCCCGTGCACCGTACGGATCGCGCCCCGACCGAGCTTGCGGCGCAGGTGATGGACGCAGGCGTCGACGCTGCCGGGGGCGTCGGCATGGGTGAACGCGGTGCTGAGCAGCTCCGCCCGGGTGAAGACCTTCAGGGGCCGGCCGGCGAGCGCCCGCAGCACGGCGAACTCGCGGGCGGACAACGGGATCTCCTGACCGTCGTCGAACACCCGCCGGTTACCCACGTCCAACCAGCGCCGTGGACCCAGTGGCAGTCGGCTCGCCACGTCCTGATGGCGGCGGCGCAGCGCGCGCAGCCGGGCCAGCAGCTCCGGTACCTCAAACGGCTTGACCAGGTAGTCCTCCGCGCCGGCGTCGAGCCCTTCCACCCGGTCGTCGAGGGCGCCGCGGGCGGTGAGCATCAGCACCGGGGCGGTCACACCGCGTCCGCGCAGCGCGGTGACCAGGCCGAGGCCATCCAGCACCGGCAACCCCCGGTCGATGACCATGAGCTGGTAGTCGCGGGCCAACGCCTGGTGCAGGCCGCTCTGCCCGTCAGCGGCCAGGTCGACCTCGTACCCCTCGTCGGTGAGTAGGTCGGTGAGCAGCGCGGTCAGCGCACGGTCGTCCTCGACCAGCAGCAGGCGGGGGCGGGCACTCTCCACCGGCCCAGTATCACGGGGTGCGGGGGCGCTGGCCGTGCAACTCCCCTCAGACCGGGCCGGGATCACCAACGGGGGCGTCGCGGATGGCGAGCGCGGCCTGGACGAGCGCGGCGTGGGTCAGCGTCTGGGGGTAGTTGCCGAGGTGGGCGCCCGTCGCCGGGTCCACCTCTTCGGCGTACAGGCCGAGGGGACTCGCGTGGTCGACCATGGCCTCGAACAG
Organism: Micromonospora sp. NPDC049662; assembly: GCF_040675055.1. Classification (NCBI taxonomy): domain Bacteria; kingdom Bacillati; phylum Actinomycetota; class Actinomycetes; order Micromonosporales; family Micromonosporaceae; genus Micromonospora; species Micromonospora sp. NPDC049662. The sequence goes on from NZ_JBFAOC010000015.1 coordinate 42,392, forward strand.
CTCGACGGCCTCGCGCCGACGCCTGGTGCGGGCCAGGGCCTGCACGAGCCAGAACGAGCAGGGCAGGAACGCGCCCTCGGTGCCGGGGAGGCCGTCCCGCCCAGGCGGGTAGCGGTAGAGCAGTGGACCGCCGGCCGACAGCCGGTCCCCGATGGCGTCGATGGTGCCGCGTATCCGCGGTGAGCCGGTCCGGTTGATACCGAGCAGCGGCAGGACGAGCAGAGCCGCGTCGAGGTCCCGGGAGCCGTACGTACGAACGTAGCTGCCCGTCGCCGGGTCGAAGCCACGCGTCCGGACCTCGGCGGCGATGGCGTCCCGGGATCGCTGCCAGCGTCGACGTTGACCGTCCGGCAGGGGATGCGTGTCGGCGATGGCCAGGGCACGGTCCAGGGCGAGCCAGCCCATGAGCTTGGAATGGACGTGTTGGGCGGGCTCGCGTACCTCCCAGATACCGGCATCGGGCTCCGGCCAACATCGGGAGACCACGTCGGCGAAACCGCGCACCGCCCGCCACGTCTCGGCATGCAGGCGGTGTCCGGCCTGAGCGAACGCCCAGGCGGCGTCGATCACCCAGCCGTAGCCGTCGAGCTGGTGCTGGCCGGCGGCGGCATTGCCCACGCGTACCGGCCTGCTGTCGCGGTAGCCGGGCCATGAGGGGAGTTCCCGTTCCGCCGGTACGCGCCGGCCGTGCAGGGTGAGCAGCGCCGGCAGGCGTGGTCGTTGCAGCCGGCTGGCGTGCAACAGCCAGGCGAGGAAGCCCTGTGCCTCGTCGGCCTTGCCGACGCTGAGGAAGGCGCTGACACCGATGCTGGCGTCCCGGGGCCAGACGTAGCGGTAGTCCCAGTTGCGTACCCCACCCGGATCCTCGGGCAGGGACGTGGTGGGCGCGGCCACCGGCGCGCCCGAGGGCGAGTAGGTGAGCAGCCGCATCGTGAGCAGACTTCGTACGACGTGCTCCCGGAAGGGCACCCGCTCGTCGATCTCCGCGGTCCAGGCGCGCCAGCGGGCCTCGTCGGCGACGAGCAGGTCCCAGGCGGCCGTCGGCTCGACGTGGACGATCGGCTCACGGTGGGCCACGGCCAGCACGAGGGTGACCGGAAGACCGGGCCGGACCGTGAGGGGAGTGGGTCGGCCCGGTTCGATCCGGAACGAGGGCGTGCTGTCCAGCGCGACCGCCAGCGCACCCCACTCACACACCAGGGTCTGACGCCGGTGCTGGACGCGGGGCCGGCGGTGCCGGACGCCCAGGCGGGGAGCGAACTCCACCACCGCGTCGACCGCCGCCCGCTCGGCCGACAGCCGGCGCACGACCAGCGTCGTGGGCAGCAGGCGACCGCTGACCTCGGCCACCATCGCCTCGGTGAGGCAGAGCCGGCCGCCGCCCACCGCCCAGGTGGTCTCCAGGGTGGCGGTGTGCGGCCGGTACCGCCGTTCGAGGACCGTGGCCGACCGCGCCGGGCCGACCCGGAACGTTCCGGCGTCCGGGCCTCCGATCAGCCTGCCGAACAGGGGCTCACCGTCGAAGCGCGGCACGCAGAGCCAGTCCATCGCGCCGTCACTGGCGACCAGGGCGGCGGTACGCGTGTCGCCGAGCAGCCCGTAGTCGCTGATCGGTCGCTCACCGGTCACGGCGATCGCTCCCGCGACGAGCGCCGGGTCACCGGGCCTGCAGGAGTACCCCGAGAGCGACCCCGTAGACGACGTGGACGACGGCCGTGACCAGGGGAGTCTGGACGCCGTAGTTGAGGGCGAACAGCCCGGGTGGCTCCAACACCGCCGTGCTGGCCGGTCCCGCCCGCTGCGACGCCATGCGGGGGTGGACACCAGGAAGCAGCGGCAGCAGCACCGTCAGGGCGATGCTGACGTGCACGATCCCGAGCAGCGCTCCGATCCACCAGGTGGCGCGGTACAACAGCGCGAACGTGCCCGCGTACCCGAGGGCGAACCCCTGACCGGCGCACAGGTGCAGGAAGAACCCGACGACCCGAGCCCGGTCGGGATCGGCGGTGACGAAGGTCCCGAGCACCAGAGGAAGATCGAGCCGGGTGAGGCCGGCCAGTTGAGCGGTGATCATCGCCGCGGTGAGCGCCGCGGTGGCGACCAACCCGAACAACGCCCATCCGGCCCAGTCCATCTCAGCAGTCGTCGACGTCGCGGGCGTGCTCAGTCATCGGTCCACCCTTCGGCTGAAACGGCGCGCGAGCTGCGACCGGACGCTCACCCACCAGGCGTCCGGTTTATCACCATAGGGCACCGGACCTGTTCGGCCGACCTGCTCGCCAAGACGTCCCTTCATAAGTTGGCAGCGGGACAGGTAATCGATGCCACTACCTCAAGCAACATGTCGATCCACGTCAGCGGTGTCGATCACGGCCATGAGGGCGGAGGTGGGCCGAACGCGCGACGACTTGCCCGCACGGCCAGAGCGGCGAGAGCAGCGTTGGCGCCACCGCCAATCACCGCGCCGATGCCGAACGGTGCCACTCGGCCGAGCACAATGATCCCCTGCTTGGTCCCGAACTTCGTGATGAAGTGCTTTCCCAGGACCTTGTTAATTTGTCGCAACGTCTCGACGGGCACCTTGGCGACAACCTGACGTCCCCAGTGTTGCCCGGTGCGCTCGGCTACCTTGGTGATGGTGGCCGACCCTGATCCGCCCAGCATGATCCCCATGACGATCGTTCGGCGGCGTTCGACCTCGTCGATGCGGACTCCGTGGACTTCGGCGATCGAGAGCGCGAACAGGGCGCTCAGCTGAAGCGAGGACAGAGCCTCGCCCGCCGACAACGCCAGTGCGACGCCCGTGCCGACGCCCGGTGCCGCCGCAGTTCCGCCGACGGCAGCGCCCGTCCCGGTCAACGCGCTGATGTACATGCGCTCCAGGTTGCGGACCACCTCGGCCGGTGTCGCCTCTGGGTTCCGCTGACGGGCCCGGGCGATGTTCTTCTGCACCAATGGGCTCTGCAGTGCGATCGCCTTGTCCAGCACGTCGAGGACCCGCTGCCCGCGTCCGGCCGCCTCCGGGACCGGTCCATCCGGGACATCGTCTGCCATGCCTTCAACTCCTTAGCTAGACGCCGTACTGGTTGGTGAGTTCGTTCCTTGGACGCGTCCTACCGGCCGAGGTCGGCGAGCATGCGCTGAAAAGCGATGGGGTGAACTACCGGAACGCCGTAATCGCGGGCCTTCCTGGCCTTGCCGGACATCGAATCGGGGTCGGCAGCCACCAGAAGTCGAGTCTTCTTGGTGACGTTGTCACCGACGTTTAGCCCCGCTGCCCGAGCGTCCTGTTCCCAGGACCACCGAGGTGGGTCCATCGCCCCGGTGAAGACCACCACGTCACCGGGTTGCAGCCGCCAGCCCTTGGTCTGAGGCCGGACCGCGCCGACGTCACGAGCGACCTTGAGGGCATGGTCGACGTCCGTCACCTGTAGCCCGAGCAACGAGCCAACCTGGTCCAGATCGTTGCGTTCGGCCGACGTAAGGACGCCGTCCTCTAACGCTGCAGCGGCCAGACTCGCCAGATAGGCGCGGTGCAGGTGGTCGACGTCGACTCGGGCGAGGCCGACTTCGTCGGCCGTGGCGACGAGCGCGTCCGCCTCGCTGGCGGAGATGTGCCGGTCAAGCAGTGCCTTGTCGAGCCGGTCCAAATACGCGTCACCCTGCGGTTCGCGCAGCCGAGGGAGCCGGTCCACCAGACGGGCCAGGAAGTGCTCCTCGCGGTGCCCCAGTCCACGACGTGGCACCGGCGCCACTGCTTCGGTAGCCAAGGGTGGCCAGGGCGCAGCCGCAGCGGCGTCAATGACTGACGTCCACGGCGGTGGTGTTCCCGCGTCCAGCAGATAGCGGGTCAGAAGCTTCGCGGCAGCCCTCGCGTCGTGCAGAGCGGAGTGAGCCTGGTGGGGCGGCAATCCCGCGGCGCGACAGCAGTCGTGCAGGCTACGGCCGGCTGACGGAAGGAAGTGCCCGGCCAGCCGCATGGTGCACAACCCCTCCGCCAGGCTGATCGGCAATTCAATCCCCAGCCGGCGGTACTCCGCGAGGAGGAATGCGGCGTCGAAGTGCAGATTGTGAGCGACCAGCACCCGCCCGCGCAGAAGGTTGGCTACGTGACCTGCCATTCGCTTGAACTCTGGTGCGCGCCGCGCCTCGGCGGCCGAAATGCCATGGATGAGTTGTGGACCGAGATCCCGGTCGGGGTTGACCAGGCTGCACCATTCGTGCGTCACCTGCCCGGCGCCGTCGAGGTGGATGACGGCGACCTCGACCACCCGGTCGTGCCAACTGGTACGCAGGCCGGTCGTCTCGAGGTCGATAACTGCGTACACGTCGACTCCTTAGATCGTGACCTGAGCGGAATTGCCGGCGGCAGCACGCAAGGAAGCCAGCCAACGCGGAGGCAATGGCTGGGGCTCGCCCAGAGTGCGTAGGTACTTTCGGCGATACCGCGCCTGTTCGGTGTCCTGCCATAGCTGAGCGGTCATGGCGACCGCCGACGTCAGGGCCAGCGCTACCCCCGCTACCGGCGAGGCGGCACGGGGCTGCACCGCGAGCCGGATCGCTAGATCCTCATGATCGGGTACCTCGGTGGGCCAGGCGAGCGGAGCAAGCTTCGACTTCGACACCGCACGCTGACGGTCGACCGCTTCGCTGTAGGCGGACCGATGCTCAGCGATCTCCGCGAGAAGCTTAGGGATGGTCAGCACGCTCCCCTGCAACGTGCTGACCAGTTCCTTGGGTAGTAAGTGAGCGATCCTGTCCAGGATCGTGGCCGGAGTCTCCCGGTCCCACCCCACCAGGCATCGCCCCTGCAACATCCACATGATGCGAACGAACTGGTCGTCCTGCTCGACTTCATCGAGGCGTACCACCCAAGCGCCGCCGGCACGTCCGGTCGGGCTGAGTCGCCACACGGCCAGGGCCTCGGTGCCGTCGCCGTCGGGTCCCACGGCGAGAACAGCGTGACCACGGGCACCGGGCACGTAGTCAACGGGTATGGCTAGGTCGCTCTCGAATTCCTCAAGTTCTGCCATCCCACGTCCCTCATGATCGACATCGGAGCATCACAGTAGGTGTCAACGTGGTCACGCCGGCTCAACCGGAGCGGCACCCCGTTGCGCGTTGTGTCCATACGCGAGTGGCTGAACAGTTCACGCGGTCGGTTCAAGTCGGGCGAGGAGAGTGCTCACCTCGCCGTGTAGCCGACGCAACTCCGTCGCCGTGGGGGCCAGCTCGTAGCAGTGGTGGTGCGTGGCGGCGGAGAGGGTCGTCCACGCGAACGCCACCCGGCGGGCGACCTCCGGGCCTGGACCGAGCCGGCCGCGCAGCATCAACTGCTTCGCGCGGCCCTGGCGGCAGGCCGCCACGGTCGGCTTCACCCGCCCCCAGTACGCGTCGACGCCGCCTTCGAGGGCGAGCCGGATCAGGCAGGCGCAGGCCCGTGGCCACCAACCGGCGCTCAGGGCCGCAGCTCCGAGCAGACCGGATCCACGTAGCAGTTCGTCGGCCGCCGCCAGGCAGCGCTGCGGCGTTGGCGCGGTCACGACAGCGCCCCGGCGAGGAGACGGACGTCCGCGACCAGGCCGGGCAGGTCCGCCTGGTACCCGCCGTGTACCCCTTCCCGACACGCCTGGTACGCGTCGACGACCCGACGCCCGTGTCGGCGGTGGAGCCAGCCGAGCACGTCACCGCCCTTGTCGGCGTCGTCGAACGCGGCGAGGGCGACGACGGTCGCCAGTCGACGCGAGGCGCTCTCGATGGCCGACTCGATGTCGGCGTGCGGGACCCCGCGCGCGACCCGGGACCGCCACACCCTCCGGTCGCAGGCCGCCTCCACCGCGGAGCGGCACAGCTCGGCCACGACCGGGCCGCGCACCTCGGCGGGGATCTCGTCGTTGCGCGACAGGGCGTGGGCGTCGTTCAGATAGCGGGTCACTGGATCGGAGCCGGCGCGCAGCGTCACCACCGACCTCTCCGCCCGGGTCACCTCGATGATCCGTGCCCGGCCCAGGTCGAGCCGGCTCACCGCGTCCGGCAGACGGCTGTCGTGCGTGAACACGACCACCTGCCGCTGCTCGGCCAACTCCGCGAGCACCCGGGCCAGGCCATCCACCTTCGACGGATCCATGCTCTGCACCGGGTCGTCGACCACGATGAACCGGAACGGGCTCTCCGGGGCACAGCTGCGCGGCAGGAACGTGGCCAACCCGAGCCCCTGCATCTCACCCTGACTCATCACCCCCAGCGCGGTGCCGTTGTCGGCGCCGTCCACGCTGACCGGGAAGACCACCCGCCGCCGGTTGTTGATCCCCTCCAGCGTCATCGCACCCAACTCGACGTTGCTCTCCTGTCGTAGCTGAGCCCAGATCCGCTGCGAATGCCCGGCGAACGGCGCGATCCGCTCGTTGCGGATCTCCATAGCCGCCCCCTTCAGCCACGCGCGCGCGGCCTTCAACCGGGCCAGGGTCGCCTCCCGCGCCGCAAGCCCGCCGGCGGCGGCCACCCACTCGCGCACGTCGGCCGCGGCGGCCCGCCAGCCGGTGTCGCGCTGCCGCAGAAACTCCTCGGCGTACGCGCGGGCCGCGTCCGCCGCCGCCACTACGGCCGGGTACCGCGCGGCCAGGTGGTCGGCCAGCGCGGCAGGCTCCCCGGGTACGCGGGCAAGCGCGGCCATGGCGTCGCGCAACACGCCGACCGAGGCCTCCGACCCGAGTTGCTCGGGTACCGCCAGGTCGTCGATCAGGTGGCGCGCCTGCCGCAGCAGAGCCGTGAGCCGGGTCGCCGCCGTCTGGGCGGCGACACTGCGCTGCCGCAGTTCGGTGAGCGACCATTCGGCGGCGGCACGCCACCCGTCGTCGAGGGTGCCGGTGGCGCAGACCGGACACGGCCCGTCGCCCGCGTCCTCGTGCTGTTCGAGGGCGAGGCGGAGCAGTTCGGCGCTGCGCAACGCGGCCCGGGATCGGCCACCGTCGTACCGCACCGCCTCGTCCGCCGCCTCCCGTAGCTGAGCGGCGAGCCGGGTCACCTCGTCGACCGGCGGCGGGTCGAGGTCGGCGAGTTCGCGGCAGAGCAGCACCTCCCGGTCGGTGGTCGCCTCGTCCGGCTCGTCGAGGACCGCCGTGACCGCGCCGAAATCGACCGCTCCCCGGCCGCGCAGCAGTACGGCGATCCGCTGGGCCCGCTCGTCGGTGATGTCGGCGAGCGCGTTGGCCAGGGCGGTGCGCTGTGCGCGTACCTCCTTGATGGTGGTGTCGTGCGGCCGGGCGGCGCGTAGCAGACGCTGATCAGCGTCGGTGAGCGCGTCGAGCCCGAGGATCGCGAAGAGCGCGTCGAAGAGCTGGCTCTGCGTGCCGGAGGCGAGCTTGCCCAGTTCGGCCGCGGTGAGGAACGGTCGGTACAGCTCCAGCGGGCGGGCCAGCCCCAGCTCGTCGAGGCCCCCGTGCCGCCCGTGCGCGCTCGTGACCGTCACCTCGGCATCGGTGAGCCCCGCGTCGACCGGCCAGGCGCGGTGCACCCGGGTCGGCGTCGCCACCCCGTCGACCCGCAGCTCCACGTCGACCCAGCACGGGTCCGGGTTGTGCAGGTTGCGCCACCCCGTACGCCAGACGCTCGTCTTGTCGGCCCAGCGCGCGCTGTCACCGGTCAGGGCGAGCTCGACGGCCTCGGCGAAGCTGGACTTGCCGGATCCGTTACGGCCGACGACCAGCGTGAGGCCCGGACCGGGGTCGACCTGGAGGGTCCGCTCCGGGCCGACGCCGCGAAAACCGGCGACGGTCACCGACTTCAACCAGATGTGCTCCGCCGAGTCGTCGCCGATGGGGGAGTGGGGGTCGAGCCGGGTGGGGGCGCCGGCGAGCGCGGCGGTCAGGTCGTCGTCGCTGGTGAGGGCGGCGAGGACCAGCTCGGCGGTCTCGGTCGGTACGTCAGCGGCGGCCAGCCGCTCGAAGATCAGCTCGATCAGGGGCGTGGTGGGCTGCGGAGGCTCGGTCATGATCGTCTCCAGGTGTGTGGGGTCCGCGGACCGACGACTCGTCGGCCCGCCCGGGGTAGGCGGTGGATGTGGGTGCCTCAGCTCAGCGCGCGGGGCGCCACTCGCCGCAGTTCTCGGAGCTGAAGGCGTAGTCAGAGGCGCGGATGGTCACCTGCACTCGGCGGGCGCTGTTGGTGAAGTAGTTGTCGATCGTGTCGCCGGAGCTGTTCTGCCTCTCCCAGTAGCAGCCTTCGACGTCCGTGGTGACGTACGTGCCGGGCTTGATCTCCTTACCGACGCGAAACGTGCCCTCGCTGAAGATCCGACCCTGGGCTGCCAGGTCCACGTCGGCCTGCCCGCGCTTCACCGCCTCGCGCCATTTCTTCACGTACGGGTAGGTGGGACAGAGTAGGAGGGCCCCGTTGATCTCCGGGATCTGTTCGCTGCTGGCGGCGTAGTCCGCCTCCAGGTACGTGTCCTCAGGGTCGACGGCGGCGCACATCTCGTACAGGGTCGTGATGTTGCCGTCCTCGTACTTGGACGTTTTCAGCGCCGCCTTCTCGGTGTCGGTCACGGGGTAGATCTCCGCCTGGGCGTCGCAGGCCGTCGGCTTCGCCGCCCACACCTCACTGAAGTCCGGCCGGCCGTCCTTGCCGGGCCGCACTGTGAGCAGCGCATCCCAGTCGTTACCCGTGTCGCACTCGAGACTGACCGGGGGCTGCTGCGGCGTGTTCTTCGGGTCGTCGGGATAGGTGTCGCTCGAGTCGGGGACACCGTCGCCGTCCCGGTCGGGCGGCGGCGTCGGCGACGCGCTGGGGGAGGCGGACGCGCTCGGTGAGGTGGACGCGCTCGGTGAGGTGGTCGCTGACGTGGCGGTGGAGCTCTTCTCGTCGCCGCAGCCAGTGAGCGTCGTCGCCAGCAGGGCAGTGGTGAGCAGGGCGCCGGTGGCGCGGACGGCTCGACGCAGGTGGACGGTCCTCGCCGAGCAGCGGGGGATGCCGTAAGGGTGTAGGAGGGCCATGGTCGTCTCCAAAGAGCGGAAGGACAGCGGGACGGCCGAGTGCTGGACCGCCATAAAGAGCAACGAGTCAGTCCGAAGGGGTGATGATCGCTGTGCTCGCACTGGAGGCGTCACTCGCAGGGTTGGCCGAGGTGCCAGCGGTCGACTCCAGACACTCGGGGCTCTCGCGTAGATCTGGTGTGATCAGGTTGGTCATCACCGGGTTCCCTCTGTGAACAGGGATGGTGTGAACAGCCGGGGCGGATCGTCCAGACCCGCCCCGGGGGGTGGGGGAGGTCAGCCGAGGGTGACGTCGACGCCGCCGGAGAACGGTGAGTCGTGCAGCTCGAGCTTCGTGAGCTTGACGTTCTTCGGGATGTCGAAGACGACGACGCCGGTCACCTGGTTGCCGGGGTTGACGTCGTTGAGGAACGTCTCGGCGTTCTTGTTGGCGTAGATGGCCGCTTCGGTGTCGGCGGAGTACTCGGTCCCGTCGGCCGCGTACGCCTTCTGGCTGCTGCCGTCGAACATCTGCGCTTCCTTGCCGATGTTCTTCACGTTGACCGTGACCAGGCAGAACTGGCCCTGCGCCTTCGCGCCGAGCATGTCGCTGCCGATCTTGGCCACGCCGCACTTGGACGACTTGACGGTGAACTCGAACTTCCCGTCCCGGGCCGGCTGACCGATCTTCGCGGTCTTGGCCGGCTTCTCCTCGGCCTTGGCGCCGCCTTCGTCGCTGGTGGTGCCGCTCGCCTTGCTGTCGCTGCTGGAGTCGCTCGCCTTGTCGGCGGTGCCGGAGCCGCAGCCCAGGGCGATGAGGCCGGTGGCGATCAGGGCGAGAGTCGTCGTCTTGCGCATCGCTGTCCTCCTGATGTGAGCGTTGCGGTGTCAATAAGAGCATCGTCCTAGAACGGTGTCAACGGACAATCTCGTGCTTGACGGATGTGCGAAACTCTTGGAGTGCAGGAGAACCCGACCATCACGGCAGCGGAGATCGCCCGGCTCGCCGGTGTCGGTCGCGCTGCCGTCAGCAACTGGCGTAAGCGGCATCCCGACTTCCCCGCGCCGGTGGGCGGGACGACGGCGAGCCCCGAGTTCGACCTGCTCCAGGTCGAGCAGTGGCTACGCGCCCAGGGCAAACTTCCCGAGCTGGCCACCGCCGACCGGCTCTGGCGACACCTCGCCGCCGCCAGCGACACCCCGGCCGGTGGGCTCGCCGCCGTCGGCGCGGTGCTGCTGGCCCGACAACGCGGCTCCCGAACCGGCCACCCCGACGGGCATCTCGCGCCGTTACTGCCCGACGTCGACGCCCTGGCCGACCAATTGGGCCCGCAGGGCGCGTTCGACGAGCTGTGGCAGCGCTTCTCCGCCCCCGGGCCCGGCCGCCCCTTCGCCACCCCCGACGACCTCGCCGACCTGATGATCGGGCTCGCCAACGTCGGCGGCGGCTCCACACTCGACCCAGCCGCCGGCTCCGGCGCGATCCTCCGGGCCGCCGTCCGCGCCGGCAGCACCTCCGTGTACGGGCAGGAACTCGACGAGGACCTCGCCGAACTCGCCGGCCTGTGGCTGGCCCTGCACGACGTACCCGGGGAGGTCAGCCCCGGCGACACCCTGCGCGCCGACGCGTTCGCCGGCCGCGCCGTCGACGCCGTCGTCTGCCACCCCCCGTTCGGCGCCACCAACTGGGGCGACGACGAACTCGGCCACGACCCTCGCTGGATCGTCGTCACCACACCCCGCACCGAACCCGAGCTGGCCTGGGTGCAACACGCCCTGGCCCACCTGCGGGTCGGCGGGCACGCAGTCCTGCTGATGCCACCCACCGTCGCCAGCCGCCGTGCCGGCAAAAGGATCCGCGGCGAACTGCTCCGCCGAGGCCACCTGCGGGCCGTCATCGCCCTCCCGCCCGGCGTAGCCGCCCCACACGGCGTACCCCTGCACCTGTGGGTGCTGCGACGCGCCGCGACCGACGCGCCGCCACCGGCGCGGGCGCTGCTGATCGACGCCGCCGGCGGCGACCTGGGCGACACCGCGCCGCGCGTGCTGGCCGCGTGGCGGGCGTTCGCCGCCGCCCCGGACGGCGACGTCGAGGAGGCCGGGTTCGCCCGCGCCGTCCCGGTCATCGAGCTGCTCGATGAGGACGTCGACCTCACCCCCGCCCGCAGGCAACCCGCCGTCGTGGGCGAGGCTTCCGGCGAGCATCTGGTACGCACCAGAGAACGCCTGGCCGCCATCTTCGGCGAGCTGCCGGCGCTGCTGCCGCAGGTCACGCCCGCGCCCGGGGGGCCGGACGGCGCGTTCCTGACGGTGGGGGAGTTGGCCAAGACCGGGGCCCTGCAACTGATCGGGCCGGTCCGCTCCGGCACGTCCACACCCGCACCGGACGGTCCGCCGGTGCTCACCGTGCCGGACGTACTCGCCGGGGTAGAGGCCTCCGGGCGGGTCGACGACCGGTTCGGCCAGGAGATTTCCCTCGCGGTAGGGGACGTCGTGGTGCCGATGATCGCGCGGCAACTCACCGCACGGGTGGTCACGACCGAGGGGGCGCTGTTGGGGCGCAACCTCTACCTGCTGCGGCCTAACCCGGCGGCGTTGGATCCGTGGTTCCTGGCCGGTCAGCTGCGGACGTCGGCGAACGAGAAGCAGGCGTCGAGCCTCTCGGGGACGATGCGGTTCGACATCCGACGGGCGCAGGTGCGGCGACTGTCGCTTGACGACCAGCGGGCGCACGGGGAGGCGTTTCGGCGCTTGGACGCCTTCGAGTCGGCAATCCGCCAGGCCGCGTCGCTCGGGGCGGAGCTGGCGCAACTCACCGCAGACGGGTTGGCACGGGGGGTCCTGCGGCCAGGCGCCTGATGTCTGGGACACCGTCCATCGCGATCGTGCGGCACAGTGGAGGGCTGAGCGGAACGCCGCGAGCGCGATGGGGGAGGTCACGACACCGTGCTCATCGATTCGAGAATCGGACGGGCGGTCACCGACGCCTCTGCTAGGCGTTTCCCCAAGCCCGGTGACGAGCAGCCCGGTCGCTGGGAGCGGGGCTTCAGTGGTGGCCGGTGACGCGGAGATGCAGATGTCGGTTTCGGCGGTCAGTCGCCACGCCGCCGCGGTCGACGACGCCGCCGACAGGATGGCAACCGCTCGTGGGGCGGCGGCGTACGTGCAGATGGGCGCGAACGCCTACGGCCAGATCTGCGGGTTCCTGCCTCGTCTGATCGACCCCGTGGCGGACAGGACAGCGACCGCGCTGGGAGAGTCCGCTGAAGCACTGCGCGAGGCGGCGGCCGGCCTGCGATTGGCTGCTGCCTCGACCGAAGCCACCGACGATGCGAGCGCACGACGATTTGCCGACAGGGCCGGCCGGCTGGAACTGCCGCTGTGACCGACATGGCGGCCAACCCGTTGGTGGTCGAACGCCAGGACTCGACCCGGTGGTACACCGGGCTCGGATTGGTGGAGGACGTCGCCGAGACGGTGTCGGGAATTGAGTCGGGCAGCTGGATCGACTCGACGATCGGTGGTGTCGCCACGTCGATGGACGCTCTGGCCACCGTGCTCGATCCGCTCGGGTCGCTGATCAGTTGGGGCGTCGGCTGGTTGCTCGAACACGTCAAGCCGCTGTCCGACCCGCTGGACTGGCTGGCCGGCGACCCGGACCAGATCGACGCCTACGCGCACACATGGCGCAACGTCGCCAAGCAGAGCACCGACGCGCTGGCGGACCTGCAAGCGGCAGTCTCCACGCAGCTCGGCGAATGGGAGGGCGCCTCGGCACGGGCATACCGGGCGCACATGTCGGGTCAGGTGCGGGCGATGGAGGGCATCGCTCGGGCTGCCGGCGGCATCGCTGCCCTTGTGGAGGGCGCCGGCCTGTTGGTTGCGTTGGTCCGCGAGCTGGTGAGGGACCTCATCGCGGACTTCGTCTCGGTGCTGGCGGTCAGATTGCCGCTCTGGCTGGCCGAGGCCGGCGGGACGCTGGGCATCGCGACGCCGTTGGTGATCTCCCAGGTGAGCAGCCTGGTGGCCAAATGGGCGGCGCGGATCGGCAAGCTGATCAGCGCGCTGATCAGCAGTCTGCGTCGGCTGACCCCGCTGCTCAGCCGCATGGGCGACCTCATCGCCGATCTCAACGGCCTGCTCCGGCGGGCTGCCCGCACAGACCCGGTCAACCCGGTGCACGGCGGCGCACCCGATGGACGCACAGCGCCGTGGGGAGAGCCTGATCTCGACTCGATGGGGCGTCGGTCGGATTGGGAGGATCCCTCCGCGCATCCTCAGGTGCCGCCACCGCCCGATGCGAATCTCCCAGCGGGGGACCCGGTCTATCACCGGCCGAACAGCACGGCCATCGGCTATGACAGCGCCACGATGCGCAATTTCGATGCCGTCGCGCCCATCCCTGGCCATCACGATGTGGTCGTACACGGTGAACCCACAGGTCTGTTCCGGCCGGGCCTCGTGGGTGCGGACGGTGCCGATCATCCCGCAAATCTCACCGACCCACAGCAGATCGCCGATGCCATCCGCGCCAACCCGCACTACGACGGTGGCCCGGTGCGCCTGGTGTCCTGTCACACCGGCGCAGTCAACCCCGAGGCCGGAGTGCCACCAGCGGCGCAACGGGTCGCCGACGCTCTCGGGGTGCAGGTGACGGCTCCGACCGATGCCGTCGGTGTCGACCGGTATGGTCCCGTGGGGCAGACCCCGATGATCCGGGGCAACGGAGAGTGGAAGACCTTCTATCCGAACGGCGGGCGTTGATGGGCGGCGGTCAGGTGAAGACGGCGGGGATGTTCCGCGAATTCGGACCGGTCCGCTCTGCCGAGCCGCAGGAGAGCATCTTCGACAGCATCGCCGACGAGGAACTGCCCGACCGCACTCGGGTGGTCGCCTATCTGACCTCGGGACATGTCCTCATCGACGTGATGGACGTCGCCAACGACGCCTTCGACTCGACCCGGCAAGTAATGAACGGCTCGACCGTCATGACTGACGGTGACTGGCTTTGGAGGAAAGACCTCGCCTATTACGTAAGACGTCACCGCATCGCATTGCCACAGGATTTTCTCGCGCTCATCCGTGAGCGGGATTACGTCGTCCCTAGGCGTGACGTGCCGGAGCTGGCGGCCTGTTCGCGGCAGGCGCGCGATCTGATGTTCTGGAACGGTTGACAGGCCGCACGTCAGTCGGAAATCGGACAGCGACGCTAGACCTCAGTGCCACACCAAGCATGAATGCAGCGCCCAACAAGAACCGCCGTTCGGACGCTTCCTCATGAAAGTTCAACGTTGTACGGTCATGCGTCCGCCGAGGCGTTGAGCTGACAGGCGGACGGGCAGCTTCGGTGGGTGTCTTCGTGAGGGGGACGAATGACGCTGGGCAAAATCGGCGGTTATGAGCTGGTCCGGCCATTGGGCTCAGGTGGGATGGGCGACGTGTTCTTCGCGGTGTCGCCGACCGCCGAGCGAGTCGCCATCAAGGTGATCAAGCAGCATCTGATTGAGGCGCCGACGGTGCGTGAGCGGTTCGCTACCGAGGTCGAGAGCCTGAAGCTGGTCTTCGGCTCTCGGGTAGCCCGCCTGGAGGGCGCCGATGCGTACGGGGACCCCGCATGGCTCGCCGTGGAGTACGTCCCGGGGGCCACGCTGCGCCAGCACGTCGACGCCCGAGGGGCGCTCTCCCTGCCGTTGGCCGCGATGGCCGGCGCGATGCTCGCCGAAGGCCTCGCCAAGGTGCACGAGGTCAAGCTGCTGCACCGGGACCTCAAGCCGCAGAACATCATCCTCGGCCCCGACGGTCCCAAGCTGATCGACTTCGGGCTGGCGGTGCTGATCGACCGGAACGACTACCTGACCGAGCCCGGCGCGCTGGTCGGCACTCCCGCCTACATGTCGCCCGAGCAGGTCAAGGGAGAGCGGGACCTCACCCCGGCGGTGGACGTCTATGCGCTTGCGGCGACGCTGGTCTTCGCGCTGACCGGGCGTGGGCTCTACCCGCCGACCAACTCGTGGAATCTGCTGCTGCGCATCAGCGAGCCGAGCGATCTTCCCGACCTCTCCGGGGTGCCGGCCGAGCTGGTGCAGTTGCTCGGCGCGATGCTCGCCTACGACCCCACCGCCCGGCCCGGCCTCACCGACGTACGCGCCCGGCTGCTCGCGGTCGCCACCGCTACCAGCGGCAAGAGCGTCCATGCCCTGCGCCAGGAAGTCGCCGACCTCACCTATGACGGTGGCACGGAGTTGCTGGTCCCCCCGGACCTGGATGATCCGCGAGAGGACCCGGAGGACACGCCGGTCATCGAGGATGCGACCCCTCCGGAACCGGCCAAGCCCGATCGCCAGCCACCCGCCAAGGCGTCTACCGACGTGACGTGGCTGGTCGACAAGGTGCGCCGCCAGTACGCCCGCCGCTCGACCCTGTAGGAAGGCACCACCGATGACCACCACCCAGGCCGCGACCTTCGCTCCGGGCTCCCGCATCGTTGTCCGCGACGAGGAGTGGTTGATCCGCAGCGTCAAGACCGGCACCGCAGACGGCACGATGGTGAAGGCGGTCGGCGTCTCCGAGTTCGTGCAGGACGTCGAGGCGACCTTCTTCACCAAACTTGAGGACATCACGCCGCTGGTGCCCGAGGAGACGGACCTCATCCAGGACACCTCGTCGCGGTTCCGGCAGAGCCGCCTCTTCCTGGAAGCCGTGCTGCGGCGTACGCCGCTGCCGCGTACCGAGCGCGGGTTGGCCCTCGCCGACCGGTTCTTGCTCGACCCGCTGACCTACCAGCAACGACCGGTGGAGCTGGCGCTCTCCGGCCTGCGGCCGCGGATCCTGCTCGCCGACGTGGTCGGCCTGGGCAAGACCCTGGAGATCGGGTTGATCCTCGCCGAGCTGATCCGCCGGGGTCGCGGTGAGCGCATTCTGGTGGTCTCGCCGCAGCAGGTGCTTGAGCAGTTCCAGCGGGAACTCTGGACCCGGTTCGCGATCCCGCTGGTCCGGCTGGACTCGACCGGCATCCAGCGCATCCAGCAGGAGATCCCGGCCGGGCGTAACCCGTTCACCTACTTCAAGCGGGCCATCATCTCGGTCGACACCCTCAAGGACGCCGGCCAGTTCGGCCACCACCTTGATGCCACGACCTGGGACGCGGTCGTCATCGACGAGTCGCACAACCTCATCAACAAGGGCACTCAGCGCAATGAGCTGGCCCGCCGGCTGGCCGCGAAGACCGACGCGCTGCTGTTGGCCAGCGCCACCCCGCACAACGGTGACAAGCAGTCCTTTGCCCAGCTGATCTCGCTGCTCGACCCCGCGGCGATCGCCAACGAGAAGGACTATCAGGCCAGCGACATCGCGCACCTCTACCTGCGCCGCACGAAGATCAGCCCGGAGGTACGCGACCAGATCGGCGACCGCTGGGCCGACCGCGGCCCGTCTGAGGCGCTGCACTGCGCGGCGACCCCGATCGAGGAGCAGATCTTCGACGAGTTGACCGATGTCTGGTTGGCCGGCAAGTGGACCGACGAGGCGATCACCGGGCAGCACCGACTCTTCCCGTACACCTTGTTGAAGTCGTTTCTCTCCTCGCACCGTGCGTTGCACGAGACGGTGACCAACCGGCGTAAGAAGGCCACCGGCACCGAGCGGGCGGCGCTGGACCGGCTCGCGGAGCTGACCTCGGCGATGACCGACCAGGATTCCAGCAAGCTCAAGGGGCTGGTCGACGAGCTGCGGAAGATCGGCGTCGCTAAGGGCAGCGAGACCCGGGCGGTGGTCTTCTCCGAGCGGGTGCCCACCATCAAGTGGCTCGCCGAGGTGGTCCCCGGGCTGCTCGGCCTCAAGCCGAACGCGATTCGGGTGCTGCACGGGGGCGTGGCCGACAAGGACGAACAGACGATCCTGCAGGAGTTCGAGCTGGCCGGCAGCGACGTCCGGCTGCTCTTCACAGGTGACGTCGCCTCCGAGGGCGTCAACCTGCACCAGCAGTGCCACCATCTGATCCACTACGACATCCCGTGGAGCCTGATCCGGATCGAGCAGCGCAACGGCCGCATCGACCGGTACGGGCAGAAGCATCAACCGCAGTTCCGCGCGTTGATCCTCACCTCCGACCGCGACGACGCGAAGGACGACCGGACGGTCGCCGAGAAGCTGCTCAACCGTGAGGAGACCGCGCACCGCAGCCTCGGCAGCGTCGAGGCCCTGACCGGTCAGTTCGACGCCAAGGCCGAGGAGGACCGGCTGGTCCGCGACCTGCTCGCCGGCAAGTCGGTGGACGAGTCCTACGAGGCGGCCCACGCCGAGGTCGACGTGATGGCCGACCTCTTCGGCGAGGTCGGCACCGCACCGGTGACGTCGGACGTGTTGCAGGCCCGGGTGCCGAAGCTCTTCGACTCGACGCAGGACTTCGTCGACACGGCCCTCTACGAGATCTACGAGGACCGCCCCGAGGATCACATCGACCTGCGCCGCGAGGACGAGTTGCTGACGTTCCTCGCGCCTCACGACCTGGTGCACCGGCTCACCGACCTGCCCCGCTCCTACCTGCGGGCGCATCGGGAGGGCGAGGACCTGCGGCTCAAGGTCACCTTCGACCGTCCGCTCGCCCAGCGCAAACTCGACCAGGCCCGGCAGAGCAAGACCCCGATGTGGCCGGACATCGCCTTCCTCAGCGACGTGCACCCGATGGTCGACTGGTTGGTCGACAAGGTGTTGATCCGGCTGGGCCGCCAGCAGGCCCCGGTGCTCACCGCCGACGTGGCCGCACCCACGTTCCTGATCCAGGGCGTCTACGCCAACCGCCTCGGCCAACCCACCGTCGTGCAGTGGATGGCCGTCTCCGATCTCCCCGCCGCGCCAACCATCCGGGCCATGGACGAGGTGCTGCGGGAGGCCAATGTCGGCCCCACGATGGTCAACCGCGCCGAGGCCATCGCCATCGGTCCACTGAAGGAGCTGCTGCCGGAGGCCGTCCAGGTGGCCCGGCGGTACCTGGAGGGCAAGCGCGACGAGTGGGCCGAGGCGAACGCCGAGCCGTTGCGCAAATATCGCGAGCAGCTGAGCGCCTTCCAACAGGCGAGCCTCTTCGATGAGCTGCCCGGCGCGCATCGGGAGAAGCGACGCCAGCGCGTCGACACCACCGTCCAGGAGCAGCACGACCTGCTCGATCGCTTGGAAACCACCGGCGACCCGCTGCTGCGGGTGCTCGCCGTCCTCGTACCGTCGCAGGAGAACGCCGCATGAGCTTCGAGTCGCTGACCAATCGTGGCGAGTACCTCTCCGCGCACTACCTGGCCGAGATCCTGCCGACCACCCTCAAGGGCAGCGATTTAATCAAGCGATGGACCGCGGCGGAGAAGAGTGGCGAGCAGACCCCGCGCACCCAGTTGCGCCGCATGCGCCGGCCTTTCTTCGACGCCAAGACCGAGCTGACCGACGCCGAACTCTTCGACCCGGAGCGGCTGCGCAAGCAGCACCAGGACGTGCTGCGGGCGCTCGGCTTCGACCCGCAGCCGCAGACCATCACCGTCGAGCGCAACGCCCAGGAGTACGAGGTCCACGTCGCGCACGCCGAGCTGGGCACCGCGCACGGCATCGTGGCGTTGGACTGCGGCTGGGCGGTCGACACCGAGGCCGCCCAGGACCCGGACGACGCCGGCCGCCTGCTCGACCCGCTCACCCTGTCGAGCACCGAGACCATCGAGACGGGCGCCAAGCTCGCCTCGCTGCTCTTCGCCGCCGACAGCCCGAAGCCCCGCTACGTGCTGATCCTCAGCGGTGGCGTGGTAACCCTCGCCGACCGCACGGTCTGGGGTGAGGGCCGCTACCTGGCCGTCAGCCTCGACACCGCGTACGCCCGCAACGACGACAAGGAACTAGACGTCGTCGCCGCACTCTTCGGCGCCGACTCGCTGCGCCCACCCGCCGAGGGTGGCACGGAACCCCTCGCCGACCTGGTCGCCGGCTCCCGCCAGCACGCTGTGGGCGTCTCCAGCGAACTCCGCGAGGGCCTGAAGGTCTCCGTCGAACTCATCGCCAACGAGGTCCTCGACCAGATCCGGCGGGCCGGCTACCAGCCGCAGCAGGTGATGGCCCTCGACGAGCTGGCGAAGGAGCTGGGCCGGGAGTCGCTGCGCTACCTCTACCGCATCCTGTTCCTGCTCTACGCCGAGGCCCGCCCCGAGCTGGGCGTACTGCCGGTCAACGACCCCCAGTACGTCGAGGGCTACAGCCTCGCCCGCCTCGGTGACCTCGTCTCCCGCCGCCTCGCCCCCTCCGCCGAGGAGGGCACCCACCTGTACGAGTCACTCGACCTGCTGTTCCACATGGTCAACGAGGGGCACCGGCCGCGCCGCGGCGCAGACGTCGAGGAGAAGGCCAGCGAGGGGGAGGGGCTGCGCTTCGAGCCGATGAAGTCGGACCTGTTCCTGCCGGAGAAGACCGAGCTCATCGGCCGACTCATCGCCGTGCCGGGCAGCGACCCGGACGACCCGGAGGGCCCGAGGATCGACACCCGGCTGCGCAACAAGGTCCTCTACGAGGTGCTGCGCCGGCTGATGCTCACCAAGGGCGGCAAGAAGCGCCGCGGCGGCTTCATCTCGTACGCCCAGCTTGGCATCAACCAGCTCGGCGCGGTCTACGAGGGCCTGATGTCGTACACCGGTTTCGTCGCCACCGAGCAGCTCTACGAGGTCGCCAAGAACGGCGACCCGAAGGACGGCTCGTGGATGATCCCGGCCTCCAAGACCGACGAGTACGACGACAACGTCTTCGTCTACAAGGAGAACCCGTACACCGGCGTCCGCAGCCGGGTCTGCCACGAGGCGGGCCAGTTCGTCTACCGGCTCGCCGGCCGCGACCGGCAGACCAGCGCCTCCTACTACACCCCACAGTCGCTGACCGAGGTCACCGTCCAGCTCGCCCTGAAGTACCGGCTCGACCAGGACGACACCATCACCCCCGCCCGCGAACTGCTGGACTGGACGATCTGCGAGCCGGCGCTCGGCTCCGGCGCGTTCCTCAACGAGGCGATCAACCAGGTAGCCGCCGAATACCTGCGCCGCCGGCAGAAGGAACTGGACGTCACCCTCGACCCGGAGGACTACCACCTCGAACTCCAGCGGGTGAAGGCGTACATCGCTCTGCACAACAGCTACGGCGTCGACCTCAACCGCACCGCCGTCGAGCTGGCCGAGGTGTCGCTCTGGCTCAACGTCATGCACGCTGGCCTCCAAGCCCCCTGGTTCGGCCTGCACCTACAACGCGGCAACTCGCTCATCGGCGCCGGGCGCAAGACCTACACACCGAAGCAGCTCGCCGACAAGTCGTGGCTCACCACCGCGCCAAAGGAACAACCCTTCCGGGACGGGCCGATCGACGAGGGCAGCATCCACCACTTCCTGCTCCCGGCCGACGGCTGGGGTGCCGTCGCGGGGGAGAAGGAGGCCCGCGAGTTGGCGCCGGCTGAGACCGCCCGTTTGAAAGCCTGGCGTACAGCGATGAAGCGCACGCCGTCGGCCAAGGGGAAGAACTCGCAGGTCCAGCGGTTGCAGGCGCTCGCGCGGCGGGTGGAGTTCCTGTGGGGGCTGGTGCAGCAGCGGCTGGCCATCTCCGAACAGGAGATTCGCCGCGACATCGCGGTCTGGGGTGCCGACGACCTGCCGCCGGTCACCGAGGCTGTGCCCCGGGACGAGATCCTCGCCGACCTGACCGCGCCAGGGACGCCGTATTGGCGGCTTAAGACACTGATGGACGTCTGGTGCGCGCTGTGGTTCTGGCCGCTGGACAAGGTCGGGCTACTCGACGGCTCCGACCCGGCCTACCCGGCCACGCCCGTCCAGGTCTCGCACATCAAGGACGAACCGGCGTACGAGGAACCGGTGGTCTACGAGACTCGGGATCTCTACGGCAACGTGCAGCCGCAGCAGATGAAGATGCCGACGAAGGCGACCGGCACCCGGCGGATGACGGTGGCGGAACAGCTCCGCCAGCAGGTGCCGCTGTCTAACCTGGACGACTGGTTGACGTTCGCAGAAGCGCTCATCGGCCGGCGCGATCTTGACGAGAACACCGAGAGGTTCTACGGCCGGAAGCTGACCAGCCTTAGCGAGATGAGCGATTTCGAGGGCAAGCTCGACAGCGTGATCGGCGTCGACTCACCGTGGACGCTGTCCGATCGTTTCCCCTGGCTTCTCGCCGTCGACCAGATCGCCGAACAGCAGGGCTTCTTCCATTGGGAACTAACTTTCGCTCAATCGCTCGGCAAGGGCGGATTTGACCTTCAGGTAGGTAACCCGCCATGGGTTCGGCCAACGTGGCGGGAAGATGCCGTCTTGGCTGAGGTTGATCCTTGGTTCGCTCTGGCGGAAAGAGCGACGGAGGGCGTTTGGCGGCAACGCAAGGTCCACACTCTGAATTCAGATGGCACGCTCCGATATGCGTTAAACGAGTTGACGAGCAATTCAGGCCTAAGCAGGTTCATCGCCAACCCTGCTACCTACCGACTGTTGGAAGGAACGCAGCCGGATCTCTACCGTGGATTCATGGTAAAAGTTTGGGATTGCCTGGCTCAAGGCGGCTCTGTTGGCTTAGTCCATCCCGATTCGCATTTCGTTGGAGCGAAAGAGACTAATCTTCGTGCCGCCGCATATCGTCATCTGCGCCTACATGCGCACTTCGTGAACGAACGATCAATATTCCCCGAGATCGGTCATCCCGTTAGTTTCGGAATTCATATCTACTCGCATCCGAGAAATGTTGCGTTTCTTCATGCAAGTTGGCTATTCGACCCGAAGACGCTTGCCGACTCTCTGGCTCATGACGGTGTCGGTGCCCTGCCAGGCATCAAGCATGATGGGAAGTGGGACCTTCGGGCTCATTCAGATCGATTAATTGAGGTCACGCTCCCGGTTCTTAGTGTTTGGTCAAAGTTAATCTTTGGCAACGACTCGGCCGCTGATACTTCCCCACTTCTGTATCCAATTACCAGGTTCGAGCAGCGCGCGATTGAATCGCTTGCCGCAGTCGATGTGAGGCTTGGGAGTCTGCGACCACACATCAGCGCTGGCCTTCACGAGAAGATGGCGAAGGTGGAAGGGGTCATACGATGGCAGACGACCACACCGTCCTCGTTGGCCGCAGTCGTTATACAGGGACCTCATCTCCATGTAGGCAACCCCTTCTTTAAGCAGCCGAATGAGGCCTGTCGGAGCAAGGGCGACTGGACTGCATTCAATCTTCCTGTCCTGCCGGATTCCATCCTCCCGCGCACTAATTATCAAGTTACTGGTCGTCATGTTTCAACCGAGGAAACGTACGAGGGAAAGAGTTACCTGGAGCATTACCGGGTGGCCTGGAGGCGGCGTATCCCAAGCGGGAATGAGCGAAGCCTGTTCGCCGCTCTAATTCCACCAGGTCCGACCCACGTTCACACCGTCCACTCTATGGCCTTCAGCGACAGCAGAGTTACTGCACTGGCTGCGGGGTTTTGGTCTTCGCTTCCTCTCGACTACTTGCTCCGCATCGCGGGCCGGGGAGATCTTCAGGTTCGAGAGGCACATGCAATGCCTGCGCCAGCGAGTGATCACCCTCTTGCCCCCGCACTGTTGCTGCGAACGCTGAAACTTAACTGCCTTACGTCCGCCTATTCTGATCTTTGGAAACAGCTTTTCGACGCATCATGGGGTGCTGCTGAAGAATGGGCAATTGCCTGGCCCGGAACTACGCCATTGCTTACAAATCGCGGGCCTTGGCGGCCGGAGGTACCGTTGCGCTCGGAGTGGGAGCGACGGGCCGCGCTAGTCGAGATAGATGCCATCGTTGCGACTTGGTTGGGACTGGGGTTGTCGGAGTTTTTGTCAATCTATCAGTCCCGTTACCCAATCATGGCCGACTACGAATCAATGATGTGGTTCGATAGTCGAGGGCGCAAAATCGCGGCAGACCACAACGCATACGGAGTGGGCCAGAAGAAAGAGCATTTTCTGCAGTTGTTGGCGTATCTCGATGATCCGGCGCGGAGCCCGGTGCCGGAAGGGTACGTGGCGCCGTTTTTTAAGGCGGATCGAGAGACCGAGTACCGGCAGGCGCATGCCGTGTTCACTAAGCGGCTTCAGGATTCGATCGACGCTGGCTGGCAGCCGTCGTAGTCCGCCCGCTACCCCTCTTCGACCCCGAAGGAGAGCAGATGGCTCCCAGCAACCACCAGAAGCACCAGGCTGGGCGACACCTAGCGGTGGCTGCGGCTCTGTTGTACGGCTATTCGGCGAGCCTGAACGGTCCGCAGACCTTCGTAACGATTAACGGACGGAAGGCGGCCGTGCAGGTTGCTGCGCAGGGCACCTGGATGATCGCGGACATCGACCGGATGACGGCGATGTCGATTGACGTCTACATCCTCGTGGACGTGACCGAGGGACGTCGGGACTTCTATGTCGTGCCCGGAGACGACCTGCGTGCCGGGGTGCGCGAGCGGCACGACGAGTTCATGGCGAGCGTCGGCGGTGTTCGCCCGCGTAACCCGGAAAGCCGTCACACGGCCATCTACCCGAAGGACGTGGAGGCGTGGCGGAACCGGTGGTCGTTGTTCGAGGACGTGACTCAGCCAGCGATTGGGGACGCGACCTCCTGACCGATTGCGTGACGGGAGCGCATCCGGCGCGTCCGCCCAGCTGCGCTCCCGTCCGCCGTGCATGTCAGTGCTCGGACTTCGTGACCTGAACGAAGATGGTCCAGGCGGCGGGGGAGAAGGTGAGGGCTGGTCCCGCCGGGTCCTTGCTGTCGCGTACCGCGACGAGGCCGGGCAGGTTGTCGGCGACCTCGACACACGCACCACCGTTGTCACCGCTGCGGGTGCTCTTGCGCTACTGGGCACCGGTCAGTTCAGTCATGATGAACCTTTTCGACGATCTTGCTGACGAGTTGCCTCGATTGTTGCTCATCGAGAGCCAGGGACGTAAGACTCCCCCAGACCTTCTCGTAGGTGGCGATTTCCTCGGGGCCGATCGAGATACAGGGCACCGGTCAGCGACTCGCTGTAGACGACCGACGGCTCCGGGACGACCCGGTTGGTCAAAGGGAAGTCAAGCATCATGAAGGCGGCCGGCGAGCGCGCCGTAGTGCGCCCCGACGGATAGTGGCAGGACCCGGATGGAGATGTTCGGCAGGCCAGTGAGGTCATTCAGGTGTCGGAGCTAATCGGCCATCACCCTGCGGCTGCCGATCTGCTTGATCAGGAGCGCCTCGGCGAGCACCGAGCTGAGCTGGGGTGCCTTCGGTAGCCGTCGCCGTAGGAGGCCCTGCCGCTGAAGTCGGATGCTGATGAGCTGGTCGATCTCGTCCTCGCTCATCTCGGTTCGATTTTGATAGGCCCCCCTGGCGTACGCCTCTGTCTGCAAGAGGCCGGGAATCAGTGACTCGTCGTATCCGCGCAGCCGAGACGCGGCGGATTCCAGGCCGACGTGCAGTTCGAACCAGTCGGGGATGGCGTCGCCGTACGAGTGCCACCAGCCCTTGGCCTTGGTCTCGTTGGCTAGGGCGGTGAGCGCGCCGGTCAGCTCGGCGGTCGCCCCGTACAGCTCGCACATGGCCTTGGCGTCGACGGCGCGGACCGGGCCGAGGCCGGTCTCGATGAGCCACAGCTTCTGCCGGCTGAACTGCATCGCCTCGGATGCGCCGTCCAGCGTCATCCGCGCCTCGGTGCGTAGCTCGCGCAACGCTCGCCCGAGCTGCCGTCGCGGCACTGTCGATCCCATGTCGTCGGCCATCCGCCACCCCCTCTCCGTGTTGCACGGTGTTACATCCCAACGCCATCGCTGAAACGTGGAACCGTTGCCGATCGGCCATTCTTCGGCGGCGCCACTGCATCAATAGCGATACCCGTCTGACCATCCAAGACACTCCCGACAACAGTCATGTACGCGCAATTCCCACGCGGCGATTGTCGGCGTACCAACGGCGGTTCTGTATGTTTTTCGGGGTGATCGGAATTCCCCGCCGGCTCAGGTGTGTCGGCCGGAGCCGGCGGTCGAGGCGGGGAGTCGGGTCAGCCGGTCAGCGGGCTGAAGCTGCGGCCGTCGAGCACGTTGATCAGGCCGTCGTCGCGGTGCACCTCGCAGCCGCGCCGCCGTAGCTCGGCCACCAGCTCAGCCTCATCGTTCAGCGGGATTTCCAGCAGTCCACCATTAGGGACGGTGGCCTGCTGCTTACCGAAGCGCGTGTGCAGATCCTTCGGCAGGAGCGTGAAGGCCCGTTCCGCCACGACGTGCAAGATCAGGTGTTGATGTGAGCCCCGTCGGCGGGCCGGTCGGGCCAGTCACCTTCGGCGCCTCCGTTCTCTGTCGTGCGTACCTACCGGCATCATGCGGTTGGTCAGACGTGCACTGTCGCCATTGATCTATTTCGCTGCCTGTCGCATGCTGTGGCGATACGGCGGGAGGTTGGCCAATGACTCTGAGTAGCCCTGGCGAGCTGGGTGGTGGCGGCACGTTTACGACTCACCGGTCGAGATGAGGGCGCATGGACAGGAGCGCCCGCACGCGCAGTGCGGCCCACGTGCCCGGTCCTCGGGGTTCCGCTGAAGCGTACGGCGCCGTGCTGGAGGCAGCTGTTTCTCACTTCGGTGCCTCCGTCGCGCCGGTCCTTCAGCGGGGACTGGCTGCTCGGGAGGACACCTTGCGGGCGCCAATGGTCGAACTTCTCGTTGCGGCTGGACAAGCGATTGGCTGCCCGGTCAGGGCGCACGGCGAGGTCCGCCTCCCGGAGCTTGCTATCCGCCCTGACTACTTGATCGACGTCGACGGAGCCCCGATCGGGTATGTGGAACTCAAGGCGCCGGGCAGGGGTGTTCCCGGCCACGGTTGGCATCCCACGGCCCGGGAGCGTAGGCAATGGGTCCAGCTTCAGTTGCTTCCGAACGTTCTGTATAGCGATGGTCAGTCCTTCGCGGTGTATCGCTGGGGAGAATTGCAGGGGCCAGTGGCACGGATGGACGGCGACCTGCAGCGGGCCGGTGCACGCCTTCGGCCCGCCGACGGCAACCTGGCGCTCGTGCTCCACGCCTTCCTTGCGTGGCGTCCACGTCCACATCGCCGCCTCGAACATCTGGTCCGAGACGCGGCACGACTTTGCCGATTGTTGCGCGACGAGGTGTTGGACACCCTTGGTCAAGAGCGACTCGGTGGGAGGGTGCGGCTCTTCAGCGAACATCTAGCCGACTGGCGCACCTGGCTATTTCCCCACCTGAGCGAGGAGTTGTTCGCCGACGCCTACGCGCAGACCGTCACGTTTGGGCTGCTGTTGGCGCGTCGGTCAGGGATCGAGTTCGAAGGCAAGGAACTGCCGACGCTCGGGCGAGAGCTGGCCAAGAACCACCTGCTCGTTGGGCGAGCGCTGGCTATCCTCACCGAGGACCACGGTGGTCCTAGCATTGAGCAGCGCAGCGTGGCTCTGCAAACGCTGCGGCGCGCCATCGAGGCCAGTGACTGGACAGATTGGCGGACAGACACATCGGACCAGCTGTATGAGCGCTTCTTGGAGTTGTACGATCCAGCGGTTCGACGGGGAAGTGGCTCCTACTTCACGCCCCAGCCCGTTGCGGACTTCATGGTCCAGTTTGTCGACAGCATCTTGCACGACAAGCTGAACCGACGGCTAGGTCTGGCTGACCGCGACGTAGTGGTCGTCGACCCGGCAATGGGTACAGGCACCTTCCTGTTGAGCGTCATTGCACGTGTAGCGAAGACGGTTAGGGCCGACCACGGGGACGAGCCCGCTGAACTTCGTGCTCTCCTCGGTCGTTTAGTTGGATTTGAACGCCAGATCGCGCCCTTCGCCGTAGCGGAACTACGGCTGCACCAGGATCTCGCAGCGCGGGGACTGGAGGTTGCCGACGAGAAGGTCAGATTCTACGTCACCGATACCCTGGAGGATCCTGACGTAGAGACACTTGTTAGCCCGTACGTGTACCGGCCAATTGCTGACTCCCGGGCGCAAGCAATCAAGGTCAAGACCGAGGAACGGGTCATGGTCGTTCTCGGCAACCCGCCCTACCTCGAACGCGCCAAGGACCAGGGAGGGCTCGTACTTGCCAGCAACAAGGGAAAGTCGAGCATGCTCGACGCTTTTCGAGGCACCAGTACCGGCAGACTCGAGTTCAAACTGCACAACTTGAACATCTACTTTTGGCGCTGGGCCACCTGGAAGGTATTCGAAGCGCATCCTGAGCACCCGGAGGGAGTCGTGGCTTTCGTTTGCACATCGGCCTATACGACCGGACCAGGCTTCGCCGGCATGCGTGAGTACCTGCGACGGCAGGCCGACTGGGGTTGGATCATCGATCTATCTCCTGAAGGGCATCAGCCCGAGGTGCCGACACGCATTTTTCCAGACGTGCAGCAGCCATTGTGTATCGGCGTATTCGGACGGGCCAAGACGGCCGATACGGAAACACCCGCCAGAATCCGTTACGTTGCCCTCTCCGGGACCAGGCAAGAAAAATTCGACGCCCTCCAGGCTCTGAATGCCGCAAGCGGTCGGTGGTTGGACTGCCCAACGAAGTGGTCGGCTCCCTTCCGTCCCGCGTCGCAGGCCATATGGAACGACTGCATCGCGCTCGCCGACCTGATGCCGTGGCAATCGCCAGGTATCAAGGCGAACCGAACATGGGTTTACGCTCCGGACGAAGAAACGTTGGCCGAGCGGTGGCGCCGTCTAAGCCTGGCTCCCGTGGTGGAACGGCCAGATCTTATGAAGGAAACTAAGGATAGGGCAATCGCCGTCGTACTCTCGCCGCACTTCGACGGCACCGGTCAGCCTGCGTCACTGACTGGCGATATTGACCCTCAGGTTTCCATCATGCGCGTATCTTTCCGGAGCTTCGATCGGCAGTATGTTATTGCCGACCGGAGGGTTGTCGATCGAGCCCGTCCCGATCTGTGGTCTACACACGGAAAACATCAGACGTATCTGACGACACTGTTCGCGGAATCGGTGACCTCCGGACCGGCCGTCGTGTTCGCCGCAGAGGTGCCGGATAACGACCACTACATGGGTCATCATGGAGGCAAGGTACTACCGCGGTACCGTGACGTCAGCGGTCATCATCCCAACATCGCCCCTGGTCTGATGGAGCAGCTTTCTCGCCAGCTCGGTGGCGACGTTACCTGCGGAGACGTTTTCGCCTATGTTGCCGCCGTGGCGTCGCACCCCGGCTTCTCGACGCGATTTCGATCGGAGCTTCGCACCCCGGGAGTGCGGATCCCGTTGACATTGAACCCAAACCTTTGGCGTGCGGCAGTCGGCCTTGGTGAACGGGTGATCTGGCTTCAGACCCACGGTGAGCGTTATGTCTGCTCGTCGGCTGGCCGTCCACCAGGACCACCGCGGGAACTGCGCCCTGATGTCCTCGTGCCCGTACCAGGGGTGGCGGACCGCATGCCCGAAAGCATCACGTACGACCGGGACAGTTTGACCCTGTATGTGGGCGAGGGAGCCCTCGGTCCCGTCCCCTCAGCAGTCTGGGATTATGACGTTTGTGGCACGCAAGTCGTCAAGAAGTGGTTCGACTACCGCTCCAAGCGGCCCCGCGTGCGCAAATCGTCCCCACTGAACGAAATTGTTGCCAGTAAGTGGGACTTCACCGACGATTTGCGAAACCTGCTAGCCGTGCTCCATGGATGCGTGCTCCTCGAGCCGCAGCAGGACGACGTGCTGAAAGCCATCCTCGATGGACCTCTTCTGAAGGCGACAAAGCTTGAGGATTTAGGCATGCTGCCACCGGCAGATGAAGCGAAACGGCCGATCATCGATGTCCAGCCGCCCCTCTTCCGATGATCGGCTAGGTTGGACCATGTCTCGCGCTCGGTCCGGAATTCAGCACGAAGTAGCCAGTGCCTCTGCCTGGCCCAGGATGGCCACGTAGGCCGGCGGCGCACTCTGTCCGGTCGCCGCTGTCGCCCGGGCACCCGTGGCGGATTCGACCTGGCGGGCCTGGACCGGTGCCGGTAGCTGCGCCGCAAGGGCCTCGTCCCCGGGCGCTCGGCCGCTGTCTGAAGTGGACGTACGGCTGAAGCAACCTGCTGGGTTCCATCAATACCTTGGTCGGCATGGCATACCGGAACTACACGGCCGATGGCAGCTACTGGACGGTTCGGAAGCAGGGCGCCGTCTACTGGGTCGCCCGCATGCGCCGTGTCAACGGCTCTTACGAGTGGTTGGACACCTGGGGCGGTTATGAGCGTGCCGGAGCCGCCGCTGGGGCGGCCGCACAACTGGCCTACAACCAGGCCCGGGAAGATGTGCTCAAGGAACTGGTCGGCAACCTGCACACGGCGCTGGACCGAGCAGGTCTGGGTGCGTTGCCCACGCCGGCCCCGGTGAAGCCCCCCGCGCGGTCGGAGCTTCCGGCGGCCGCCGATCTCGATGACCCTGAGGATTGACGGCGCGTAGGCAGGGCGTGTGCGGCTGGTGGAGGCGGGGCGCCAGGCTGAGGTGAGTCCGGACCTGATGCCCGGCGTACTCGCCCGAGACGGTGTCGTCCTGATCCGGCAGGGGTCGATCGCCGAGGTCCGCGCTCTGCTCGACCGCTGGACCGTCCCCGTCGACCATCCGCATCAGGTGGCCGGCGGACTGACCGTCATCGAGCCTCGGTTGCAAAGGAGAGAGGACGAAAACGAGGCCGGCTTCACCGATCTGGGCCTGTCGCCGCATACCGATCGCAGTCTGCACGCGCAGCCCCCCAGCGTGCTCGCCACCCTCATGCTGACTCCGGCGATGGCCGGGGGAGACGCCACACTGGTCGACGGCGCACGAGTGCTGGGTGTCGTCCGCCAACACGTCGGGGATAGCGAGATCGCCGATCTGCGGTTGAGGACGGCAACCGGTCGGCCAGGCCCGGCGGTTGTCGAGATCAGTGTCGGCCACGCCCGCATCCGCTATCGCGACGACCGGATCGCCGGCCCGTACAGCACCAATGGGTGCACGGACCTCGTGGTCACACCCCGTCGCCTGATCGCTGAGACGGCCCAAACTCTGCACCTGGGTACGGGCGACGGTTACCTCGTACACAATTACCGGTTTTGCACGGGCGCACGGCCTTCACCGGGGACCGGAGCCTGGCGCGTTTCCTGGCGAGAGTCAACAGCGACCATCCGTACACCTGGTTGAACCGGGGGTTTTCGATTGCGGGTTCCTAGATCGCGCCAGCCGGCGTCCTCCGCGCCCGACCGCAGCCACCTCGTCGCCGCGCTGTCGAAGGTGCCGCCACCGTCCGACGCGGCCTTTCCGCAGGCAATCCGGGCCGTCGTCGAGGCATACCCCGATCCAGAGCCGCTGCTGCGCGCCGCTCTCGACGATCACGCCAATCGCAGCCGGTCCCGCTTCGCGGCGCTCTACGCACTCCTGCTGCGGCTACGACGCGAGGAGCGCCACGCCGAGTACGCCTTGGTCGTCCGAGACCATGAGGACGAGTTTGGGGCAGAGCCCTACTTCCACACCTTCCGCGCGATCGTGGCCCGAGCCAAGGGCGACCTCGCCTCACTTCGCAGCTCAGTCGAATACTCCCGCCAGGCCGTCGCCGCCATGCCTGACGTCGCGGCGGTGACCCATCAGCTGGCGGCGTTCTGGGTCGAGTACCTCGAACGCCTGGAGGATCCAGGCCCGGCGCGTGACCTCGACGAGGTGGAGCGGCACATCGACCGGGCGGTAACCCTCACCCAGGGGCGAGTCGCCCACTACTACGAGACGAGAGGCCGGGTGCTGGCACTGCGTGGGGAGTTCGAGGCGGCCAGGGCCGCCGTCGCGCAGGCCATCGAACTGGAGCCGCGCGATTCCCGGGACCACCTGCGTCGGCTCACCCAGTACCAGTCGAGCCGGATCCGGATCGATCTGATGCAGGAGCGCGCCCGGTGGGCCCAGGCCCATGCCCGCTTCCGCACCGAGTTGACCGAGTTCAAGGGCCAGCAACTGCAACTGCTGGGCCTGGTGGCGGCCGTGGTGGCCTTCATCGCCACAGCCACCAACATTGCCAGCCAGAGCACCGGCGTCGAGGGGCTCCGTCTCATGCTCGTGGCGTCCGGCGCGATAGCTGTCGTTTTCGGTACGTTCTCTCTCGTCAACAACAGCCGCGTTCGCCGGGTGATCGCGGCGGTCGTCATCGGATGCGCCATGATCGGGGCCGGTTTGTTCGTGCCAGCCTCGTGGATGTCATGAGAGTTTGGACAGCCCATGAAGGTAGGAGAAGCGATCACCTCGGCCGGTGGAACGCGGGCGAATGAAGACCGCGTCGGCCACCGCGGCACCCTCGCCTGGGTCATTGATGGCGCCACCGATCTGTACGGTGACACCGCACTGCCCGCCGACAGCGATGTGCAGTGGCTTGTTGACCACATCGGTGAGCGCTTGATTCAGGCTGGCGCAGACAACTATCAGGGCACCGCCGCCGCGCTCCTGACGTCGATTGCCGATGGTGTAGCCCGCGAGCAGGCAGCACTCTCGTTCCCCGTGAGCCGGGTGCCAGCCGGCCTGCTCGATCGCGGTCTGCGTCGACCAGGGCATCGGCTACGACCTCGCTCGAATCGGCGACGCCACCGCCGTGGTCCACGGCGTTCGGCCGGTGCTGCTGTCGACCGGCTTCTTCGACCGACGCGAAGCCGCGGCGGTCGCGACAGATGAGGGCGAGGCAGACCGGGTCATCGCGGCCATGCACCAGCGTCGGCTGCACACGATGACCGCCGGTGATGTCGAATCGATCTTCTCCGGGCACCCGAATCGCCAACTTCGACCACACAGCGCCGTCGGCGAGTGGACGCACGTCGACTGCATGCTGCTGTGCACTGACGGCTTCGCCCGGCTGGTCACCGACTACGAGATCTACCGCTCGTGGGCTCAGGTTATTCCCGATGCGCGTGATCGAGGGCTGCACTACCTGGAGAAGTTGATCCGGGACGCGGAAAGCGAACCCGGTAGCAGCGGTGGTCGGTTCAAGCGGGCCGACGACATCGCTGCTCTGCTGCTGACCGCTAATTGATGCCGCACCACGAAAGGACTTCCCGCATGACGGAGCGACCGCCGTACCTCGTCGAGCGGAACCCGGGGTATTTCGAGTACCAGTTGCCGATCTCGGTCAAGCTGGTCGTCGACCACCGCGGCCGCGTGCCGCTGTTGCGGAACGAACGCGACGAGTGGGAGTTGCCCGGCGGCAAGCTCGAAGTAGGTGAGACACCGGAGGACGGTGTTTGCCGGGAGGTTGCCGAAGAACTTGGGCTGACCATCACCGAGGTCGACATCATCGACTCCTGGATCTACATGATCACGCCGGTCCGGCACGTGTTCATCGTGAGCTTCGGCGCGACGTACGTCGGGGATGAGGAGCTCATCTACTCGGCCGAACACAAAGAGCTCAGCGTCTTCGCGTACGACGAGGTGCCGCGACTGCACATGCCCGAGCCCTACAAACGAACCATCCAGCGCTGGCACGCGCGCCAGCTGCCGACGTAACGAGTTCGGGCTTCGTGTGATGTCAGGAGCAGCGGCAGGTTCCCAGCAGCGACGGCACCACTCCGCAGGCGAAACAGGTGTCTGGTTGAGGAGAGCGGACGGCCCGAGATGCAATCGGCCGGCTGCTGACCGGCTGTTTGGGTCGCGGTCGCTGAAGAGCGGCCTCCACCTGCTTGACGGTCGCCATCGGCCAGCCGCGCCCGCGTACGTGTTTGGTCAGCTTCTTCATATCGAGGTGCGGAAACTTCGCACGCATGGCATGCGCCACCTCGGCGAGGCTCTGTTGGCCTCGTGCGGCCGCCGGGCTTCCCGTTGGCTTGATCGCGCTGGGTGAACTACTGACGGTAGCGATGCCAGGCTTCTTCGTCGCAGTTTTCCGGACCTCCGGAGGACGAGCAGGGGACTGCTGCCTGTGACGCGGAGAAGGATAGGCACGCAGAGCTGCGCGAATCTGGTCAACAGAGACCTGGGGCCACCCGTCCTGACGAAGGTGCCGAGCAATCGTTGAATCCTTGATGTTCGGCATTCGGTGCCGGAGATCGTGGGCGGCGTCTGCCAGGTCTCGCCTATTGCGTTCGGTCAGGAGACCAGCGTTGGCCGGAGCGGCCTTGAAGGCGGATCCGCCTGAGGGGCGGGTGTAGCCTGCGCGACTTACAGGTTGGAGGCGGTCGAGCCAGACATCAGGCGTACGGTCGGGCTGGTCGTCATTCTCCCAGTCATGCCGGGAATCAGCTGAACCTCGGCCCTCCGCATTGGTGTACCAGTCGCTGATAGTTCGCCTGATTACCACGCCGCCTCCGATGCCGTCGGACCGGGATCTGGCAGAGAAAAGCCGAGCGCAAGCTCGTCCCTCCATCCGAGGAACTCGATGCTATTGGCGGTGACGTTGCCTCGGAAGTAGCCGTTCGTCCTGCCGGGGTGACGAATGGTTGACTACTGCGGGAGTTCGACGGAGATCGGAGTTAGGCGTTGCGCTCTCAAATCCGCTGGACCCGCCGACGTCATACCGCCAATGAATGAGTCCTCGACTGCTGACTGGCTAACTGGCGGCGACCTGCCGCCGGATCCTGTCGACGATCGACGCCCTGCGATGAACCGGCAGCTCGACCCGTACCAGATGCTTGAACTCCTGCCGCATCGCGGGGAGGTCAACTGGCCTTCCGGCGAGCTCTGCGCACAAGTCCTCCAGCGGCCACGAGGCATAGTGTCCGTAGCGGACGGTGTAGATAGCTACCGAGTGCAGTGCGAACGCATCGGAGTAGTCCAGCAGCACGTACCCCAGCAACTGATCGATTTCGGCCCTCGTCAGCCCGACCGCACGGCTGCCGTCCGGCCGGGCCCTTCCCTGGGTGGCCTTGAAGTCGACGAGCACGCCGCCGACGATGAGATCGGCGTCGGCGTTGAGATCGGCGCTGCCCTCGAAGGTCGCGCCTGTGGCCACGGGCCCGACCGGCAGCACTGGTAGCAGGTGCCCCACTGCCAGGTCGCGCATTGCAATCAGGTCGGCGACCTCGTCGGCGTTCGCCAGTGCCAGCAGGTCGGGTGCCCGACTGTCCGGACCAAGTTGCATCAGGCGAGACTCGTCTACCCGAGCCGCCCGGTACAGCTCGACCAAGAGTGCGAGCGCGTAGGACATCCGTGCCCACCACTCATCAGACCGCTCTCTGAACCGGGCCGGGTGGAGTGGCCCCACGTGATTGCCGTCGCTATCGACCGCACCCAGGTCGTGCAGCAGTTCCAGGCCAGCTCGTTCGCACGGCGCTCGCCGCGTGCTCAGCCCGGTCACTGCGAGCCCGATTGATGGGGCCGGGTCGATCAGGAACCGCAACCACCAATCGATAGCAGCACCCTGCGTCCAGAGCGCAACGCTCGGGGGTGGCAGTACCTGGCCCGGGCCGATGGCCTCTCGGTAATCGGCCTGTACGCCGTGGTGGTGCGGAAACGTCGCGCGGAGCCAACGGGCCACCGGGCTCTTGGCGGTCTTTACCTCATTGGTTAACGCAGACACGACTACCACCTTGATTGCCGCGAAGGCAGGTCGACATATCGGATAAGGCGTCTGCCCTCCTGCTAGACCGTGAGCGTCTCGTCCGCCTGCTCGGACAGGTGGGCCTGGTCGTAGAACCACTGCAAGTGCTCCACAAGCGCCGAAGCGGCTGCGTGATCCGCGAGGACGGTCAGTGGGACGCCGGGTCGCAGTGAGAGTTTCGCGGCGGCGATGTTCACGCCGGGCACCTGATTAAGTCGTTGCCGGAACTGTTCACGCAGCGCCAAGGCGTCAAACGGCAGACGGCTGGACATGTGTTGGAAGACCACCTCAACTTTCCCGCTGGGGTAAACGGTCACCGGCCAGATGTCGCCGTCGCGGTGACCACGTTCGCGGGCCATCAGGAAGCAGGATGTTTCCGCTCCGCCGCCGTAGAGGAGCGTGCCGCCCATCTCGGTCCATCGGTCGAGCAGTGTCAGCGTGGCTCCGGCAACGACCGGGCCTTGTAGTACCCCGAGCTGCTCGGTGAAGCGTTCGGCGAGCGACTGCCCGTCACCGGGTCGAGGCTGGGGCAGCCGGCGTGGCAACTCGTCGGGGGCCAGCCCGGTCAGTTGTGCCAACTCGTCGAGGTCGATGCGCTGGGTCTGATCGGCGCGGCCGTGCTGGTCGAACTCGACCCCTTCGGCTTTGAGCACTGCGACCGGGTCTTCCATGCGTCCGTCGGGCCAACGGAACCCCCCGGCCTTGGTTCCTTCGGCCTGCAACACCCGATGGGCGTTGGGTACCGGGACGGCGCGTAGTCGGTTGCCGACCGGCTGGGGCGCGGTGCCGATCAACGCAGCGAGGTCTCCGTAGGTCGTCCAGGAGCCGGACGGCATTGCCGAGAGTGCCGCTTCCATGAGGTCCCAGCGGACCTCGGACTGATCGACGGTAGGTCCGGTCGGCCCTGGCCACAGATTGATGATTCGCTCGGCAAGGGCGTCGGCGCGGGCATGGATCTGCGGTCGCCCCCAGCGCTCACAGGCGACGATGTCCCGAGTGAGGCGTACGCCGCTCCTTGCGAGGTCGACCCGCTTGACGGCGAACGGGCTGTTGCCCAACTCGGCGTTGTAGCCGGTCAGCGTGAGGTTGCCCAACGTGTGCTTCAGAGCGTCGTGCACCTCTACGACGTTCTCGTGCGGTTCGAGATCCGCAGCGAGCATGCGCTGCCACTCTGGACCCATGCTCTGCGGCAGGACGTGCTCGATGGTCAACTTTGCTGGAGAGACCGGCTCCTTGCTGTCGTACGATTCCTCCAACCAGCGCAGCACCAGTGAACGCTGAGATGCCCTTCCGTTGGTGTAGAACGGCAGCGAACGTACTGCGTGGCGTACGTCGGCGTCCGTCGCGTAGTACTTGCGGCCGGCCGACAGGTAGGCGTGTACCGCATGGTCGACCGGCAGGTCCTTGTTCATCTCGGTGACGATGGACAGCAGATTGCGGTTGATGTTCGCGGTGGCTCGGCCTATCAGCAGCCGTCGGACGAGGAAGCTCTCCACGTACCGCATCGCCGACGCGACTTGCGCGCTGGTCGCAGTGCCCAGGCTGCGACGGTCCAGCAAGTGCAGCAGGAGCGGGTAGACGGTGGTCGTGCCCCAGGCGTGCAATCGCTCCAGCCGGAAACGTACGTCCGAGTCCTGCTCCTTGTCGGGATGCAGGATGATTTCCAGCAACCGACCGAGACGACCGAACCGTCGCACCTCGGCCTCAATGTCATCTTCCGTGCCGAGCCGGTCGAGCCGCGCCTGCTGTCGCGCGTACGTGTCGCCTTGTGTGATTCGCGGGTCGCGCTGCACCAGGTCCAACCAGAACAGGGTCTCCAACTCCGTTGAGTTGAACCGCTGCTGCAACGGCAGCCAGTGCGCGTCGTACACGGTCTTGCTGCGGTCGGGCAGACGCATGAACAGGTAGTTGCGCAGCAAGTCGGCTTGGGTCAGTTTGAGGCCGGTGTTGTTCAACGACTCGAAGATTCGATAGACATTGTCGTCGGGGTGCGCGATCACCGAGACCAGCGCTAACCCGAAGAGCACCGCATCTTCGAGGCCTTTGACCTGTGTCGCGTCGGCGGAAGCCGCCAGCCTGTCACGGAAGAACTTGTACGCAGCGCCGACCTCACCCCCACCGGCCTGCGCCGAGGAGTCCACGCAAGCCAGATAAGCGTCGAGGTCGGCCTGGGTGGGGACGAGCTTCAGACGGCGCTCGGGCACCCACTGGTTGACCAGATACTGGCCGGTGAGTCGGTCGCGGTGGCTGTCGTCTTCGGTGGCTACCCGATGGTCCCGGATGGCGCAGAGCAGAATGGACAGGGTGGTCAACCGCTGTTGACCATCGACCACCAAGAAAACGCCGACGCCGGCAGGACCGTTGTTGGGGCTGGGTGCCAGCACCAGCGACCCAATGAAGTGTGTCGTTTTCGGGTTCTCGACCCGGTCCTCGGCGAGTCGGACGATGTCGTCCCACAACCGCTCCAGTTGGTGACCCTGCCAGGAGTAGGTGCGCTGGTAGAGGGGCACCTGATACTGCTTTGTGCCTTCGAGCAGTCCTTGCAGGGTGGTCTCTGCCGCTGCGACCATTGGGTAGCCGTCACCTCATTCGTTCCGGAGCCGTTCCGGCACGCGATCATAAGGCGGATCACAAAGAGCCGTACACCCTTTCACCGCTGCCGGTGAGGTGGTAGGTGCGCCTGGTCGGATGTAAGCCGTGGTGAGAGTCGGGCTCAGCGCCCGCTCTGGAATGTATTTGTCGCGAATCCGACTCACCCCGCTGGCGGGCTGTCGCGCAGGTCAGCCCAGGTAAGGCGTGCAGTAGCATGCTGCGGTGATCCGCTCATGAGGCCGACCATCGCCGCCGACACACTGCGTCGGACCCTCACCCAGTACCTGACCACCACTTTCGGCTTGACCGAGGATGGCATACGCCAGGGTCTGGAGGGTTTTCTCTCCCACCCGGATCAGGGCATTTTCCGCGGCCCGTACCTGCGGATCCGCACTCCCTTTCGCCCGGCGAAGGGTGACTGGCGGGCGCACCTCGACTGGGCCCCGGCGGATTTCACCCCTTACCTGCACCAGGCGAACGCGTTCGCCCGGTTGTCGACGAAGGGCAAAGCGGCCACGCCGACCCTGATCACCACCGGCACCGGCTCGGGCAA
This sequence comes from Micromonospora sp. NPDC049662, assembly GCF_040675055.1. NCBI lineage: Bacteria > Bacillati > Actinomycetota > Actinomycetes > Micromonosporales > Micromonosporaceae > Micromonospora > Micromonospora sp. NPDC049662. The sequence continues at coordinate 80,025 of NZ_JBFAOC010000015.1, forward strand.
GACGGAATCGTTCCTGATCCCGGTGCTCGATCACTGCCGGCGAGAGAAGCAGCAGGGCAAAGCCGGCGTCAAGGCGATCCTGCTCTACCCGATGAACGCGCTCGCCACAGACCAGACCCAGCGCATCAACGAGTTGCTCTCCGACCCGGCGCTCAGTCAGGTCACCGCCGGTCTGTACATCGGCGACGTCGCGGCCATCGAGTACGCGCATGTCTTGACTAAGCGGTCGGAGATGCGGCGCACGCCGCCGGACATCCTGATCACCAACTACAAGATGTTGGACCTGCTGCTCCAGCGCGCCGACGACCTGCCGCTGTGGGAGGGCGCCGAACCGGCGTACGTGGTGTTGGACGAGTTCCACACCTACGACGGCGCGCAGGGCACCGACGTGGCGATGTTGTTGCGCCGGCTCGCCGCGGCGCTCGACCTCGACGAGCCGGAGCGGCCGTTGGGGCCGATCTGCCCGGTGGCGACCTCCGCGACGCTCGGTGAGGGCGGCGGCCGGGACGGGCGTACCGCGATCCGTGAGGTCGCCGAGCAGGTCTTCGGCGTCGCCTTCGACGCCGGGTCGCTGGTGGGGGAGGACCGGTACGAGGCCGGCGAGTTCGTCGCCCGCCAGGACTTCAGCCTGCCGCTGCCCAGCCCGGAGCAGCTCGCGGCCGTCGACGACCGCGACCCCGAGGCGATGATGGCCGAGGTCGCGGAGCTGGTGGTCGGCGAGCGCTGTCTTGACGCCCCGACGCGACTGGGTGAGCTGCTCCGCCAGCACCCGTTGACGAAGGCGGTGCTCGACTCACTCCAGACGCGGCCGTGCACCCTCGACGAGATCATCGACGTGTTGCCGCGCAAGAACGCGACCGGCTGGGGCAGCGTGATGAAGACCCCGGCCGAGGTCACCGCGAAGGCTCTCGCCCGGGTCGTCGGGCTACTCTCCGTCGCGCAGAACCCGGACGTTCCCGGCCGTCCGCTGCTCAACATCGAAACCCACCTCTGGGTACGCGCCGTCTCCCGCCTGCTGCGCGGCACCTCCCACCAGGCCGCCTTCGGCTGGTACGGCGAAGCGCCGCGCGAGCTGGACCCGTACGCCACCGACGCCGACGTGGTCGTGGCCGACAACCGCTACCCACGGTTACCGGCCATCTACTGCCGGCACTGCGGTCGTTCGGGCTGGATGGCGTTGTCGCCGGAGAAGGATCCGCAGGAGCTGGAGACCGACCCGGACAAGATCTACCGGGCCAGCGTCGGCCGGGACAAGCGCCGGGTCCGCGCGCTGATCGCCGCGACCGACGACGAGGTATGCCAGCGCTCCCGCGGTCTGCTGGTCCTGGAGTACGGGCGTCGGGTGCGCCCCTTCGACGAGCACCGCGACCGCGAGCCCACCGACGACGCGGTCGTCGTGCTCGGTGACGTCCTCGACATCGACGGTGCCGAGAAGGACCGCTGCCCGTCCTGCGAGCTGGACCATGGCATCCGCTTCCTCGGCGCCGGCCTGGCCACCCTCGCCTCGGTGGCGATCACGCAGCTCTTCACCGGTGGGGAGCTCGACGAGGCTGAGAAGAAGACGCTGCTCTTCAACGACTCGGTCCAGGACGCCGCGCACCGCGCCGGTTTCGTCGCCAACCGGTCCTACTCGTTCTCTCTGCGCTCCCTGCTCGCCGGTCGGTTGAAGGCCGGAGAGTCGATCGGGCTCGACGGCCTCTTCGTCAGGATGATTGAAGAGGCGGCCAAGCCGGAGATCCTCTCCACCGTCGTGCCGCCGGATCTGCACGACCAGCCCGGTGTCGACAGCCTGCTCTCCGGTGAGCACGGCGGCAGCCGGGAGACCTGGGAGCTGATCAGCGAGCGACTCGTCTTCGCCACCGTGATGGAGACCGGGCTGCGTTCCCGCCAGGGCCGCACCCTGGAGTTGACCCGTAGCGTCGCCGTCGAGGTGGCCCTCGACGACCGGACGCGAGCCGCTGCGATCTGCCGGGATGTCCACCTCACCGGTCCCGGCCACCTCGCCGTGGCGCCGCCGGACGACGCCCGCTACCTCGCCTTCGTTCGCGGCCTGTTGGAACGGCTGCGTGTCCGCGGCGCGGTGTTCCACGAGTGGCTGGTGCCGTACCTGAAGCGCGGTGGCACCCGGTGGCAGATCTGGGGTGGCCGGCCGGCCGGGATGCCCGCGTTCCCGAAGGGGCTGTCCGCGCCCGCGTTCCTCCTCGCCACGCCGAAGTCCCGCACGGAGTTCGACGTGATCACCGCGCGGGGCAACTGGTACCAGGACTGGACGTCGCGCTGCCTCGGTCTCGAATCCGGTGACGCTGCCGGCTTCCTCAGCCGGCTGTTGCCGGCCCTCGCCGTAGCCGACGTGGTCGCCGCCGGCGACACCGAGGACGGCAACACGGTGTACGGGCTGATGCCCGGCCATCTGCGGGTGACCCGACTCGACGACTCGTCCGCCGCGATGGCCGGGGTCGGCTGCGACACCTGCCACTGGCAGCAGACCGAGCACCCCGACCGGGTGGCCGACTGGATCGGCCAGCCGTGCCGGCAGTACCGCTGCCGGGGTCAACTCCAGGCCGCCCGCGACGACACCGCTGCCGACGACTACTACCGCCGGCTCTACCTGGACAGCCCGGTGTTCCGGGTCGTCACCGGCGAACACACCGGCATGCTCACGCGCTTTCAGCGGGAGACGGTGGAGAAGCAGTTCCGCGACGGCGTGCGCTACACCGACCCGAACGTGCTCTCCTGCACGCCCACCCTGGAGATGGGTATCGACATCGGCGCCCTCTCGGCGGTGGTGCTCGCGTCACTCCCGCACGGCCCGGCCAACTACGTTCAGCGGGCGGGCCGCGCCGGCCGCAAGAGCGGTAATGCACTGGTGCTGACCCTGGTCGGGAGGACCGAACGGGACCGTTACTACCTGGCCGATCCGCGCGACATGATCGCCGGCCAGATCGTGCCGCCCGGTTGCTTCCTCTCCGCCGTGGAGATCCTGCGCCGTCAGTACCTCGCCCACCTGATCGACCTGGCCGCCCGTGGCCGTCTCGCCGGGGTGCTGCCGATGCCACGGCGGGCGCACGTGCTGTTCGGTCCGACCGGCTGGCTGACCGGCCTCGCCGAGGCCGCGCGTCGCGACGGCGCTCGACTGGTGGAGGAGTTCCTCACCCTCTTCGGCGACAAGGTTCTGCGACTTGCCGCCGACCAACTGCGCGAGTTCGCCGCCGATGGCATCGTCCACCGGGTCAAGGAAGCCGACGAGATCTGGGACTCCCGGTTGGCCGACCTGCGTCGCCGGATGCAGGAACTCGCCACCGCCCGAGGCGCGCTCGTGCCCAGCGACCCGGACCACGCCCGCGAGATCAAGATGTTGAAAGCGGAGGAGGGGGCGGTCCGTCGCCGGCTGCGCGAGGTCAGCTCGGCTGCCGCCCACGGCACGATGGTCGAGTTCGGACTGCTGCCGAACTACGCGCTCATCGACAGTCGAACCGACCTCGAAGCCACCCTGACCTGGGAGGACAAGGCCGACGGCGACCGTCGGTTCCACAGCGAACTCCGCGAGTACGCCCGCCCCGCCAGGCAGGCATTGGTCGAGATCGCTCCCGGCAACAGTTACTACGTCCGGGGCTACAAGCATGAGATCTCGGGGCTCGACGTCGGTCCGGCGGACCGGCCGGCGTACGAGCAGTGGCGAATCTGCGCCCAGTGCGGCTATGTCCGCACCCACCTCGCCAAGGAGGACACCAGCGCCTGCCCGCGCTGCGCGGACCCGGGCATCGCCGACCACGGGCGACTCTTCCAGGTGCTCCAACCGGCCCGGGTGCTCAGCCGCGACAAGCGCGACGATGCCCGCATCCGCGACGACAGCGACGACCGGGACCGGCGTTTCTACGCGACCACCGTCGCCGTCGACGTGGACCCGGCCAAGGTTGATTCGTCCTGGCGGCACGCCCGTGCCACGTTCGGCGTCGACTACAGCCGGCACGCGATGATCCGGCACTTCAACCTGGGCGCGCAGCGCTACGACCGGGCGGCCGAGTTGTTCGCGGGCGAGGAGGTGCGGATCAACCGCTTCCACACCTGCACCTCCTGCGGCGGGACCACGGTTGATGGCGCCCCTGGGGTGAGCCAACAACTCGCCGCGGAGGCCTCCGGGTCGACCGTCGTGAAGGGCGCTGAGCATCACCGGCCCTGGTGCCCCTACCGGCGCTCTCCCGCCGCCCCGGACGCCCACGTCGACCTGATCCTCGCCCATGAGTTGGAGACCGAGGCGCTGCGCATCCTGATCCCGGCCGCCTCCGCCGTGGTCCAGGAACGCATCGCGTCGTTCGCCGCCGCGATCCGACTTGGCATCGCCGCGCAGTACGGCGGGGACCCGGCGCATCTTCAGGCGGTGTCGGCCACCATGCCGGACGGGCAGAGCGACGGGACGCGCAACTTCGTGGTCGTCTACGACACTCAGCCGCAAGGCACCGGCTACCTGCACCGCCTCGCCAAACCTGGGGAGTTTCGCGCGGTCCTGGAACTCGCGCGGCAGCGGATCGCCGACTGCGCGTGTCGACACGAAGGCAGGGCGGTCTGTCACCGTTGCCTCCTACGCCACGCGCGCAATGAGCACTTCGCCCTGATGAGCCGCGACGAGGCCTTGGGGATGCTGGACAAGCTCCTCGACAACTGGGACGTCGAGGAGGGCACCCGGACGGACGAGATCTCGCTGATCCACCAGGTGGAGAGCGAGTTGGAGATGCGTTTTCTCACCAAGCTGCTGGCGCTTGGCGAGACACCCAACTCGGGCCTGCGGATCGATCGACGGACCGACCACGACGGTGCCCGCATCGCCGACCTGCGGTTCGTCCGCGACAACGGTCAGAGCGTCACCCACTGGCAGATGAAGCTGCAGAACACCGTTCGCGGCACCCGCCCCGACGTCCACTTCACACGCCTCGATGCCCCTTCGCCCGAGGTGGCCGTCTACCTCGACGGCTTCAAGTACCACGCTTCGTCCCAGTACAACCGGCTCGCAGACGACGTGGAGAAGCGGGCCCGGCTGCGCGCGCATGGCTACCTGGTCTTCGCCGCTACGTGGGACGACGTCAAGACCTGGGGCAGCACCGACGGGCAGGGGCGATGGACGCCGTACGGCGGGGTCAGCAAGCAGGCGGCCCGGGAGCGGTACCGGCAGTTCCTCCCCGGCGCCGACCCCGATGAGCTCGAGGAAACCATCTGGGTCAACCCGATCGAGCAGCTGATGCGCTTCCTCGCCGACCCCGACCTCACTCGGTGGCAGCGGCGGGCGGAAGCCACCCTGGCCGGCATGATCAAACAGGCCCGGGACAACACCGCCACCGACTCTGGTGGCGTCGCGGAGCGGCTCGTGGCGGCACTGCGCGGCGAGCCGCTACCCGGTCCGGTCGCAGGCAAAATCATGATCGCCCGTGCCCGGGACAATGCTGACTGCCCGGTGACCCTCGTCGTCGACGGGCGCAGCAAACCGCTGCCGACCTGGTCCGCGCTGACTGTCCTCGATGACCTGCCAGCCGCCGTGACCGGGGCGGGCCACAAGGACCGTTGGGCCGCGTGGCTCGCCTGGGGCAACGTCATCCAGTTTCTCGGCAACGGTGGCGGCGATGCCGGTCAGCTCGCCGTGTCCACCCTCGACACGTTCGAGCCGGCCTCGATGGCCGTCACCGAGGGCACCGGGCTCGTGCTGGCCCACCGCGTGCTGCCGCTCGACGAGGAGACGGCCACCTGGCTCGGCGTCGTCGCGCAGCCGGTGGCCGCCGAGCCCGGGAGCCTCGACACGGAGTCACCGTGGCGGGAAGTCCTGCGCTACCTCGACCCGGACGAGAAGACTCTCGACCAACTCGTCCAGCAACTCGCCCAACAGGACCTGCCCGCCCCGATCGTCGGCTACGAGCTGGGCGACCAGGGCTGGCCAGCCGAACTGGCCTGGCCCGACCGGCGGATCGCCATCGTGCTGACCGGCCCGTCCGACGACCCGGAGACCGAAGACCGCGATCGGGCGTACGCGGACGCGGGCTGGCACGCCCGTACCGCGCGGGAGTGGTCGGTTGACGAGTTGGCGGCAGAGATCAAGGCGACGACCGGGGGAGAACGCCGATGAGCACCGGAGCAACGACTCTGCGGATGCTGGACCGCGCAGACAAGGAGGTCATGAAGCTCACCCGCGCCGACATCGGAGCGGTCTACGAGTTCATGCACAAGTTCCGGCACAACCCGGAGAACCCGGGGCTCAACCTGAAGGCGCTCAACAGCGAATCCCGGCTGATGTCCGCCCGCGTCAACAAGGACTACCGGGCGCTGCTGCTGCACATCGCCGCGCGCGACTACCTGCTCGTCGCGGTCAAGCACCGTGGCGAGGTGTACGACGACCTCAGCCGGTACGCCTACCGCATCAACCGGATCACCGGGGGCATCGAGGTCGTCGACATGGCGCCCGTCGGTGACAGCATCATCGGCCGGGTGGTGCCGCCGGAGGTGGAGCCCGAGCCCGCACAGAAGCCGCTCTTTGACACCTACACCGACATGCAACTGCTGGATCTCGGTGTCTCGGAGCCGCTGCTGCCACAGATCCGCGAGTTGACCACCGAGGCGCAGCTCCTGGAACTACTCGACCGGGCACCGCAGCTCACCACCGACGTGCTCTTCGCCCTCTTCGACGGCACCCCCTACGACGACGTGCTTCAGCAGGTCACCGACCCGGTCCGGGCCGACGAACCGGTCGACCCCGAGGACTTCGAGGCGGCAGTGGAGCGCCCTGCCACGCAGGTGACCTCCGACGACGAGGCGTTGCAGGCGATGCTGGGCGAGGCCTTCGAGCGCTGGCAGATCTTCCTGCACCCCACCCAGCGGAAGCTGGTCGAGCGCACCTACAGCGGCCCGGCACGGGTCGGGGGTGGTCCCGGCACTGGCAAGACCATCGTCGCTCTGCACCGGGTAGCTCACCTCGCACGGCAGTTGCCGCCTGGCATGGACAAGCCGATCCTGCTGACGACCTTCAATCGGAACCTGGCCGCTGACCTCCGCACCCGCCTGATGGCTCTGGGCGGACAGGAGTTGGTGTCGCGCGTCGACATCGTCAACATCGACCGCCTGGCCAGCCGGGTCGTGGCGGAAGCAAAAGCGGGTGGCGGACGCCGGATGGTCGACGACAACCGTGTCCTTGAGCTGTGGGACGAGTTTCTGTTGGAGACCGGCGAGACCGGTTGGGATGCGGAGTTCCTGGCCGCCGAGTGGACCCAGGTGATTCTGGGTCAGGTGCTCAACTCGCGGACGGACTACTTCAAGGCCCGCCGCCCTAACCGGGGCCGCAATCTCACTCGGGTAGAGCGGGACCAGATCTGGCAGCTGACCGAGCGCTTCGCCACCTGGCTGGAGAATCGTGGCGTCTGGACCTGGCGACAGGTGGCGCAACGGGCCGCCCGTTTGGAAATGGACCGCACCGCCCAGAACCCGGGCGCAGCAGGTGAGTCATCCGGCGGGTTCTACCGACCGCGCTACCGGCACGTCGTGGTCGACGAGGCGCAGGACCTCAGCGCCGCGCACTGGAAGATGCTGCGCGCCATGGTCGCGCCCGGTCCGGACGACATGTTCCTCACCGGCGACACCCACCAGCGCATCTACGACAACCACGTCACGTTGGGCAGCCTCGGCGTCAACATCCGCGGGCGGTCGTCCAAACTCACGCTGAGCTACCGCACTACCCGGCAGATCCTCGCCGACGCTCTGCAGATCATGACGGGGGAGGTGTACGACGACCTCGATGGCGGCGAGGAGAACTTGGCCGGTTACCGGTCGCTGCTGCGTGGCGGCCGACCGGTATTCCGTGGCGCCACGACCTGGGCGCAGGAGCGGGATCTGATCGTCGAGCAGTTGCGCGGTTGGGGCAACCCGGTCGATGGCTCGGTTGCCATCTGCGTTCCGACCAAGGACCTGGCCGCTGACGTCATCAGCCAGCTGGAACGTGACGGCCTGGCGGTGGTGGAGATCGGGCCGGATGGCCCGAAGCGGCCCGACGGCGTGCACATCGGCACGATGCACCGCTTCAAGGGCCTCGAATACCAGCGCATGATCATCGCTGGGGTCAGCGACGGCTTGATGCCCCGGCAGATGATCAGCCGGTACCGAGACGCTGACCCCAAGCGCTACCAGCGCGAACGCCAGCGCGACCGGTCATTGCTCTTCGTTGCCGCCACCCGGGCCCGGGACGAGCTCGCGGTGTTCTGGCACGGCACGCCGAGCCCGTTCCTGACCGCGCGGCTCGTGCAGCGGCAGCTAGCCTGAACGCCGATCCTGCTCAGGCGGGTTGGTATGCGATGCAGGGGAGGCCGTAGGTGCAGGCGGGGGATCGCATCGGTGACCGGTACGAGTTGACGTATCCCGTCGGTCGCGGGGGAATGGGTCAGGTCTGGGCCGGCTTCGATCAGCGACTCGACCGGCCGGTGGCCATCAAGTTTCTTCGGCAGACGGAGGTGCCGGAGGACGAGCGTGAGACGGCAGCCAAGCGCTTCCGGCGGGAGGCCCGAGCGACCGCGAGGCTCGACCACCCCGGCGTTCCGGCGGTGCACGACCTGGGTGTGCACGGTGAAGACCTCTTCCTCGTCATGCAGCTCGTGCCGGGGATCGTCCTCGCCGACCACATCGCCGAGCAGGAGCGTCTGTCTCTTCGTGAGGCGGTTGTCATTGCCGCGCAGGTCTGTTCGGTGCTCGAGGCCGCACACGCCGCCTCTCTCGTACACCGTGACCTGAAGCCGCAAAACCTCATGATCACGCCGGCGGGAGTGGTCAAGGTGCTCGATTTCGGTGTGGCCGCGCTGCTGAGCCCGACCGAGGCGTCCCGCCTCACCGCGACTGGCCGCACGCTCGGAACCCCTGCCTACATCGCACCCGAGCAAGCGCAGGGCGGACCGGTTGGGCCCGCCGCCGATCTGTACGCCTTGGGCTGCATTCTGTTCGAGATGCTCGGCGGGCGCCCTCCCTACGAGGCGGCGAACGCGCCAGACATGATGCGTCGTCACCTGTATTCGCCGATTCCCATCATCGGCGAATATCGCTCGGATGTGCCCGACGACCTAGCGCATGTCTTGTACTGCCTGCTCGCCAAGGATCCGGCGGAGAGGCCGGCGTCGGCGGGCGAGGTTCACCGGCTCCTCACTCCGTTCGTTCATGGCGACGACATGCCAGGCTTTGCGGCCGAGCGAGTCGGCAAGAGAAACTTCAATGCCACAGCGCGGACGGTCTCGGCACCGCCCAAGAGTTTTCAGGAAGGGCTTGCGGAATCACGGGCGCGGGCACAACAACTCGCCGAGAATGAGCTCTTCGTGCAGGCTGCCGAAGTGTTGGAGCGAGCCCTTCACTCGCTGCCGGAAGACGAGGGCGAGCTCCTAGCTGTTGACGCAGTATCGGTGCGCGAAGACATTGCGAATCTCCTAATGCTGGCAGGTGATTTCCAACGGGCCCGAGGCGCCTTCGCGGCGTTGGCCCACGATCTGGACCAGTCAGGCGGCCAGCAGGATCTTGCTGAGGAGTGCTGGCATCAGGTGTTGGTTTGTGACGCCGAGATGGGACAGGTCACCAGCAACAGCCTCGTCCCGCCCAAGCTTCGTCTGTAGCCCTCATCCAAGTTCCTGTTGCTGGCCTGTGGACCGTTGGCGCACCGGAAGATACGGTCGACGCCATGCTCGCACGGACCTGTCGTGATGAGGTGCTTGAAGCAGCTCACGAATTGGCTGCTCGAAGCATCGACGGCAGCTTCACCGCCGAGGACGTCGTACGCCTGCTGATCAACAGGGGAAGCGTCTTCGCAGCGAGCACGATTCGCACTCACGTCGTCTCGCGTATGTGCGTGGACGCTCCAGCTCACCATGCCGTCCGCTATCCGGACCTCACTCGCGACGGTGGACGCTACCGCCTTGTCAATTTCAGCGGGTGAGCCTGTTGTCGCGGGCGCTGCCGACGAAGGCGGACCAAGCCGTCAGCGCGGCAGCCAGATGAACCGGCGTCATGGCAGGTTGCCCTCGTCCCCCTAGGCCGTGTGTCAAAGCCCCTGGCCGGCCTGCGGAGGCCGAGAGGACCGGCCGTTTCGGCCGCTGGTGAACCGCCGCTCGCGGGCCCGTGGTCCGGCCGGATCGGAGCCGCCCGCTCCATTGAGCGTGATGCCTGTGGGTCATCAAGATGACTCACCGGCATCACGCTCATTCTGGTGTCCGCCGTCCGCCCCTCGGCTCGACCGAGGACCTTGACACACGGCCTAGCGCCCTTCGGGATGAATATCGCGGTGTGATCGCCCGTTACAGCGAGACGACGACCGGTTGGACCTGGACGTTCTTGGTCAGCTGCTCAGGCGAGGGGACAGGCGTGCTGATGTTGACAGACAGGTTGTAGCCGTAGATGGCCACTCCGTCGAGGTGGTTCGCGCCCGGCCAGTCCGACTCCAGGCGGACCGCCATCCGAGTGGGAAAGTTGGTCACCTTCTCGGCGCACGACCGGATCAGGACCACGCTCGGGGTGGCGGTCAGGTGGGTTGCCAGCATCCGGGCCAGCTTCTTGTAGGTCCACCCCCAGTCCTTGGCACCTGCCTCGGCGTCACCGATCTCCTCGTCGTTGCCGTGGGCGCGGATGCACAGCGGCTCCCCTGCCTGCACCCCAGCCAGGTAGGTGGCCAACTGCCGATCCGCCTCGGCCTGCGTGAGTCCGGCGTCGATGGGCAGAAGCGCACCCCATGCGGCCGCGCCCGATTCGGCCCCTTCCGATTGACGGCGGGTATTCGGGTCCTGGGTCGCCACGATGAACATGACATGCACCTCCGGCTCGCTGCCTTATTGGACGGACGAGAGGAGGTTAGCCCGGTGGGCGAAGAAGCACGCTGTCGTCTATCCGGCCCGAATTCCCGAGGTCGCATGTTCGACAAGTATTCGCCGACTTTTTGGACAGCCGTGACTAATCGCGATCCTCGATCCGCAATTCCCGCAGAGGCAAATGGCATGGGACCGGTCCCCGGTGGCGACAATCAGTGGCTCTGCGCCGCGACGGTCATTAGCGCCGGTGCGTCTGCATCTGAGTTCAGTGGATCAGCGCGTTCTCACGGGTGCTGCCGACGAAGGCGGACCAAGCGGTTGGGTGGAAGGTGAGAGCCGGTCCGGCCGGATCCTTGGAGTCGCGGACGGCGACGATGTCGGGGATGTTCGTGGCGACCTCGACGCAGGCGCCGCCGTTGTCGCCACTGCGGGTGCTCTTGCGCCAAGCGGCGCCGGTCAGATCAGTCATGCCGCATCTCCCCGGAAATCTGCTTGATCATGTCCTTCGATTCTGCCTCGTCGAGGGCCAGCGCATCCAGCCCTCGCCAGACGTGTTCGTAGGCGGCCAGCTCGTCGGGCTTATCGAGGTACAGCGCCCCGGTCAGCGACTCGCTGTAGACCACCGATGGTTCTGGGGCTGCTCGGCCGCCCTTGGTCGGCGGGAAGTCGAGAAGCATGAAGGTGCCAGCGACGGCACCTGGCTGTGGTCCCGCAGCTAGCGGCAGCACCCGGATGGAGACATTCGGTAGCTCCGAGACCTTGAGTAGGAGGTCGAGTTGCGTGATCATGACGCTGGGGTCGCCGACCGTGCGTCGAAGCACCGCCTCGGACAACACCGACTCCAACCGTGGCGCTGGCGGGAGCCGTCGCAAGAGGAGCGCCTGTCGCTGAAGCCGCACTTGAACGGCGCGCTCCCTATCTTCGTCGCTGAGGATCCTGCCGCGCCGGAACAATGCGTCGGCATAGCCCTTGGTTTGCAGGATCCCGGGGATCAGGGATTCGTCGAAACCTCTCAGCCGCGAAGCGGCGGATTCCAGGCCGACGTACAGCTCGAACCAGTTCGGCACCGCATCGCCGTACGCGTGCCACCAGCCCTTCGACTTCGTCTCGGCGGCCAGCCCGCGCATTGCCTCGGTCATCTCGGGCGACACCCCGTACAGCTCGCACATCGCCTTGACGTCGAGCACTCGGACCGAGCCCTGGCCGCATTCGAGTCGCCAGATCTTCTGCCGGCTGTATTCGAGCGCTTCGGCGGCGGCGTCGAGGGTCACGCCGGCTTCGTTGCGGAACTGGCGCAGCAGCCGACCGAGTTGCCGGCGCGGCACGGTCGATCCAATGTCGTCTGACATTCGCACACTCCCTGGTTCCAAGGCGCAACGCTGTGTTACCTGCTCCTGCAACTCCTACGCGTTTCAGCAAAGAAAGTCAATGCACGACGGGGAAATCGCGGTATTGAACGTTGCATTTCCGATGCGGACTGTCGCAGGCTGATCGAAGCACGGCGGCCGGCCGGTCCCCCCGAACGGCCGCCGTGCTCCCCGAACACCCTCGCCCCTCCGCGTCAGGAAGGCAGGCAGACATGAACGCCAGAAACGAGCGACCCAGAGCGGCGAGCGGTGGTGGGACCGATCGCTCCGGGGCGTACACCGGTCTCTTGCCGTGGCAGGTGCGTGAGCGCCACTTCACGCCGGCCGGGCTCGGACGTCGCGGTCTGAACCCCGACGACGTGTACGCCTTCCTTGACCGGGTCGCCGCCGACATGGCCGCCGTCTACGCCGCTCTCGCCGAAAGTCGCCGCGAGACCGTCCGGATCAAGGCCGGGCTGCGTCGCTGGCAGACTGATCAGGCCCGTGCCCGCAACGAGCGGGACCAGGCCCAGTGAGCCAGCGGTACGTCATCCACCTGCCCGTCGTCGCCACCGACCTGCCCGCCGCGCAACGCCTGGCCCGGGTCATCGGTCGATGGATGTTGGTGCTGCCGATGACGGACCCGGGGGAGACGACCGTCTCCGAGGAGGACCAGCAGTTCCTGCGCCACCGGGTCTTCTGCGACCTGCGGCTGCCCGGCGGCCGGCGCTGCCTCCTGCGCGACGGCCACGACGGCGAATGCTCCCGCCGCCTACGCAGATGAGGGGAGCCGCCGCCGGCCGAGCGGGGCCGGCGGCGGAACCAACGCTCAGTACGTGAAGGTCCAGAGGAAGTAGAACCCGGGTGCGTTGGGACCGTACTGGCGGTACTCGCAGTAGTACCAGCTCCACTGGCCGGTGCGGGCACCCTCGCTGCCGTAGCTGTTGCAGAACTGGCCATCGGAGTAGACGCCGCGGAGTGTGCCGCCCTGCGGGTCGGCTGCCGCCGCGGCGGCGCCGGTTCCGACGAGTCCACCGATTGCGAGCGTCGCCGCCACCGCCAGCGTCGCCCATCTGCGTCCGCGCATGGAGTCTCCTTCCGTCACCGTCCACAGTGCACGTGCTCCGCGCCGAGTCGAGACCAGGACATCGAAGTTGGTGAGTGTCAGGCTATCCGTTGGGGCGGCCTCCGTAGTACGGGCCGAACGGGTGACGCAGGAGTGCGCTCGAATCCGGACCGGGAGGCGACCGGGTCGAGGAGAATGCCCCCTGACGGGCGACAACCCACTCGGGGGTTAGGCTGGGGCGTGGATGGCGAGCGCGTTCTCGGGCTGGTGGCAGCGATTGCCGACGGGGTCACGGCCTCCCGTGAGCAGTTGCAGGGTTTGACGCAGTCCGAGATCGATGAGATCGAGACCGATCAGGCGGTGCCGCTCGTCCAGAGCTACCGGCGGTTCCTGGAGTTGGTGGGGCGCAGTGCCGGGCACTTCTTGCAGGGCAGTGACGTGTTCTACCCTTCTGCGCTGGGTCTGGGTCGAGCCGCTCGCGAGCTGTTGGAGGAAAACCGGGTCCCGTTCGTGTGGACGGCAGAGGATCGAGTGATCCTGATGCATCAGGGCTATCAGTTCGACTTCCTCCGGGGTGCGGGCCCGGATCCCGAGGTCTGGTCCTACTGCGAAGGCACGACGGTTGGCGTGCCGGTCATCAGCTACCCACGCTTCACCGACTGGCTGCAGGCGCAGGTCGAGCAGCAGACTCAGGCATGGGCTCGAATAGTGCCCTGGTACGAAGCCGAAAGGGCCAAGCCGCCAACAGAGCGACGCGTGTTCTTCGGTCGGATAGACCCGGATGGCAGCATCACCGAGGAGATGTAGGCCTCTTCAAGTCATCCGTTGTTGGCCACGACGAGAGTGTGGCCCGGTGTCGGACGGCGAGCTTGTCGGACCTGGTGAACATAGCCCGGGTACCCGCTCGCTCTGGCGGACGTTCCAGCGACTCCTGGTGCCCGCCGACCTCGCTTGAAGCGACACTCACCCGCCGCTTGCGCACGCCGACGGGGTCAGCTTGCGAACAGCATCCGCGTCGGGAATTCGCCGCTGGACCGCCAGGCCTTCACGATCTTTGCCGTGATCGCGCCGGCGGCCGAGTTGAAATCGCCATCTTCGACACGGGCGTCGAGGGTGCTTGGATCGATCGTCAGAATTCGGTCGAACCTGTCATCCAAGCCGAACTCGTATCGGACCTCGCCGGCAGTCGCTTCGACACGTCGGGCGGTCACCATCATTCCCATGCCCTAGCCTCCCATGTCCGCGTAGTCCTCGTAGGTCGGCCTGGGTATGGACGACTCCCAGTTGGACACCTGGTTGGCGGCAAGATGTGCTTCGCGGTATGCCGCCTGCGGATGTGCCCGGTAGTACCGCAGCTCCGCCAGTTCGTGCTCCAGTAGGGCGTAATCCTCGGGTAACGCGCCGCCTCGTCGCAAGCGTAACCATGCCTCAGCCATGGGCGGGCTCGGATCATATCGTTGATGGATGATCCCGCCTGCGTAGTCGTCCATCGGGTGCTCGTCAACGAAGATGTGTCGACGGATCTGTTCTATCTCCTCGCGTGAAAACCCTTGGGAACCGTCAAGGCGGGGGGCATCCGCGACCTGGCGAGCTACGAGGTCAGCATCATCCTGCCTACGGATGGCGTCGTATGCCTCTTCTGCCCAACGATCCTGCCGACCATAGTCCGCCAGATCACGAGGCCGAGTGGTATGGCCGCCATGAAAGCCAGATGCCCCCTCTCCCGCGTTCCCCGGCCGCGCAGTTGGCGAATCGCGCAGTCGTCCCAGCGCCTGCTTGAGCTTCTCGATGAGGTCGCCGAGCCGGCGTACCTCCGGGATCAACCGTCGCAGGCTGGCCAGCAGTGCACGAAGCATCCGCGCGATCCGCGCCCCCCACGACGCGACCAGCGTGGTCACCTGCTCCACGACCAGCGGTGTGGCGAGTCCGCCGGTGAAGACGAGTTCGCCCGCGTACGTGATGAGGCGGGAGACGCAGGTGGCGATCGCGTCGCGGACCAGGAGCCGGACGGCGGCGACCAGGCCGGCGGCGCCTTCGGTGATGGCGGCCATGGTGTCGGCGCCCTGGGCGAGGCCGGTGATGGCCTGGTGTTGTTCGGCGGTCCAGGCGCGGTAGGCGGGGCCGGCGCTGCCGCCCCAGCCGGCGACGTCGTCGCGGACGGCCCGGGTCAGCTCGGCTGCCTCGTCGCGGAGCGAGGTGGCGACGTTGCGCCAGGTCTGGGCGTGTGCGGTGATCTGCGCCGGGTCGCCGGCGAGCCAGTCGAGCGCCTCGCTGAGCGGCTTGACGTGTTCGATGAGCCAGGCGATTCCGTACTGGAGCAGGGCGCCGACCGGGTCGGAGACGAAGGCGAGCGCGTCGAGGCCGGCGCTCACGACGCCGAGGCTGCCGTCGATCCAACTGCCGCTGCGGATGCCCTGCGCGATGAGTTCGATGTCCTCGCAGATCCACACTCCCGCCCAGGCGCTGGGCGGGGTGTCCGCTGCGGCGGCGACGAGCGGGTTGGACGTCACGGGCGTTGCCGCACCCCGTCGAGCAGGTGCTTGGCGTGGGCGTCGGAGTGTCGGTAGCGGTCGGCGCTGGTCCGCAGCTTTCCGGCGGTGTCCCGCACCGAGCCCGCGGCGACGCCGATGCCGTCGACCAGGGTCCGCTGGAGGCCGTCGAGCAGTGTCGGCATCAGTGCGCAGAGCTGCCCGTACGCGTCGGTGCCCAACCGGACGTGCTGGCCTGCCTGTTGGGCGGTGTCGAGGCTGCCGGCGCAGCGATCGAGGCGCGCGGCGTGGGCGGTCAGGTCGTCGGGGTCGACCTGGATGCCGTCACCGCGGGGCATCGTTCGGCCCTGGATCGTGGTGCAGCCGAGTGCGGTAGGAGTCGATGATGGCTCGCGCGCCCGCGTCGTCGCCGAGGGACTCCGTGGTTACTTCGGCTACCTGCCGCAGCAGGTCGGAGCGGGCGGCTCTCGTGGTGTGCACGATCTGCTCGGCGGTGCGCGCCGCGGGTTGGTGCCGGGTGCGCTCGTCGAGTCGCAGGTCGATCAGCAGGCCCGCCGAGTCGACGGTGACCAGGACCGTCCGATCGGGGGTGTGGGCGGTGCCGGTCAGCTCCCGCATCCGCGTCGACAGCGTCTTGGCCCGTTCCGCCCGTTCGGCGAGCGACGACTCCCACTCGTCGAGCCGGCGCTCCGCCGCGTCGAGCGCGGCGTCGTCCGCCCACATGCTGACCCTCCCCAGGGGACCATCGCCGGCCACCGCCAGCGAGATCACCGGTACGCTACCAACCAGTCGCTTTCTGTGCACGCCCGAGACGATCGCGAATCCGCGCCGGGAGACGGTCCGGCCGAGGAAGATTGCCTCCGTGACGAGCGACAACGCGCACCGGGGGTGGTCCGCCCGGACGGCCTGGCAGGGGCGGATCAACGCCCCGCTGCGCGCGTTCCTGCGCACCGAGACGGGCGGCGCGCGGGTGGTGCTGCTCGCCGCCGTGGTGGCCCTGCTCTGGGCCAACCTGCACCCGTCGTCGTACGAGTCGGTGTGGCGCACCAGCCTGTCGGTCCGGCTCGGCGACTGGCCCGTCTCCCACGACCTGCGTACCTGGGTCAACAGCGGCCTCATGACGTGCTTCTTCCTGGTCGCCGGCCTGGAGCTGCGCCGCGAGTTCGACATCGGTGAGCTGCGTGAGCGGCGTCGGCTGTGGTTGCCGATGCTGGCCGGGTTTGGCGGCATGCTGCTGCCGATCGGGATCTACCTGGCGATCAACGCCGGACGGTCGACCGCCGTGGGCTGGGGTGCGGTGATGGCCACGGATACGGCCCTCGCGCTCGGCGCGCTGGCCGTCTTCGGGCCGCGTTTCTCGGACCGGCTGCGGGCCTTCCTGCTGACGGTCGCGGTCGTCGACGACCTGGTGGCGATCGCGGTGCTGGCGGTCGCCTACCCGTCGCACTCCTCGCCGAGGGCGCTGCTCGTCGCGGCTCTGATCTTCGCCGTGGTGCTGCTCCTGCGGGTCTGGAAGATCCGGCACGGGTGGTTCTACACGTTGCTCGGGGTGGCGGCCTGGCTCGCGGTGTCGGAGTCCGGCGTCGACCCGGTCGTGGTGGGCCTGCTGATGGGGCTGCTGACCTACGCGTACGACCCGGGCCGCAAGGACCTGCAGTGGGCGAGCGACCAGTTCCGCCTCTTCCGGGAGCAGCCCACCCCCAAGCTCGCCCGGATGGCCCAGGCCGGGCTCACCGCGGCGCTGTCGCCGAACGAACGACTACAGAGCCTCTACCATCCGTGGGCCAGCTACGTGATCGTGCCGCTGTTCGCGCTGGCGAACGCCGGGATCGTCATCGACGGCGAGCTGCTGGGCCGGGCCGTGACGTCTCCGGTGACGCTCGGCGTGGTGGCGGCGTACGTCGTCGGCAAGCCGGTCGGCATCCTGATCACCTCGTGGTTGGTGACCCGGCTCAGCGGCGAGCGGTTCCGGCCGCCGGTCGGCTGGGTCGCCGTGGTGGGGGTCGGCACGGTCTCCGGTATCGGGTTCACCGTGGCGCTCCTGATCGCCAACCACGCCCTGCACGGCCCGGCGCTGGACGAGGCGAAGCTCGGCATCCTCGTCGCGACGGTGGGCGCGTCCGTCCTCACCTGGCTGCTGTTCCGGATCGTCGCCCGGCTCTCGCCGACCCGCCGCGCCCGTGCGCTGCTCGGCATGGCCATGGGCATCGTCGACCTGAAACTTCCGGTGGATCCGGAGCGCGACCACCTGCGCGGGTCGCTCGACGCGCCGGTGACGGTGGTGGAGTACGGCGACTTCGAGTGCCCCTACTGCGGGCGTGCGGGCCGCCGTGCTGCTGGTCGCCGTGGTGGCCGCCGACTGGGGAGCGCTGGACGAGTACACGCCGCTGCTGGCCCTGGACACCGGCGCTGACGCGCGGGCGGTGCCGCTGCTGCTCCTGTTGCTGTGGGCCGGCGTGACCGTGGGCGGGCTGCTCGCCCCGGTGGGCGAACGGCTCGGCCGTCGGGGCTACGCCGCGCTGCTGGGGCTCGTCGCGCTGGCGCTGGCCGGGGGCGCACTCGTCCGGCATCCGGCCGGTTTCGTGCTGCTCGCGGTGGCGTTCGCGGCCGCGCAACTGGCGACTGTCCTGGCCGACGCGCGACTACAGGCCCGGATCACCGGTGGCAGCCGCGCCACCGTCACCTCACTGGCCGGGATGCTCACCGACGTGCTGATCATCGGGACGTACGCCGGGTACGGGCTGGTCGCCACGGCGGCCGGCAACGCGGTCGCGTTCGCGGTGGCCGCCGGGGCGTACCTCGTGGTGGCGCTGGTGGTGCGGGGTCGCCGACGCCGCCCCGCGGCCGTGCGTGACGACGTCGCCGCGGCCGGTGCGCGCGGCCCGGGGTGAGGTCGTGGCCCGGCGGCGGTCCCGCCGTCCGACGTCGTCGTAGGTCGGCGGGGCCGTCAGGACAGTTCGCCGTCGAGGTAGACCCAGCGACCGTCCGCGCGGACGAAGCGGCTGCGTTCGGTCAGCGTGCCCGGCCGACCGGCCTCGCGGTAGTGGGCGTGGAACGTGACCGTGCCGGTGGCGTCGAGCAGACCACCGCGCTCGGTCTCGACGATCTCCAGCCGGGTCCACCGCTGTGCCGGGTCCAGTTCCAGCCGTTCCGGCCGGGTGTCGGAGTGCCAACTGCGCAGCAGGTAGCCGGTGTCGTTCCGCGCGAACGCGCTGAACCGGGAGCGCATCAGCGCCTCGGCGGTCGACGCCTCGGCGGTGCCGCCGTGCACGGGGGCGCAGCAGTCGGCGTACGCCCCGCCGGACCCGCACGGGCAGCGCCCGCCGGTCGTCGCGTCCGCCCGCCGGCCTCGTCCCGCTCTGCCCACCGGCCCATCCTGCCGTACCCGCCGGCCGGCCGTGAGAACCGGTCGCCCACGCGTCGACGGACAGTGATGGTCGACGATCGCCCCTAGAATCCCCAACATGACGCGTTCCCCGGCGGTGTCGCTCGCTCCGAACGTCTGGCGCATCCCCACCGTGGGGCGCTCGGCCGTCAACTCGTACGCCTTCGTCGACGACGACGGCAGCGTGACGCTCGTCGACTGCGGGCTGGCCAAGGCCCCGGCCCGGATCGTGCGCGGGCTGGCCGCGATGGGCAAGACGCCGGCGGACGTCACCCGCATCGTGCTCACCCACGCGCACCCCGACCACGCGGGCGGGGCGGCCGAGATGTCCCGCCGTACCGGCGCGCCGATCGCCGCGCACGCCGCCGACGTCCCGTACGCCGAGGGCGGCCACAACCCACCGGTGGACCCGGCGGTGACCGGCGGCCGGTTCTTCACCCGGATGGCCGGCGGCCGGTTTCCGGCTGTCCAGGTGGCGCAGCCGCTCGCCGACGGCGACGTGCTCGACGTCGGCGGTGGCCTGCGGGTGGTGCACACCCCCGGGCACTCGCCCGGTCACGTGTCACTGCTGCACGAGCCGACCCGACTGCTGATCACCGGGGACGCGCTGTTCAACGTGCTCGGCGTCCGCTGGGCCCCGAAGCTGTTGTGCAGCGACTACCGGATGACGCGGCAGACCGCCCACGTCTTCGGGGAGTTGGAGTACGACATCGCGGCGTTCACCCACGGCCCGGAGCTGACCGACCGGCCCCGGGAACGGATCCGCGCCTTCCTCGCCCGCCGCCGATCCTGACCCCTCGCCGATCTTGCACTTGCTGTCCCCGCATTGCCGGCAAAGGGTGTATGTCGGCGACCGGAAGTGCAAGATCGCGGGGGAGGGGGTCAGAGCCAGCCCGAGCGGCGGAACAGGCGGTACAGGGCGAGCGCGGCCACCGCCATCAGGGCCAGCGCGCCCGCGTAACCGTAGCGCCAGGCCAGCTCGGGCATGTGATCGAAGTTCATGCCGTAGACGCCGGCGATGCCGGTCTGCGTGGCGGCGATCGCGGCCCACGCGGCGATCTTTCGCATGTCGTTGTTCTGCTCGACGGCGAGCTGCGCCAGGCGGGACTGCACGATCGAGGTGAGCAGATCGTCGTACGCGGCCACCCGGTCCACGGCCCGAGCCAGCCGGCCGTCGACGTCCACGAACCAGCGGTGCAGGGCGCGCGGCGGTCCGTCGCCGGTCGGGTCGAGCAGTGTCCGCAGGGGCGTCTGGAGCGGAAGCACCGCCCGCTTGAACTCCACGACCTCCCGCTTGAGCTGGTAGATGTGCTGAATGTCGGCCGACCGTTCGCGGGCGAAGACCGCCTCCTCGACGCGTTCCAGATCGCGCTCCACGTGCCCGGCCACCTCCAGGTACGTGTCGACCATGCGGGCGCAGACCGCGTACGCCACCGCCCAGGGACCGGCGGCCAGCAGCGCCGGCCGGCGTTCGATGTCGGCGCGGACGTCGCGCAGCGCCCCGGCCGCGCCGTGCCGCACGGTCACGGCGAAGCGGTCACCGAGCAGCACCATCACGTCACCGGTGTCGATCACCTCGGACGTGTCGGTCAGCTCGGCGTGCTCCACGTACCCGGCGGTCCGCAGCACCAGCAGGGTGACCGGCCCGTGCCGCTGCACCGTGGGCCGGTGCCCGTCGGCGAGCGCCTGCTCGACGGTCAGCTCGTCCAACCCGAAGGTGCGCCCCACCGCGGCGAGCACCGCCGGCCCCGGCTCGTGCAGTCCGAGCCACACGAACGCGTCGCGGGTGCGCCGGGCGCTCGCGTACGCGTCGTCGTAGTGCGGTCGGCCCGGCTCGCGGCGACCCTTGACGTACACGGCGCAGTCGACCACGGCGTCCGGATTGGACCGCCGGGGGGCGGGAGTCTCGCCTCCGGGACGGCCGAGCAGTCGACGGGCCAGGGCGCGTACGCCCCGACCGGCCCGGTCCCGTACCGCTCGCTGATCCACGACGCGCCCCCTCCCCGCGCACCGTCGCGGCCACGGCGCTCGCAGGGCATGGTGCCACCGGACTCTGCCCAGCGGCGTCCGGCCCCCGACAGTGGGGCGCTTACCTCAGGCGGTACGGGTGGCGAAGACGACGATGTTGTCCACGTAGTTGCCGGTCGCGTCGTCGAACCGGCCGCCGCAGGTGATCAGGCGCAGTCCGGCGACGTCCGCCGGGCCGTAGACCAGGCCGCTGGGGAAGCGGTCCTTCGGGTACGCGTGGACGCCGTCCACGGTGAACGTGGCGACCCGCGCGTCGGCCCGGGTGACCTGGATCTCCTGGCCGGCGCGCAGGCGTCCGAGGTCGAAGAAGACCGCCGGGCCGGCGGGGGAGTCGACGTGTCCCACCAGGACGGCGTTGCCGGTCTCGCCGGGGCTCACTCCGTACCGGTACCAGCCGGCGAGGGTCGGCCGGTCCAGGGGCGGTACCTCCAGCACCCCGGCGGAGTCAGCACCGACGGCGACGATCTCGGCGCGTACGTCGATGGCGGGGATCCGCACCCGGACGGGCGCTGCGTGGGGGAGGGGGGCCAGGTCCGGCGCGGGACGGGTGCGGGTCGGCGCGTCAGCCGACGGCCCGGGTGGCCGCTCCGGGTCAGCGGTGAGGCCAACCGTGATCAGCCCCAGCCCGCTGACGCCGAGGAGGGCGACCACGGCCGGCAGGCTTCGCCGCCACCACACGTGCGCACCTCCGTAAGGGCTCGTCGGGGTGCCCGCGCCGGTCGTACCGGCACGGGCACCCGACCTCTTGGGATGGAGCGGTCGCCGGTCAGGCGACGGTCGACACCGGGCGGCGTCGGCGTACCAGCAGCACCGCGCCCGCGGCGGCCGTGCCGAGCAGGGTGCCTCCGGCGGCGAGCGCGCCCGCGTCGCGTCCGTCCCGGTTGTCGCCGCCCGAGCCGGCCGGGGCGCCGCCGATCGGGGTGACGGCGAAGGTGGCGCTGCCCGCCGAGCTGCCGTCGCCGCAGGTCGCGGCCACCGTGTACGTGCCGAGGGTGAACCCGGCGGTGAACAGTTCGGCGCTGAGCCCGCCGCCCGCGGCGGCCGTGGTGGATCGGACGTTCTCGTCGCGGTTGGGTCCGGTGACCCGGAAGATGACGTCACCCGACTTCGGGTTGCAGGTCGTCGCGGTGAGCACGACGGTTCCTCCGACCGGGGTGGTGGCCGGTGACACGACGGTGTCGGCCAGTGCGGCGCCCGGCAGCAGGAGCGTGCCGAGACCCACGCCGAGCGCCGCCGAGCAGAGTGCTGTTGAGACCTTCATACGCGTCTTCCCTCACTTTTCGTCCGCTGACTGCGTGGGACGTCGTTCGGGTGGCCAACTCCGTGACTAGCACCGGTGTGCCCAACACTAGGTGGGTTGGGACCCCGATCAGGTGAAAATGAGAAACCTTCGTTGCCGTCACGTGTCCACCCGAAGACGGGGGAGAGCAGCCCTTGGGCCTGCACGGACCGACCGGCGTCGGTGCTCCGGTCGATGTCCGCTGCGGTCGGGCTGTCACCCCTGGGCCGATGGCGAGGTATCGGCTCCGGCGGCGCCAATGCTCCTCATCGCGCGCGCGTGGATCGGCGAGGGCGGGGCCTGGATCAGCGAGGCGTCAGCCGGCCTGGGTCGGCGCGGCGATCGGCTCGCCGGTCTCAACGAGGGTCTTCAGGCTGGCCAGCAACTCCGGCCAGCCGCCGCTGCCGTCAAGTTGGCCGCTGATGGCCCGGTGCATCTCGCTGTCCGGGGAGAAGCCGTCGTGGCGGACGATCAACCGGACGGCCGACTCCCCGTGCGGCTCGATCTCGAAGGTGACCGTCGATCGGCGCTCGCCCAGTCGGACGGCCAACTCCTCGGGGGACCAGCCGAAGTGCTCGGCGTGTTCCGGCTGGAAGCCGTGCCAACTGTAGGAGAGGCGTCGGTAGGGCTCGGCGACCAACACGCGCTGGCCGAGATCCCGGGGTTCGACGTCGGGCGCGTCCTGCCAGAGCACGGGCGCGCCGACCGTCCAGTCGGACACCAGCGCGACTCCGCCCCAGTAACGGCGGGTGAACGCCGGTTCGGTGAGCGCGGCCCAGAGACGTTGCGGCGTGGTGGCGACATACGTGGTGTAGACGAACGTAGGGCTCTCCATGGGCTGTTGCTCCAATGCTGTGGTCAGGTCGGCGAGCGCGGCGGCACGCTCCCGGTCGTAGCGGCTGAGCCAGCGGTCCGCGATCGCGTTTATCGGAGCGGCGTTGAGGTAATGGACCTTCTCGCGGCCGCGTCGTTCGGTCGCTACGAGGTCGGCCGCCTCCAGCACCGACAGGTGTTTGCTGACGGCCTGACGGGTCATGGACAGCCCTTCGCAGAGCTCCCGCAGGGTCTGGCCGTTGCGGTCGTTGAGCCGGTCCAGCAGTCGACGCCGGCTGGGGTCGGCCAAGGCCCGGAACGCGTCGTCCACGACTCTCCCTCGACAGGGAACCGAACAGTTACCTGTGCACCATAGGCAACCAAATGGTTGCGTGTCAACGCGATGGCGGCGCGTGGTCGAATCGCACCGTGTGGCAGCGTGGGGCGGGTGACCGATCCCGCCCGGCTCGACGTCGACCTCGCGCTGCTCGGCGGCGGGGGCGCCGCCTCGCTGCTGCTCGCCGCGCTGGACCGGCACGGCGTCCGGGGCCCGCGGATCGCCGTCGTCGACCCGGTCCGTCGGCGCGGTCAGGACCGCACCTGGGCGTTCTGGGGCCACCCCGACATCGACCTCGACCCGCTGCTCAGCGCGAGCTGGCACCAGGTCGAGGTGGTCACGCCCGCGCGGCGTCGCGTCCTGGACCTGACCCCCCTGCGGTACGCCATGCTGCGCTCCGGCCCGGTCTACGACCGGGCTGCCGAGGCCGAGCGCCGGCTGGACGTGACGCGGATCGCGGCACCCGCCGACGTGGTCCGCGACGACGGGACCGGGGTGGTCGTGCGCACCGGCGACGGGCGGGAGATCCGGGCCGGCTGGGCACTCGACTCCCGCCCCCTGCCACCGGCCCGCGCCGGGCGGACGACCTGGTTGCAGCACTTCCGTGGCTGGTGGCTGGAGGCCGACCGGCCGGTGTTCGACCCGCGGCGGGCGGTGCTCATGGACTTCCGCACCCCGCAGCCCGCCCGGGGTGTCTCCTTCGGCTACGTGCTCCCGGTGAGCGACCGGTACGCCCTCGTCGAGTACACCGAGTTCTCGCCCGACCTGCTCACCGACGCCGGCTATGACACGGCGCTGGCCGGCTACCGCGACCTGCTCGGGCTCGACCCGGACGGGCTGCGGGTCCGCGAGGTCGAGAACGGGGTGATCCCGATGACCGACGCGCCGTTCCCGGCCCGGCCCTCCCCGCGCGTCGTACGTCTCGGCACGGCCGGTGGCGCGACCCGGCCCTCCACCGGCTTCACCTTCTCCGCCATGTACCGCCAGGCCGACCAGGTGGCCCGCGCGCTCGCCGCCGGCCGGCCGCCGGTGCCGGCCCCCGCCTATCCGGCCCGGCACCGCTGGATGGACGCGGTGGCGCTGCGCGCGCTGGATTCCGGTGGCGTGGGCGGGCCCGACTTCTTCGACCGGCTCTTCGACCGCAACCCGGCCGAGCGGGTCCTGCGCTTCCTCGACGGCGTCACCACCCCGGCCGAGGAGATCGCGATCATGAACTCGACCCGGCTCCTGCCGATGATCGCCGCCACGGCCGGCGACGCCGCGCTACGCCTCCGCGACCGCCTGCGGCCCGCCCGTCCGGCTCCGGCCATCCCGGCGGCCGTGGTGGGCGGTCCGCAGCGACCCGTCCCCGACCCGGAGAACTGACCCGACCCGGTCAGCGTCGGGCCGACACCGCGTCGCGAATCAGCACCCGCAGGTCCTCCATCGGGTCACCGTCGCCGGCCCCCAGCAGGGTCTTCGTCGCCGCGACCGTCAACCCCAGCTCCGGGTAGGCGTACGCGAGGCTGCCGCCGCTGCCGGCCGCGCCGAACGAGCCGTCGTCGTCCACCGCGTACCCGAGGCCCCAGGTCGTCTCCTGCCCGAACACCCACTCCGGGCCGGGCGGCCCGTCTGGCGTCGTCACGGCCCGGAGCCGGGTCGGCGAGATCAGCCGGACGCCGTCCACCTCACCGATCAGGGCGGCGAGCATCCGCGCCGCGGCGCGGGCGGTCATGGTGCCGGTCGCCGGCACCTCGGCGGTGAGGACGTCGGCCCGGCCGCCGACCTGCGCGCCTGGACGGACGCCGGGCGGGGCGACCCGGTCGAAGTTCGGCAGGTTGGCGCTCGCGAAGTCGAACAGCGCCGACAGGTTGCGGTCCTCGACCCGGGCCAGCCGGTCCAGGTCGGCGGCCGGTACCGCGAGGTACAGCTCGTCCGCGACGCCGAGCGGCCCGGCCACGTCCTCGGCGAGCACCGCCGAGACGCGCCGGCCCGTCACCCGGCGCACCACCTCACCGACCAGCCAGCCGAACGTCCACGCGTGGTACGCCTTCACCGCGCCCGGCGCGGCGATCGGTTCGGCGTCGGCCACGATCGCGCACATCCGGTCCCAGTCGGTGAAGTCCTCCGGCGTCACGTCCACCGGCAGGGCGGGCACACCCGCGGTGTGGGTGAGCGCGTGCCGCAGGGTGACCCCGTCCTTGCCGTGCCGGCCGAACTCCGGCCACACGTCGACGATCCGCAGGTCGTAGTCCAGCTCGCCACGCTCGACCAGCACGTGCACCACGGTGGCGGTGAGGGCCTTGCCGGTCGACACGCTCCAGATCGGGGTGTCGGCGGCGAGTGCCCGGCCGGTGGCCCGGTCGGCGGGCCCGGCGTGCACCTCGAGGATCGGCTCGCCGTCGAGGTAAGCGGCGACCTGCACCCCGGACTCCCGCCCGGCGGCAATCAGCTCGTCGATCGTGCTTAATACGTCGGCTCGCAGGCCGTCCCAGTTTCCGTCCACGACGGTCGACTCTGACAGACCGGGCCACGGTCGGCGCGCGATTTTCGGCGACCGTCCTACCCGGTGAGGAGGCGGTCACGCAGCCGGGCGGTCAACGCCTCGTCCACGCCGAGCCGGTCGGTGGCGTAACCGACAACCGATCCGTACGCGTCGGTCAGATCGGCCAGGAAGTGCCGGATGATGGCCTCGGGCGCGCGACCGTACCCGGGCCAGAGCAGCTCACGGTCGGGGTTCAGCGCCTTCCAGTCGGCGATGAGGCGCGCGGTGGCCAGCTCGGTGAGCGCGAAGTCGGCGGCGGTCTGCTCCTCGTCGACGCCGAGCAGGGCGAGCAGCAGCGCGGCCAGCAGACCGGTGCGGTCCTTGCCGGACGCGCAGTGGAAGACCAGCGGTGCCTCGGCGGCGGCGATCACCTCCAACGCCTGGCGCAGCTCGGCGGCCCCGTCCTCGGCGACCTCGGCGTACCGGTCGGCGAGGTGGCGCCACGGATCCACCGTCGGGTCGATCGTGGCCTGGTTGTAGGGGCGGTGCTCCACGCTGAGGTTGTGCCAGGCCAACCCGTCAACCTGCGGCGCGCGACCCCGTGCGGCGATTTCCGACGGATATCGCAGGTCGATCACCGTGCCGACGCCGAGGGCGTGGAAACGGTCCAGGTCGGCGCCCGCCAGCTTGCCCAGCGAGTCCGAGCGGTAGAGCAGCCGCCAGCGGACCGTACGCCCGTCGTCGGTGCGGTAACCGCCGAGATCGCGGAAGTTGTGCAGACGGTCGAACGCCACGTGCCGCTCCATCCGGCCGACCCTAGTGCCTTCGATGTCGCCGCGCCGGCCCCGAACGGCCGGCGCACGGTCGCCGCCCGGTAGGTTGCCTGCCATGGTGGACGTGGCGGCCGGCAGGGGCGTGCAGATCTGGACCGACGGGGCGTGCAGTGGCAACCCCGGGCCGGGCGGCTGGGGGGCGCTGCTGCGCTACGGCGACCACGAGCGCGAGCTGTGCGGCGGCGAGGCCACGCCGACGACCAACAACCGGATGGAGCTGATGGCGGCCATCCAGGCGTTGGAGAGCCTGAACCGGCCGGTCACCGTCGAGTTGCACACCGACAGCACGTACGTGCGCAACGGCATCACGAGCTGGCTGGCGTCGTGGAAGCGCAACGGCTGGCGGACCGCCGCGAAGCAGCCGGTGAAGAACGCCGACCTGTGGCAGCGGTTGGAGGCGGCCTGCGAGCGCCACGAGGTCACCTGGCTGTGGGTCAAGGGGCACAACGGCCACCCGGAGAACGAGCGCGCGGACGGTCTGGCCAACAAGGGCATGACCGAGGCGCGCGCCGCGCTGGCGAGCCGCTAGCCCCGGCGGGTCGCGTCGGGGTGTCCCGGCATGCTCGACCCGCCGCCGCTGCTGCCGGACGAGCCCCCGGCGACACCCGAATTGTCGCCCTCGGTCACGATGTCCGGCCGCTCGTCGGTGTCGGCCGGCGCGGGGACCTCGGTGTCCGTCTCGACCTGCACCAACGGCACCTGGCCGGCCTCGTCCTCGCTGTGCTGCGGGTCGCCCGGCAGCTCACCGTCGCGTTTTCGGTAGCCCACGCCGTGCCTCCCGTCGGTGCCGGTCCGCGTCGGCGGTGGCTACCCGGCGGGTCACCCACGAAACCTCGTCCGCCGGCCGCTGCCGGCTCGGCGGCCGGGGTTGTCGGCGACGGGGTGTCCGGCCGGCGCGGGATCAGCCGGCGGACGCGGACCTCGTACCGTCGTCAGCGTCGCCGCCCACGGCGGCTCGCAGCCGGGGCGCGCACCGGTGTGAGCGCGAGCGCCGTCCAGTGCGGCGGCCGGGTCAGCGTCGCCGGCAGGGCCGTGCGCGCGTCACCACGCGCGGCGTCGAGCTGCGCCTGGTGCAGGAACAGCGTCGTCCGCAGGTCCGCGCCGCGCAGGTCGGCCCCGCGCAGGTCCGCACCCGTGACATCGGCCAGCGTGAGGTCCACGCCCCGCAGGTCGGCGCCGATCAGCAGCGCGCCGCGCAGATTGGCCCGGCGCAGGTCCGTCCGACGCAGGTCCACGCCGAAGAGGTGGGCGCCCCGACGGTCGATGCCCCCGGGAGCGCGCGCCGCGTCGCTGGCCCGCGACAGCAGCGGGTTGACCCGGGCCCGGTGCGCGTCGACGTCCACCGCGCGCAGGCGAGTCGGATCGCCCTCGGTGAGCCCGGTGATCTCGACGCGGGCGCGGTCCAGCTCGGCGCGCAACCCGGCCGAGGGGCCCAGCGACAGCGCCTCGGTGAGATACCAGAGCAGTTCGTGCAGCGGACGCAGCACCCGGAACGCCTCGGCCATCGCCGGCAGGGTCTCCGGAGCGTCCCGCCAGTCCCGCCCACCGAAGGTGACCTGCGCGACCTGCTGCCCCGCGCCGAAGCAGTCGAAGACGGTGCAGCCCGCGAATCCGCGCTCCCGCAGCTCCGGGTGGATGCCGCAGCGGTGGTCCGGGCGCAGGTTCGGGCAGGCCCGCCCGGCCGGCTTGTCGATGGCGAAGTCGGCCGACGCGGCGAAGGCCGGCACCACGCAGCACAACCCGAAGCAGCGCGCGCAGTCGGCCCGCAGCGGCGTCGGCCCGGGGCTGGGCGGCACGGGCACACTCCTCCTGGTCGGTGGCACGCGGGCGGTCACCAGTGTCCCGCCCGGCACCCGACGAGTCGAAGCCGGGTCACCCTCCGTGCGTGTCGCCGGCCGCCGCGGCACGAGGAACGGGGGTACGCGGACCCTGCGGCGGCGGCACCAGTCGGCGAACTGCCCGCTGCCCGTCGCCGTGCCCGTACTTCTGGTCGAAGTGCCGGGCCACGACGGCGGCCGGCGTCCGGTCGCCGTCGGCCGGCTCAGCCAGCGCGAACACCGCTGGCATCGCTCCCGGGCGGGGCGGCAGGACGGCGCGCACGGTCAGCGGGCCGGTCACCCGGAACGCCCGGCAGTCGACGTAGTGCTGCCCCTCCACCGTCACGTAGGGCACGCGCACTTCGACGACGTCGGAGTCCTCGTGGCGCAGAGTCACGGTCACCGACCAGTACTGGTCCAGGTTCGAGGTCTCCCGCTGGTGCTCCCACAGCTCCTCGAAGCGGGAGTGCACGAATCCGCCCCACGGGCTGTCCATGTCGACCTCGAGCTGGGGCACGTTGAACGACAGCTTCCCGATCGGGAAGAACGAGATCAGCGCCCGACTGTCCCACTGGTAGAGCTGGATCGACGGGGACGCGTCGTAGAGCCGTACCTGTAACCGGTGTCGCACCGCCGGATCGAGGCCGTCGGAGAACGCGGCGAGGTGCCGCAGGTTGGTACGGATCTGGCGCGGCACGTCCACCCGTTGCCGCTCCAACTCCTCGGAGCGTTGCTGCGCGGCCGTGCAGTCGGGATCGAGCAGGAGCAGTTGGACGTGGGCGCCGTTGCTGAGCGCCGCGCGTACGGCGTCGAAGGTCTCCTCGCGGTGCCGCTGCTCCAGCAGGATCGTCCAGGTGTCGAGGATGCGGACCCGGCGCGCCGAGCGGCGCAGGCGCGTCACGAACGCCGCCTGGTCGAAGCTCAGGTGCTCCTGCACCCGGGCTTTGCGGGCCTCTTCGAACAGCGGATCGAAGATGACGTACGAGATGGCCGCGAGCACGACGCTGGACCCGAGGTTGAGCAGCAGGTCGCTGAGGAAGCCGGCACTGCGCCAGGCGGCCACCAGCATCACCAGCGCGACACCGAGCAACGGCCCACCGACCACGAAGGCGCGTCGCTGGCGGCCCCGCCCCGCCCACTTGGGCATCCGGTCCCCTTCCGTCGTGGCCCATGCCCGCCGAGATGCGGAGGATACGTGCCGGCTTTGCCGCTCGCTGTCCCGTTCGCGACCGGCGGTTTCGTCGGTCGGGCCCGCTGTGCCACTCGTAGGGTGACGGTATCGGAGTCGGGCGAGCGCGGAAGGTGACGGTGTGGACGACGCGGAACGCGAGAAGGCGCTGTTGAGCGTCCTCAACACCGAGCACTACGCCCTGCAGACGTCCCGCGCCGGCACGATCGACGAGGCCACCGGGCGTGCCACCATCTTCCTGTCCGTGCTGTCGGCGGCCCTGATCGGCCTCGGTTTCGCCGCCGGCAACGACCAGGTGGTGCGGCCCTATCTGGGCGCGGTGCTGCCGACCCTGGTGATCATCGGCGGGCTGACGTTCCTGCGGTTGGTGGAGACCACCGTGGAGAACTCGCTGGACATGAAGCGCATCCAGCGCATCCGCGCCTACTACCACCACCGTCTCGCCAGTGAGCACGACTTCTTCGCCGACGCCGTGGCGTCCGACGACAGCGCGGATACGGCGCGGATGCTGGTGGGCACCCGGCCCGGACGCTGGGAGTTCCTGCTCACCACGGCCGCGCTCGTGGGCGCGGTCAACGCGGCACTGGTCGGGTCGGGCGTGGCCCTGGCGCTCGGCATGGTCGGGGGCTGGCACTGGCTGATGGTCGTCGCCGGGGTGGCGGTCGCGCTCGCGGCGTTCGGAGCGCAGTTCCTCTACATCGTCCGCATGTCACCGGGGCGACGGCGGTGACGGTGCTGCCGTCGACGGTCAACTCCGGGGCGAGGGCGCGGGTACCGTCGTCGGATGCGGATCACCCGATTCACGCACTCCTGCGTCCGCGTCGAGCAGGACGGCGCGGTGCTGGTGATCGACCCGGGCACCTGGAGCGAGCCGCGCGCGCTGGTCGGCGCGGACGCCGTCCTGGTCACTCACGAGCACACCGACCACGTGGACGTGCTGCGGCTGGCCGGGCTCGGCGTGCCGGTGTACGCCCCCGAGGGGGCCCGGCTGCCCGACCTCGCCCCGCTGCCGGTCACCCGGGTACGTCCGGGGCAACGCTTCACCGCCGCCGGCATCCCGGTGAGCGCCCACGGCGGCCGGCACACCGTGATCCACGAGGGTCAGCCCGACTGTCCCAACCTCGGCTATCTGGTCGGTGACGGGCTCTACCACCCGGGCGACTCGGTGCACGTGCCGGACGAGCCGGTGCACACCCTGCTCGTGCCCGCCCAGGGGTCGTGGCTCCGCCTCGACGAGGCGATCCGCTTCGCCCGCGCGGTGGGCGCCGAGGCCGCGTACCCCATCCACGACGCGCAGCTCAACGATCGTGGCCTGGCAAGTGTGGCCGGCTGGTTCGCCGAGACCATCCCCGGCTACCGCCACCTCGCCCCGGGCGACACCGCCTGAGCGACGCGGCCGTCCGCGCGTCCGTCGTTTCAGATCGCCTGTGTGGCCAGCCCGCGCAGGGCCCGCGCAGCAGGTGATCCGGGGTCGGCCGTCATCAGGACGACTTCCTGGTCATCCTCGGGCACGAGCAGGACGTCGCAGTTCAACCGCAGCGCACCGGCCGCTGGATGGTCCAGGGTCTTGGTGCGATGCCCGGGAGCGTGGACCGGACGCGCCGCCCAGATCTGCCGGAACTCCGCACTGCCGGCGTGCAGTTCGGCCAGCAGCGCGGCCAGCTGCGCGTCACGCGGGTAGCGGTCCGCGGCGCGGCGCAGCCGTGCCACCACGATGTGCCCGAACTCCTCGGCGCTGGAGCTCTCGTACATCCGCCCCTGGCCCAGGAAACGGCGTCGGGCCAGGTTCGTCGTCCCGCCTCCAGGGTCGGCGCCGAGCAGTGCTCGGGCCAGCGGATTCCAGGTGACAATGTCGTACGCCGCGTCCGTGACGATGGCAGCGGTCTCCGGCAGCCGCTCCAGCATCCGGGCCACGTGCGGGCGCACCCGCCGCACGGCGCTGACGCCAGGTGGCGCGCTCGAACCGGCCAGGCGGAACAGGTGGCTGCGCTCGGCCGGCGTGAGCCGCAGCGCGCGGGCCAGCGCGTCCAGGATCCGGGCCGACGGCCGCGGCCCCCGCGCCTGCTCCAGCCGCGTGTAGTAGTCGACCGACATGTGGGCGAGCTCCGCCACCTCTTCGCGGCGCAGACCCGGTGTGCGGCGGTCGGTGCCCGTCACCGCCAGGCCGATATCGCCCGGACGCAGGGCCGCCCGGCGGTCCCGCAGGTAGTGCGCCAGCTCCTGCCTCGCCATGTCGCCTCCTGAACTGCCTGGTACCGGCTGTCCCTGACAGAGCACCCCCCGACCAGGGAAGACTCGCGTCATGGATGAACGCACAGCTCTGGTCACCGGTGCCAACAAGGGCATCGGCAAGGATATCGCCCGACTGCTCGCGGCCGAGGGTCTCACCGTGTACGTGGGCTCCCGTGACCCCGGGCGCGGGCAGCGGGCCGTCGAGGAGATCGGAGCCGGAGCCCGTCTGCTGATCCTGGACGTGACGGATCCCGACGCCGTCGCCGAGGCCGCGGCTCAGATCGACAGCTTGGACGTGCTGGTCAACAACGCCGGCATCTCGCCGTCCCTCGATCCGCCGACCGGCGCCGGCATCGAGGAGTACCGGCACACCTACGAGACCAACGTGTTCGGGGTGGTGACAGTGACCAATGCCTTCCTGCCCGCCCTGCGCCGGTCCCCGAGTCCGCGCATCGTCAACATCTCCAGCGGCACCGCGTCGCTGACCTGGAGCACCACCCCCAACCCCCAGTTCACCCCGGGAAGCGGGGCCGCCGCCGCCTACCGGTCGTCCAAGGCCGCTCTCAATGCCCTCACCGTCCTGTACGCCCAGACGCTGGCGGAGGACGGCTTCAAGGTCAACGCGCTCGCCCCCGGCCTGCGGGCCACCGATCTCAACCCCCGGGCCGCCGCTGCCGGCGGTGACCCGGCCGAGGCCGCGCAGGGTGCCCTCCGCCTGGCCCTGCTGCCGGACGACGGCCCCACCGGTGGCTTCTTCTCCTGGGAC
This sequence comes from Micromonospora sp. NPDC049662, assembly GCF_040675055.1. Classification (NCBI taxonomy): domain Bacteria; kingdom Bacillati; phylum Actinomycetota; class Actinomycetes; order Micromonosporales; family Micromonosporaceae; genus Micromonospora; species Micromonospora sp. NPDC049662. The sequence goes on from NZ_JBFAOC010000015.1 coordinate 112,871, forward strand.
GGAACGCCCGTGCCCTGGTGAGTCATTGGCGCCGCCGCCCGCTCGCCGACGCCGTCCGCGCGGGGGTCCTGATGCCCCATTTCCGGGGCAGCTCGACAGGGCCCGGATGGAACCTCGGCAGGCGCGTCGCCACGACCCTCGTGGGTGGGCCGCGCACACACCGGCATCGACAAGCGTGTCGGTCGGGCTCATGTCGGGTGTGGTCCACGTCACGGTAGCTTCGGCGCGCGTCGACGCCCCCGCCGGCGCTGCCGAGGAGAGCGTCCATGACCACACCGCGCAGAGCCGCCACCGCCCTGACCGCCGTCCTGCTGCTGATCCTGACCGTCGCGGCCCCCGCCCAGGCCGCCACCCCCGCCACCACGCCACCGGTGTCCGGGGCGCTGGGCAGCTACAACATCTCCGGGGTGTACGTGGCCGGGGTGTCCTCCGGTGGCTACCTGGCCACCCAGCTGCACGTCGCCTACTCGTCCCGGATCCGGGGCGCGGCCGTCTTCGCCGCCGGGCCCTACTACTGCTCCCAGAACACCGTCGCCCAGGCGCTCTACGGCTGCGGTGACAACATCTACCCGACGAACGTGTCGGCGCTGGAGACGTACACCCGCACCTGGGCGTCGTACGGCTGGGTCGACCCGGTCGGCAACCTCTCCGGTGACCCGGTGTACGTGTTCCACGGCAACAACGACACCGCCGTCAAGAAGTCCGTCACCGACGACCTGGTCCGCTACTACCAGCGCTTCGGCGCCAGCGTGCAGTACGACAGCGGCTCGGCCGCCGGTCACGCGTGGGTAACCCCGTACGGCACGCTGGGATGTACGGCGACCGCGTCGCCCTACCTGAACGACTGCGGCACCGACCCGCAGAACGCCCTGCTGCGCAAACTGCTCGGCGGAGTCAACGCGCGCAACACGGGAGCGCTGGGCGGCACGCTCGTGCGCTTCGACCAGAACACGTTCGCCGTCAACGGCTGGGCCAACGGGTTGAGCATGGACGCCAACGGCTACGCGTACGTCCCGTCGGCGTGCGCGGTCGGCCAGTCGTGCCGGCTGCTGGTCGCGCTGCACGGCTGTGTGCAGGGGGCCGGGTCGGTGGGTACGGCGTTCGTCGACCGGGCCAACCTCAACCAGTACGCGGACACCAACAACCTGGTCGTGCTCTATCCGCAGGCCGGCACGGCGCTGAGCAACCCCAACGGCTGCTGGGACTGGTGGGGCTACCTGGGCGCGACCAACTTCCCGATCAAGGGCGGCGCCCAGCTCGAAACGATCATGAACATGGTCCGCCGTCTGGACGGCTGACGGCGACGGCCTCAGCCCAGGAACAGCTGGAGCAGGACGACCACGGCGAGCAGCGCCGGCCCCCGGGAACCCTGCCGCAGCAGGTCGACCGGGACCATTCCGAACGGCGTGTTGACCGTCGCGCCGCCGTAGTCGATCGGCGGGCGGGTGCCGGCCCGGAAGGCGGCGGCCACCACCCCGAGCACCAGCGTCGGCGCGAGCCAGGTCGGGCCGGCGTCGACGCTGGGCAGGCTCGGCAGGGTCAGCAGCCACCACAGGCCCGCGCCGATCGCCGGCACCACCACGTGGACGCCGCGCAGGAGAGCGTCGCTGCCGCCGAGCGCCCGGCGCAGCCCGGCCGACCGGCTGACCGCGCGCAGCCCGCCGGTGAGCCGGTTGACGGCGAGATAGGCGAACACCACCTGCGCGGCCCCGGCCAGGCCGGGCAGGGCGAGCGCGGCGGCGTACTGGACACCGACGAGACCCGCCCAGATCAGCAGCGCGCTGGGGTGCCGGCGCAGTCGTCGGACGTCCGCCTGGAGCAACGCCCACCAGCCCGGACCGGGCAGGAACCGGCTGCTGCGGACCCGGCCGACCCGCCGCCAACGACGGCTCTCCACCAGGCCGGTCAGCAGGCTCGGGTCGAGCAGGATCGTGGCCGTGGCGGCGGCGTTGGCGAACTGCGCGCCGGTGGTCAGGGTGGCCCGGTCGACGACGGGCAGCGCGCGTACCGCCAACACCGTGGCGACGACCGCGAGCGGCACGGCGACGGCGACCAGCGCGATGGTCGGCGTCGACGACGGCCGGGGCAGTCCCTCGCCGAGGCGGCCGGTGAGCACCACGACGGCGGTGATGACCGCCGCGGCCACCATCGGGACCGCGCCGGCCAGGGCCGGCCACCGCCGTCCCGTCCGGCTGCTCTGGGCGACGACGCTGAACGCCAGCGTGGCGGCGCCCCATCCCGCGCCGGCGGCGGCCGCCCAGCCCAGGGTCGCCGGGTCGCTGACACCGCCGAGCGCCGCTACGGCCACCCCGAGCGCGGCCGTGCCCACCGCCGCGCCCGCCACCAGGACCGCGAGGCGCGGCGCCAGCCAGGCCCGCCGATCGATCGGCGCGCTGGTCACCCAGCTCTGGGTGGCCGGGGTGACCAGCAGCGGGCCGAACGCGCGCAGGCCGCGCCAGACGAGCCCGGCGCCGGCGAGCAGCGCGGCGAGGGCCAGCCACCACCGCACCCCCGGCTCGGCCTGGCCCACCGTGGGGGAGTCCAGCATGTTGCGACTGGCGCTGATCGCGAACCAGCCGTACATGCCCACGAACAGCACCATGACGTAGGCGTCGCCCAGCACATCGCCGAGCGAGTGCTCGTGGTGGCGGCGGCGGGCGCGGCGCAGGTGCGTACGGACCTGTCGGGCCGTGGGCAGCCCGGCGGGCGCTTCGGCGATCGTGGTCGGCGCGGCCGTCACCGGCCGATCTCGATCCGCTCGTCCACGACCGCGTCGATCAACTCCGGGTCGTGCGAGGCCATCAGCACGGTGGTGCCGGCGTCGCGTTCGCGCCGCAGCCGGTCGGCGAGCCACTGCCGTCCGGCGACGTCGAGGCGCTGTTCCGGCTCGTCGAGGATGAGCACCCGACGCGGCCGGACGAAGCAGGACGCCAGCGCGAGCCGGCGGCGCTGCCCGCTGGACAGGGTGACCGGGAGTTGATCACGGGCCGGTTCCAGGCCCAGCTCGGTGAGCACCTCCTCGACCGGCTCGGCGTTGCCCCCGTGGGCGTACGCGACCAGCTCCAGGTGCTCGACCACGGACAGGTCGGGGAAGAAGTCGATGTCGTCCAGGGCGGCGGCCACCAGCGAGCGCACCTGCGGGTCGGTCTCGTCGGCCCGGTACCCGTGCACCCGCACCTCGCCCGCGTCCGGCCGGTCGGCGCCCACCACGCAGCGCAGCAGAGTGGTCTTGCCGCTGCCGTTGGGGCCCAGCACCACCGCGATCCGGCCCGGCGGCAGCGTGAAGGTCACATCGTCGAGCACGACCAGGTTGCCGAAGTTGCGGCTGAGTCCCCGCACCGAGAGAGCGTCCACGGTCACACACTCTCCCAGACCGACGCCACCGACCACGACGAGCGATCGACATCACGCCGACCCGGGGGGACACACCGCTCAGGGGGTGGCCGGTGGCGCTTCGACGTCGGGTACCAGGCGTTCGTCGGCGGCGGCCAGCGCCCGGTCGTCGCCGACCTCCTCGGCCACCGTCGCCGCGTCCGCCCACCGCCGCCGCGCGTCGGCCCGGTCGCCCAGCGCCGCGGCGGCGTCGCCCAGGTAGAGCAGGGTACGCGCCAGCCCCGCCGTGGGCCGGACGTCCTCGCGCAGCCGTCGGCTCTCGGCCAGCAGCTCGTACGCCGCCCGCGCCTGCCCCGGCGCGCTGGTCAGCAGCGTCGCGCCCGCGTTGAGCAGCGCCGCGGCGCGGCTGGTCGGGTCGTTGACCGACTCGTACTCGCGCAGCGCGGCCCGCCAGGCCTGCGCCGCGTCCAGGTGCTCGCCGAGGCTGGCGTGCACCAGCACCAGGTTGGTCAGCGCGGCGGCGTAACCGCGCGCGTCACCCACCGACCGGAACGTGTTCGCCGCCCGCACCAGATGGTGGTGTGCGGCGTCCAGCTCACCCCGGGCCAGCTGCGCCGCGCCGAGGCCCAGCTGGGTGAGGGCGTGCCCGGCCCGGTCCGCGGACGAGCGGTGCCGGCGGGACAGCTCCAGGTGCTCCACCGCGTCGTCGAGTTGCCCCAGGTCGAGCAGGGCCAGGCCGAGGTTCATCCGCGCCTGGGCGGTGCCCCGCCGGCCGCGTTCGGCCACCGCGAGCGTGAGCGCCGCCGCCGCCCCCTGCGGGTCGTGCCGACGTCGGCGCAGCACGCCCAGCTCGTTGTGCGCCCAGCCGGCGATCTCCGGTCGGTCGTCGGCCGTCGGGGTGGCCAGGACCGTGCGGCACACCTGCTCCCACTCGTCGAGCCGTTCGACGTGGGCGAGCCACCCGCACAGCGCCACGGCCAACCGGAACCACCACCGGCGTACCCGTCGGGGCAGCGTCTCGGCCGCCCCGGCGGGCACCCGGACGACCGCGAGCAGCAACTCCTGGTGCAGGTCGAACCAGCCGTACGGGTCGTCGTCCAGCGGCAGCGACCACTCCCGGTCCGGCGGGGAGCCCAGCACGGTCAGGTTGGCGGCGTGCCGTTCCGCCCGCCGGGCCAGATGCCGGGTGAGCCGGGCCTGCGCGGCGACCCGGGAACGGGCCGGGTCGGCGTCGCGCAGGTGCAGGCGGGCGTTCGCGGCGAGCAGCGGACGGACCTCGTACCGGTCGCCGGGGGCGCCGACCACGAACGCGGCGGCGGCCAACTGGTCCAGCAGCCCGGTGATCCGCTCGGGGTGCCGGCGGGCCAGCGCGGCGATGGTCGGCCGGTCCACCGGGGCCGGCGCCAGCGACATCAGGCGGTAGAGCCGGCGGGCCTCGCGGGTCAATGCCCGGTAGGCGGTGTCCCGTTCGGTGACGAGCTGGGCCGCCGGCGAGACGGCGACCCGCTGGTGCGGCGGGGTGCGCACCGCCCGGCGCAGCGCGTCCAGGACGTCGACGTGCCGCCAGCCGTGCTGGGCCGTGCGGTAGCCGAGCGCGCGGACGGTGCGCGGCTGCCGGCCGCACAGGTCGACGATCTCGCGTACGGCCGGATCGGTACGCGGGTCGGCGCGGCGGACCCGGGCGGCCGGGGCGGCGCCGCCAGCGGCGGCGAACAGTTCGACCGCCTCGTCCGGGCCGGGCTCGGCGATCCAGTGCTCCACCACCCCGTTCAACCCGCTGAGCGCGGGACCGCCGGCCAGCAGCAGCCGGCAGGTGCGCGCGGTCGGCGGTAGCAGCGCGCGGACCTGCTCGGGCCGGTCGACGTTGTCCAGGACCAGCAGGATGTTGCGACCGTCGATCTTGCGGCGGATCGCGGCGGCCGCGGCCGCGAGGGCGTCCGGCCGACCGGATACCGGCGGCGCGCTGCCCAGGACCCCCGCCAACGCGGTGAGCACCTGCCGGGGAGACCGGCGTCGACCGCCCCGGCGCAGGTCGAAGTGGTACTGCCCGTCCGGGAAGTCCGCCCGGCACAGGTTCGCCGCCTCGATGGCGCAGGCCGACGTGCCCACCGCCCGCCGGCCCAGCACCGCCACGGCGTGCTCGCGCGCGAGCAGGTCCAGCACCGCCCGCACGTGCTCGTCGCGGCCGGTGAACCCCGCCGTGTACGGCAGGGTCGGCACATCCTCGACCGGCGTGCTGACCACATCGGTGGGCTCCGGACCGGTCTCCCGCCCGGCCCGGCGCTGATGCGCGTACACCGCGAAGCCGATCGCGCCGACGAGGCCGATCACGATGCTCGCCGGGCCGAGCAGCTCGGCGGCCGGGCCGAGCGCGCTGCTCACCAGCTCGGAGAGCAGGTTGATGCCCACGTTGCCGAGCACGCCGCCGAGCAGCGAGACGACGGCGGCGAGCAGCGGCCACCTCGGCCCTCGACCGGGCGCGCCGGTGGGGCGGGTCACCGTACGCCCCCGGAGACCAGGCCGGCGACGAGTTGCCGCCGGGCGAGCACCATGAGCGCCACCGGCAGCACCGAGGCGAGCACCGAACCGGCTGCCAGGACCCCGCTGTTGGACACGAAGCCGCGGCTCTGCCCGGCCAGGAACAACCCGAGCGGAGTGGCCTCCGGGCTGCTGAACAGCAGGCCCACCGCCAGGTCGTTCCAGACCTGGACGAACTCCAGCACGGACACGGCGACCACGGCGGGCAGGTTGTGCCGGGCCAGTCGACGAAGCGTGCCCCACCACCGCCGGCCGCCGAGGCGAGCGCCGCGCACCTGGTCGGCCGGTAGGTCAGCGAACGCGTTGCGCAGCACCAGCACCGCGAACGGCACCCCCAGCGCCACGTGCACCAGCGCCAACCCGCGTGCGGTGCCGGAGGAGAGCACCAGGCCGAGCACCTCGTTGACCGGCCCGGCGATCACCTGCACCGGGACGACGGTGGCGGCCATCAGCAGCAGGCCGGTCGCCTGCGCGGCCGGCCCGGTCAGCCACGCCAGCGGGTACGCGGCCAGCAGCCCGACGACGAGAACCGTCGCGGTGACGACGGTGGCCAGCAGCAGGGTGAAGCCGAGCGCCCGCCACAGCTCGTCGCCGCCGAGCAGGGCCTCGTAGGAGCCCGCGCCGGGCGGGGCCGACCACCAGCCCTGCGCGGCGGCGTCGACCTGCCCGTGCGCGGAGGTCGCCAGCAGCACCACCAGTGGAAAGAGCCAGGCCACCGCGGCGGCGGCGGCGAGCACCCGGAACAGCCGGCGCGGCGGCCGCGTCGGCGCCGCGTCGGGCGTCGCCTCGACCCGCGGCGGCGGCCACGCCTGGCGGACGAAGAACGCCGCCACCAGCATTCCGGCGGCCACCGCCGCCAGCCAGACGACGCCGAGCGCGGCGCCCTGCCCGGTGGTGGTGCCGCCCGAGGTCTGCCAGACCCGCAGGGCGAGCACCGCCGCGTCGTCGCGGACGGACCCGGGCGTCATCACCAGGATCAGGTCGAAGGTGCGGCTCGTGCCGAGCGCCACCAGGGCGAAAACCACCGCGACGGTACGCAACAACAGCGGCCGCCACTGCGCGTCCCACAGGACGTGTCGCCGGCCGCCACCGTAGGCGCGTACCGCGTCGGCCAGGCTCGGCGGTACGCGGTCCAGCGCGGCCCGGAAGACCAGCACGGCCAGCCCCACCCACGCCCAGACGAACGCCGACATCAACGCCACCGTCACCAGGCCCGGCCCGAGCAGTTGCGGGGCGTCCTCGGTGGAGCGGCCGGTCACCCGCGCGGCGAGCAGGGTCACCAGGCCACGGGTCGGGTCGGGGTCGTACATGAGCCGGAAGGTCACGCCGGTGACGACCAGCGGCAACGCCACCGGCACCAGCAGGATCAGCCGGACCAGGCCACCCTCCTGTGAGCGGCGCGACACGACGGCGAACAGGTAGCCCAACGCCGTCACCACGGCCGGCACCAGCACCGCCCACAGCACCGTACGGCCGACCACCGCGCCGGTGTGCGGCGCGGCGAGGGCGGCCCGGAAGTGCTCCGCGCCGACCCAGCGACCGTCGGTGGTAACGCTGGCGTGCAGCGTGCGCAGCACCGGCCACAGCACCAGCGCCCCGAGCAGCAGCGCGGCCGGCAGCAGCAGGGCGGAGGTCGCACCGGCCGCCGGGTAGGCCCGGCCCCGGCGCGGCGGGCCGACGTCGTCGAGCACCGCCAGCTCGCCGAGCACCCGGGTCTCGCTCACCGGTCACCGCCCGCCTCGCGGGCCGCCGCGGCGAGCTGCCCGGTGGCGTCGTCGATCGCGCGGCGGGCCGGCACGCCGCCGGTGACGTCGGCGAAGAAGTCCTGCATGATGCGCCAGATGCCGACGCCGTCGGAGCCGGTGAACGCCCCCGGCAACTGGTCGGAGAGGTCGAAGTGCAGGGTGTCCGGGCCGCGCATCTCGCGGGCCAGTTGCCGGCGGACCGGGTCGGCGTACTCGGTCAGCGCGATGGTGGTGTTCGGCGACAGGTAGCCGCCGGCCCGCAGCCAGGGACCGAACGAGTCGGCCCGGGTCAACCACTCGACCAGCTCCAGTCCGCCCCGGTCGTGGTCGAAGGCCACCGCGACGTCGCCGCCGACGATCAGCGCGCCGCTGCCCGCCCCGGCGCTGGGGAAGCGGAAGGTGACCGGCTCCTCGGCGCCGCTGCGGAACCGGCCCACCACCTCGGCGGTGAAGTCGGCCTCGAAGACCATCACCGCCCGCCGTGAGCGGACCACCTGGATCACCGACTCCTCGTACTGGGTGAGCAGGGCACGTTTGCCGCCGCCGGGGAACGCGCCGTCGATGCTCCACAGCTCGGCGAGCCGGTCCAGGGTGTCGCGCACCGCCCGGCCCTGCCAGTCACCCTCGGACGCGGCGAGGGCGTCGTAGGCGGTGGGCGCGAGGTCGGCCAGCACGTTCTCGAACCAGTCGGTGAGGACCCAGCCGTCCGCCGCGCCGATGGCCAGGGGCGCCGGACCGCCGTCGCGGGCGAGCGCGCCGAGGCGGCGGGTCAGCGAGACCAGTGCGTCCCAGCTCGTCGGCGGCTCGGGCAGCATCGAGGGCAGATGCCACACCAGGGACTTGTGCGCGGCCTTGACCCACAGGCCGTAGCGCTGCCCCTTGGCTATCAGCAGGTCGCCGAGGCCGATCGGCACCGCGTACTCGGTCGACGGTCGCACCGGGCGCAGCCAGCCCCGCGCGGCGTACTCGGTGACCAGGCCGGGACGCGACAGGATCGCCACGTCCGGCGAGGTGCCCGCGAGGTGCCGGGCGCGCAGGAACGCGTCGATGTCGTTGCCGGCGCTGACCACCCGCACCGGAGCGGGGTACGCGGCCACGACCTCGCGGAAGCGGTCCAGCTCGCCGCCGCTCCAGACCACCGCCACCTGTATCGAGCGGGTGCCGCCGCCGCACCCGGCCGCCGTGGCCGCCGCGCCGACGGCGGCGGCGCGCAGCAGGGTACGGCGGCTGAGGCCACCGGCCGACGTCACCGGGGGACCTCGTCGGGCTCGGTGACCAGGTGGTGCCGCGTCGGGATGTCGGCCAGGGTGGACGGATCGGCGGTGCAGACGAGCGTGGCGACCCCCGGCGTCTCCGACGGGGCGAGGCGGGGCAGCAGGTCGCCGAGGCGGCTGCCGCCGGCGGGGTCGACGGGCAGGTCGACGACGAGCACCTCGGGTAGGCAGACGGCGGCGCGGGCCAGCGCGACCCGGAACCGCTGCGCGTCGGAGAGCACGTGCGGGAGCAGGTCGAGCGTCGGCGCCAATTCCAGCCGCTCCACCACCGTCGCCGTCCAGTCGTCCGCCATCTCGTGCACCCGTTCGCGTTTGCGTTGGCCGTACTCGATGTTGCGCCGCACGGTGAGCTGCGGCAGCAGCGCGCCGCCCGCCGGCACGTAGCCGATCTGCCGGCGTGGTGGCGGCAGGGACGTGACGTCCCGCGCGCCCACCATGATCCGACCGGTGACCGGGGCGGCCAGGCCGGCCAGCACCCGGGCCACGGCCGTGCCGACCCGGGGCGGCGCGACCAGCGCGGCCGTCTCGCCGGCCGCGACGTCGAGGGTGACCGGCCCGGTGCCGGGGACGGCGACCAGCGCGCGTAGTCGTAGCGTTGCCCTCACCTCCGGTGACCGCTGGCGACCGTCCCAGGGTGGCACACGTGGCCGACAGTCGATGTCCCGCCGATCTTCCATTGTGGAAGGCGACGGCACCTACCGGGGGCCGTAGAGGGCTGCCAGGCCGGCGGCCGTGGCGGCCAGGAGCTCGCGCAGCGCGACCGGGGTCAGCACCTCCACGTCGGCGCCGAGGCGCAGCAGATCGCCGTGGGCGTGGGTCAACGACTCGATCGGCAGCACGGCGGTCACCCAGCCCTGGGCGTCGGCGGGACCGGCACTGGCGTCCACGGCGGCCACCACCGGATCACTGCCGATCTCCCGCAGCCGCTGCCGGCCGGCGGGGGACAGGCGTACGGTGGCCTCGTCCTGGTGCAGTCGGGCGCGGAACCGTACCACGTGCTCGCGCCACCAGGCCGGCAGGTCGAAGTCGGCCGGCCGGTCGAACTCCTCGTCCAGCGAGGTCAGCGCGAGGATCTGGTTGACCCGGTAGGTCGCCGGCTCGGACCGGCCCGGTTGCGTGGCCACCACGTACCATCGGCCGCCCTTGAGCACCAGGCCGTACGGCTCCAGCACCCGGGTCACCTCCCCCCGCCAACTGCGGTACCGCACCCGCACGCGCTGCTGCCGCCAGACGGCCTCGGCGGTGCGGGCCAGCTCGGGGGAGGCGTCGCCGTCCGCGTACCAACCGGGTGTATCCAGGTGGAAGCGTTGCTGGAGCTGGGTGGCCCGGTCGCGCAACGGCGTGGGCAGCGCCTCGTTCAGCTTGAGTCGCAGCGCCGCCACCACGTCGCCGTAGCCCAACTCGTCGGCGGGGCCGGGCAGCCCGGCCAGAAAGAGCCGCTCGGCCTCCTCGGCGGTCAGGCCGGTCAGCCGGGTCCGCCAGCCGTCGACGAGCTGGTAACCGCCGGCGTGCCCGGCCTCGGCGTAGAGCGGGATGCCGGCGGCGTGCAGCGACTCCACGTCGCGGTAGATGGTGCGTGGGGAGACGGACAGCCGCTCGGCGAGCTGCGCGGCGGTCAGCCGGCCGTGCGACTGGAGCAGCAGCAGGACGGAAATGAGTCGACTGGCCCGCACTTCACTGACACTAGCTGTCAGCGAAGTGGTCCTACCGTCCCGGCATGGCATTCGACGACAAGGATCTACGAACGCTGGAGCCGATCGTGGTGGACGGTTGGCAGCTCAAGCGTTACCACATCGACCAGCCGGGGCAGCCGATCGAACCGGCGGTGGAGAAGGCCGCCTACGACGTCCTGCCAGCGCTGCTGGCCCGCGCGGTGCGCGACGGCACGCCGGCCGCCGGGTGGGTGGTGCTGCACCGGGGCGCGGACACCGGCGCCTACCTGTTGGCGTACACCTGGGTGTGGGACAACGCGTTGCAGGCGCACATCGCGGTGGCCGGTCAGCCGGTGCTGGACTGCCCGGACGACGACCCGACCCACTTCGTCGAGCTGGGTCGGCGCGAGGTCGGCTGCGTCTGGGAGTTGGCGGTGCTGGAGCACGAGCGGGCCGCCTGGGTCCGGCACCTGCTGGCCCCGGAGAGCCCCGACCTGGCCGGCTATCTGGGCGACTCGCGGGCGGAAGGGCCGGTGGGCCACTGATGGGCGACTTCGACTTCTACGTGGGCACCTGGAACGTGGTCAACCGGCGGCTCCGCGAACGGCTCACCGGCTGCGACGAGTGGGACGAGTTCCCCGGCGTGTCGGTGGCGCGCAGCTTCTTCGGCGGGGGCGGCAACTTCGACGAGATAACCTTCCCGACCAGGGGTTTCTCCGGTGCCACGATCAGGATCTTCGACCCGGCCAGCGAGCAGTGGTCGATCTACTGGATGAACAGCGGTCGCGGCGAGTTGGAACAGCCGCCGATGGTCGGTCGTTTCGTCGACGGGGTGGGCCGCTTCTACGCCGACGACCAGCACGAGGGGCGTCCGGTCCGGTGCCGGTTCATCTGGTCCGGGATCACCGCGACGACGGCCCGCTGGGAGCAGGCGTTCTCGGTCGACGGCGAACGCACCTGGGAGACGAACTGGATCATGGAATCGACGCGAGCGTCCATGGACTAGCCTGCGGGCCGTGCGCAGATGGCGGCGGATGGATCCGTGGGGCCTCACCCAGGCGGTCACCGGGCTCATGGTGGTGGTCGGATCGGTGGTGGGCCTGGCGATGCTGGCCGGCGTCGGGTCGGCGCTACTGCGCGGAGACCTCGACCCGCGCGACGATGTCGGCGTGTTCACCGTGTTCCCCTTCCTCGGGTTGTGGTTGACGGGGGTCACCCGCATGTACCTGACCGGGATCTACGTCAACGACGAGGGCGTACGGCTGCGGCACATCTCGCGCACCCGGACGTTCCCATGGTCGGAGGTGACCGGGTTCGAGGCGCGTCCCGCGCTGTTCCTCGGCGGGCCCACCGTGCGCCTCGCGTGCTGGGTGCGGACGACCGGCGGCGCGTTCGAGTCGTCGGTGCAGCGGCGGTCCCGCAAGGGCGGGTGGCGCAAGAACAGCGGACCGGTCCTCGCTCCGGACGACTTCGAGGGGATGCTCGCTCGGCTCGACGCCGAGCGGGCGTCCCGCCGCTCCGGCCCGCAGGCGGTCCGGCGCTAGTTAACGGTCGTTCGGTCGCGGTGTTAGGGTCCGACCACCGCCCCGGATGGAGGAAACGATGCCCTCCGACCACGTTGACGTGCTCATCGTCGGCGCCGGCCTGTCCGGCGTCGGCGCGGCCTGCCACCTGCGCCGCGACTGCCCCGACAAGACGTACGCGGTGCTGGAGGCGCGCGACGCGGTCGGCGGCACCTGGGACCTGTTCCGCTACCCGGGCGTCCGGTCCGACTCGGACATGTTCACCCTCGGCTACGCGTTCCGGCCATGGACCGACGCGCGGTCGATCGCCGACGGCGCGAGCATCCTCGAGTACGTGCGCGAAACGGCCCGGGAGTACGACGTGCAGCGGCACATCCGCTTCTCCCACCGGGTGACGCGCGCCGAGTGGGACAGCGACGCCGCCCGCTGGACGGTGTACGCCGAGCGCACCGACACCACCGAGACCGTGGTGCTGACCTGCTCGTTCCTGTTCGCCTGCACCGGCTACTACCGGTACGACGAGGGCTACACGCCCGCCCTGCCGGGCGTCGACGCGTACGCCGGGCGGTTGGTGCACCCGCAGCACTGGCCGGACGACCTCGACCACGCCGGCAAGCGGGTGGTGGTGATCGGCAGCGGCGCGACCGCCGTGACGTTGGTGCCGGCCCTGGCGCGGCGGGCCGCCCACGTGACGATGCTGCAACGCTCACCGTCGTACCTCATCGCCCTGGCCGCACGCGACCGGCTGGCCGACGCCCTGCGGCGTCGGCTGCCGGCGGGCGTCGCGTATCCGGTGGTGCGGTGGAAGAACGTGCTGCTGTCCACGGCCACGTTCCAGCTCAGCCGGCGCGCGCCGGGGCTGGTGAGACGGCTGCTGCGGCGGGCCGCGACGCGCCTGCTGCCGGTCGGGTACGACGTCGACCGGCACTTCTCGCCCCGGTACGACCCGTGGGACCAGCGCCTCTGCGTGGTGCCCGACGGCGATCTCTTCACCGCCGTGGCGGAGGGTCGGGCGTCGGTGGTGACCGACAACATCGACACGTTCACCGCCGACGGCCTCCGATTGGCCTCGGGCGACGAGGTGAGCGCCGACATCGTGGTCACCGCGACCGGGCTCAATCTGCTCGCCCTCGGCGGCCTGACGCTGCGCGTCGACGGTGTCGACGTCGACCTGCCCGACACCGTCGCCTACAAGGGCATGATGCTCTCCGGGGTGCCGAACTTCGCGCTGACCATCGGTTACACCAACGCGTCGTGGACCCTCAAGGCCGACCTGGTCGCCGGCTACGTCTGCCGGCTGCTGCGCCACCTGGACCGGACCGGCCAACACGTCGTGACCCCGCTGCCGCCGCCCGGTGACGAGCGGGCGCCGCTGATCGACCTGCGCTCCTCGTACGTGCTGCGCGGTGTCGCGGCCCTGCCCCGGCAGGGCGCGCGGACGCCGTGGCGGCTGCACCAGAACTACGTCCGCGACGTGCTGCTGATGCGGCACGGCCGGCTCGCCGACGAGGGTGTGCGGTTCTCCCGCCGCGCCCGCCAGGGAAGGAGCACCGATCGTGCGGAGGTTTGAGTTCGCCGGCGCGACGGCAGTGGTGACCGGCGCGGCCAGCGGCATCGGCGCGGCGCTGGCGCACGGCCTGGCCCGTCGCGGCTGTGACCTGGTGCTCCTGGACCGGGACGCCGAGCGGCTGGACGCCGTCGTCGCCGCCATCGGCGTCGCGCACCCGGACCGGCGGGTGCACACCTACCGGGTGGACCTCGCCGACCCGGCGGCCACCGCGTTGGTGGCGGCCGAGATCGGCCAGCGTCATCCGCGGATCCGGCTGCTGGTGAACAACGCCGGCGTCGGCCTCGGCGGTCGGTTCGACCAGGTGACGTTCGACGAGTTCAGCTGGGTCATCGAGATCAACTTCCGGGCGGTGGCGCAGGTGACGCACGCGCTGCTGCCCGCGCTCAAGGCCGAACCGGGCGCGCACCTGGTCAACATCTCCAGCCTGTTCGGGCTGATCGCGCCGGCCGGGCAGGTCGCGTACGCGGCGAGCAAGTTCGCCGTCCGGGGCCTGACCGAGGCGCTGCGGCACGAGCTGGTCGACGACGGCATCGGCGTGACGTCGGTGCACCCGGGCGGGATCCGGACCCGGATCACCGAGAACGCCCGCGTCGGCAGCGGCGTGCCGGCCCAGGAGTACGCCGCCGGTCGGGCGCAGTTCGAGAAGCTGCTCACCATCGCCCCTGAGCGGGCCGCCGAGGTGATCCTGCGGGGCGTCGAGCGACGGCGGGGTCGGGTGCTCATCGGCTGGTCGGCGAAGGTGCCCGACCTGCTGGCCCGGATCATGCCGGCGTCGTACCACCGGGTGCTGATGGTCGGCCTGAACCGGGGCGTGGCGCGGCCCGCGCCGGTCCCGCCGCCGGTCGCCGACGCCACCTGATCAGGGCGGGCTGCCGCCGCGCTTCTCCTCCTGGGCCAGGACCGCCTCCCGGTGCTCGGGCTCGTCGCGGCGGGCCAGCTCGGCGGCGAGTCGCGGGTCGGCCACCAACCGCTCCCGGTTGCGGTGCAGAAAGCTCTCGAAACCCCCGGTGTACGGGCAGGCCAACTCGCCGAGCGCCCGCTCCGGCGCGTACCGGCAGCCGGCGCAGTAGTCGCTGATCTCGTCGATGTCGGTGCCGTCCACCGCGTACGGGCGGGTGTCCACCCTGGCCAGGTCGGCGTACTGGCTCATGCCGATCACGGTCGCGTTCATCACCCAGTCGGTGCCGTCGACGAAGCAGCGCTGGAACCAGTCCGCCACCTCGGCGGGACGCCAGCCGCGCTGCAACGCGTAGTTGCCCAGCACCAGCAGCCGGGGGCTCTGGTGCGTCCAGGCCCGGTCCCGGACGGCGGCGAGCACGTCGGCCAGACAGCGCGCCTCCACCGCGTCCGCGTCCAGGTCGGCGAACCACTGCGGCATCGGCTCGGTCGCGGCCAGCCAGTTCGCGCCCCGGAACCGCGGCTCGTGGTACCAGTACAACTGCCAGAGGAACTCCCGCCAACCGAGCAGCCCGCGGATGAACGGCTCCACCGCCGTACGGGGGGCGGCGCCGGACCGCCACGCCTGCTCGGCGGCGCGCACGGCCGGCTCGGGGTGCAGCAGCCCCAGGTTGAACGACGAGGAGAGCATCGAGTGCGCGAACAGCGGGTCGTCGGCGCTCATCACGTCGGCGTAGCGGCCGAACCCGGGCAGCCGGTACGCGAGGAAGTGCGCCAACCGGGCCTGCGCCTCGTCGTGCGTGGCCGGGTACCGCCGGGGGCCGTCCCGACCGACGAACCGGACCCCGTCGGCCGCCCACCCGTCGAGGTCGCGGCGGACCTGCGCGTCGATGTCGTCCTCGACGATGGGCGGTGGTGGCGGCGGGGTGGCGGGCACGGCGGCGGCCTCACCGCGCGGGCGGCGCGGCGTCGGGGCCGAGGCGGCGATCCGGGACGGCCCGCTGAGCACCTCGTGCCGGCGACGGGCCTGCCGGTAGTAGTCGGCCATCCGCAGCGGGCCGCGCCGGGTGCGGTCCGCCCAGGCCGCGAAGTCGGACTGGCTGGTGATGAAACCGCGCGGCGGCAGCACGGTCAGGCCGGGCACCGAACGGGCGAACGCCAGCGCGGCCCGGGAGTGCGGGTGGCACACCTCCACCGGCTCGGTGACCTGCGTCAGTGCCTCGCGGAACGTGTCGGTGCGCAGCAGCAGCGCCCGGTCGCCCAGCTCGGCGGCGCGGTGGCGCAGGGCGGAGAGGATCAGGTGCGCCTTCTGCCGGTGCATCGGGCGGCGGCGGAACAGCTCCCGGATCTCCACCAGGAGGACCGGTTGATCGGGGTCGTCGAGGAAATGTGGCCCGAGTTGGTCGGCCAGCAACCATCGGCGGCGTAACATCCCGCAATTCTGCCCATTTTCGGGCCGTCCCGCGCGCCGGCAGGCCGGATGATCGATGTCTGATCCAGATCGATGTCAGGCCGTACGGCTCGTGACGGCCCCGGCGTCACGTTCGCGCAGCACCACCGTCAGGGCCACGAGGGCGACCAGCAGCAGCGCGAGCACCGGCACCGGGGCCGGTCCGAGCGGCACGAGCAGCGCCACCGCGGCGACGATCGGATAGGCGACCACCACCGCGCCGTGCTGTTGGCGGCGGACGTGCAGCACCCAGACGGTGAGCAGGAAGACGGCCAGCGGTACGGCCACCGCGTACGCGGCGGTCGTTCCGGACACGTGCGCGAGGTGCCGCTCGTGGTCCACCACCACGGGCAGGCCGGCGCCGACGGCGGCGATCGCGGCGAAGACGAGGTAGTGGCCGTAGCCCCAGACCAGGGAGTACGGCAGCCGGTCCGGCGTCTCGACCGGGCGGTCGAAGTAGAGCCACCAGAGCGCGTACACGATGACCGCGCCGGCCGCCGCGAGCGCCCAGAGACCATGGTCGCCCGCGTCCAGCCCGGTCTGGATCGCCAGGGAGATCGCCAGCACCGCCTCGCCGAGCACGATCAGCGTGAACAGTCCATACCGCTCGCCGATGTGCCCGGGGTGCCACGGGGTCATGCCCGGCCGCTCGGCCACCGCCGGAACGAGCAGGTCGGCGAGCGCCAGCAGCAGGAACGTGCCGATGCCCCAGTCGTCCGGCAGCGCCAGCCGCAGCAGCCAGCCGAGCTGCACGATGGTCACGCCGATCGCGTACCTGCGCGCCGCGGCCCGGTGCGTCGGATCGCCGGCGGCGGCCCGGCTCCACTGCACGACGGCGGCCAGCCGCATGACCACGTACCCGTAGGTGATGACGGTGAAGTCGCCCTCGGCGAACGCGCGCGGCACCCCGGCCGCCAGGATCAACGCCCCGGTGATCTGCACCAGCGTGGTGATCCGGTAGACGTCGTCGTCGGTGTCGTACGCCGAGGCGAACCAGGTGAAGTTCATCCACGACCACCAGATCGCGAAGAACACCATCAGGTAGCTGCGCAGCGCGTGGTCGAGGTGCCCTTCGGCGACGTCGTGGTGCAGGGCGGACGCCGCCTGCGCCACGGCCACCACGAAACACAGGTCGAAGAAGAGTTCCAGTGGAGTGGCCGCGCGGTGCGGCTCGTCCCGGCGGCGGGGCCGCATGGGCCGGTAGAACGGCCGCACCGAACGACTGTGGGTCACCGCAGCTCCTCAGGCCGACCGTCGGGGTCGGGCACACGATAACGGGTGCCGGCGGCGCGGTTACGCCTGATCAGCCGCGCCGACGGCGGTGGGTCAGCCCCTCCAGCACGAGCGTCAGGCCGGCGCCGAGCAGCCACACGTCCTTGGCCAGCCCGGCGCCCTGCTGCGTCGGTCGGATGCTGCCCTGCCGGCGCATCCCCGGCGTCTTCAGGTAGAGCTGCACGAGACCCGCGCCGAACGCGGTCAGGCCGAGCCCCACCAGGGGCGTCGGCACGAACGGCGCGAGCAGCGCCGCCCCGAGAGCGATCTCCGAGTACGACAGCAGCTTGGCGAACCGGGGTGGGTCCAGTTGGCCGAGCTGCGGCATTGCCGCCTCCGCCATCCCGTGCATGGCCTGCGCGGCCTCGCCCTCCAGATTGCGCTTGCCGAGACCCGAGTCGAGGAAGTACGCGCCGATGCTGGCCCGCAGCGGCAGGTGCGCGATTTTCATGATCACTCCCGGTGGCCGTGGTCCGAATCGTGGCCCGCGTACCCCGCGTGACCCGCGATAACCCGCCCCCTGGCCGACTGGGCCGGCCGTGGTGATCGCGGTAGGTTCGCCCGGGGCCCACCGCCGAGCCCGCTTCACCGCCCGGCCCCGGGTCCCGCCACCGACCACCACCAGGAGGCGCAGTGAGCCAGGAAGTCCGGGGAGTCATCTCCCGCAGCAAGGGCGCACCGGTCGAGGTCACCACCATCGTGGTGCCCGACCCCGGCCCCGGTGAGGCGATCGTCCGGGTCCAGTCCTGCGGCGTCTGCCACACCGACCTGCACTACCGCGAGGGCGGCATCAACGACGACTACCCGTTCCTGCTCGGCCACGAGGCGGCCGGCATCGTCGAACAGGTGGGGGAGGGCGTCACCGACGTGGCCCCGGGCGACTTCGTGGTGCTCAACTGGCGGGCGGTCTGCGGCGACTGCCGGGCCTGCCGTCGCGGCCGACCCTGGTACTGCTTCAACACGCACAACGCGAAGCAGCGGATGACCCTCACCGACGGCACGGAACTCACCCCGGCGCTGGGCATCGGCGCGTTCGCCGAGAAGACGCTGGTGCACGCCGGGCAGTGCACGAAGGTGGATCCGGCGGCGCGGCCGGCCGCGGTGGGCCTGCTCGGCTGCGGTGTGATGGCCGGCCTCGGCGCGGCCCTGAACACCGGCAACGTGACCCGCGGCGACTCGGTCGCGGTGATCGGCTGCGGTGGCGTCGGGGACGCGGCGGTGGCCGGCGCGGCCCTCGCCGGCGCCACGACGATCGTGGCCGTGGACACCGACAGTCGCAAGCTGGACTGGGCGAGGAAGTTCGGCGCCACGCACACCGTGAACGCCTCCGACACCGATCCGGTCGAGGCGATCCGCGCCGCCACCGGCGGTTTCGGCGCGGACGTGGTCATCGACGCGGTGGGCCGACCGGAGACCTGGAAGCAGGCGTTCTACGCCCGGGACCTCGCCGGCACCGTCGTGCTGGTCGGCGTACCGACCCCGCAGATGCGGATCGAGCTGCCACTGCTGGACGTCTTCGGGCGCGGCGGCGCGCTCAAGTCCAGCTGGTACGGCGACTGCCTGCCCAGCCGGGACTTCCCGATGCTCACCGAGCTGTACCGGCAGGGCCGCCTCGACCTGGACGCCTTCGTCACCGAGGAGATCGCCCTCGACCAGGTCGAGAACGCGTTCGAGCGGATGCACCACGGCGACGTGCTGCGTTCGGTGGTGGTGTTCTGATGACCGTCCGGGTCGACCACGCGGTCACCGCCGGCACGTTCTCGCTCGACGGGCAGACCTTCGAGGTGGACAACAACGTGTGGGTGATCGGCGACGACGACGAGTGCGTCGTCCTCGACGCGCCGCACGACGTGGCCGCGATCCTCGCGCTGGTGGGCGAGCGCCGGGTGCGGGCCATCCTCGCCACCCACGCGCACGACGACCACGTACGGGTCGCCCCCGAACTGGCCGAGGCCACCGGCGCGCCGATCCTGCTGCACGCCGACGACCGGGTGCTCTGGGACCTGGTCCACCCCCACCTGCCGCCGCACGGCGAACTGCACGACGGGCAGATCGTCAAGGTGGCCGGCACCGCCCTGGAGGTGCTGCACACCCCGGGGCACAGTCCCGGCGCGTGCAGCTTCCACGCCCCGGGCCTGGGCGCGGTGTTCACCGGCGACACCCTGTTCCAGGGCGGACCGGGCGCGACCGGGCGGTCGTACAGCGACTTCGACACCATCGTCGAGTCGATCCGTACCCGGCTGTTGACCCTGCCACCGGACACGGTCGTGCACACCGGCCACGGCGACGACACCACCATCGGCGCGGAGGCCCCGCACCTGCCGGAGTGACTGGCCCGGGGGCACTGACCCGAGCGGCCGGCGGACGCCTCAGCGTTCGTCGGCCGCGCCCAGCACCGGTTTCACGTCCAGCACCGGGGTGCCGTCGAGGGCTTCCAGGTCGGCGACCTCGACGCGCAGCCCGTCCACCGCCAGCACCCGGACCCGGTGCAGCCCGATCGGGTTGGGCCGGTGTGGGGAGCGGGTGCTGAACACGCCGGTCACCGGGCGGGTCTCGTCACCACGCGGACGCACCGCCAGGACGTCGCGCCGGGCCCGGTCCAACCAGGTCAGCACCAGCAGCTCCGCGCCGACGTCCAGGTCGCGCAGGGCGGGCTCGACCTGCGGCTCGAACACCAGCCAGGCCGGTGGCGAGCCCTCGTCGCCCTGCCGCGGCGCGGTCGCCGCGTCGGTCAGCGGCGAGGCGACCCGGCCGACCGGACGCAGCAGGTACGCGTCGACCATCGTTGCTCCCTTCGGGACAGTGCCCCGCCAGCCTAGGGCGTTACGATCCGCCGCATGGTCGCCGAGCAGCCCGTACCCGTCGTCCGTCAGCTGCGCCTCGTCGTGGAGGCGGCCGACCACGAGGCCGCCGTGGCGTTCTTCCGGGACGCGCTCGGCCTGCCCATGGAGGCCGAGTTCACCAGCGACGGGGACGCGCGGGTGGTGATCCTGGACGCCGGCCGGGCCACGTTGGAGATCGCCAACCCAGCGCAGAAGCGCCTGATCGACGAGGTCGAGGTGGGCCGTCAGGTCGCCCCGCGCCTCCGGGTGGCCTTCGAGGTGGACGACGCCGCCGCGACCACGGCCCGGCTGGTCGCCGCCGGTGCGAGGGAGGTCGCGCCGCCGACGCTGACGCCGTGGCGCTCGCTCAACGCGCGCCTCGACGCCCCCGCCGACCTGCACATCACCGTCTTCCAGGAGCTGGACACGGAGCCGGACACGGAGCCGGACACGCCGTGACGGCGACGTCCGAGCGGGACGCGCCGCACGCCGGGGCCCTGACGCCGGCGCAGGCGTCCGCCCTCGCGTACGTGCGGTCGTCGGCGGTGACCGAGCGTCCTGCGGCGCTCGCCACGATCGCCCGCCACCTCGCCGCCGCCGCTGTCGACGAGCCGGCTCAGCGGTTGCTCGCCGCCGTCGAGCGCGGCCGGATCACCGTCAACTTCCACCCGGATCGGTTGTGCGCCGACGGGCGTGCCGTCGCGACCGCGCTGGCCGAGGACGGGGTGTACCGCAGTCAGTTCGTCACGGGGATCTCCGCCGGTGGCCTCACCGCGTACCCCGGTGGCGACCGGGACCGTTGGGAGCGGCGGATGTTCGGCGGCGCGTACCAACAGACCGGGGTGACCCCGGCGGACCGCCCGATCTACGGTGGGTTGAACCTGCTCGACCACGCCGACGGCGCCTGCCCCCGCTTCGGCTCCTGCCATCTGCGGCTGCGTCCGGCGGTGCTGGCGCGGGCGACCTTCTGCCTCGGCGACAGCTACCTCGGCCCCGGTGTGGTGGGGACGGCGGACGCCTTCGAGGCGGTCCTCGCCGGGCTCCTGGCCGAGGTGGCCCGTACCGGCGTGTGCCTCGGCCGCGCCGAGACGGACGTCGCCGCCCTGGCGCGGACGCTGCTCGACGGCCCGCGCACGCCGGGAACCGTCGGTCGGGCGCTCGACGACTACGTGGAGGCCCAGGTCCACGGCGCTCTCGACCTCGCGTCCGACGTCGAGGAGCTGGTTGCGGACCCGTCCTTCGTCGGCACCGCCACCGGCGAGCAGTTGGAATCTCTCGCGCGTCGGTACGGTTTCCCGCTGCGCTGGCACCCCGGCTTCGTGCTGCCCGTCGGCGAGGTCGACGCCGAGTTCCGGGGTCCCGCCATCCCGGTGCTCGCGGCCCGCCTGCACCGGGAGTTCGGCCAACCGGACGCGCCGGTGGACGCGGCGCTGATCGGCCGGGGCGCCGTGTCGCTGGTGACCGAGCCCCAGCGGTGGGCCGACCGGGGTCCGGTGGCCGACACCCTTGCGCACCTCAAACAGCTCTGGCACGTGCTCGTCCGGTTCGGCGTGGCCCATCCGGGCTGACCCGTCTGCGTCGATAGTCCGAATCCGCCCACCCGTCACCCGGGTCCGGCCGGCCATCCGAATTCCCCGGTGTGACCGGGTCCCAGCTCGGGGTGACTCCGGCATTTCCGGAATGACCGACTCGTCAACCCGGTTGTGTCCCCCGTACCGCCGGAGCCCAAACCCCTTTTCCGCGGTCACTCCCGAGGGGCGTTCACCCCGGAGCGCTCCGCACGATCGAAAGGAACCATCGTGAAGCCCGACTTCACTCGATGGCTCCCCGCCATCGCCAAGGACTCGTACCGCAAGACCGCGCTCGGCGTGGTGGGTGTGGCCGCCCTCGGTGGTCTGGCGCTCGCGCCGACCGCGACCGCCGCCCCGGTCACCTCCGGGCCGCACCAGGGCGCCGTCGCCGCCATCGACCTCGCCACCGGCAAGGCCGCCACCGGCAAGGCCGCCACCGGCGCTGCGCACCAGGAGCAGCCCGTCGAATCCGGCCTGACCACCGGCTCCGCCACCGGCAAGCCGCCGGCCGGCAAGCCGAGCCGCGACGAGCTGATCCCGCACGGCATCGAGGGCGCGCAGTCGCGCATCCCGCTCGACAAGGCGCAGCTCGACAACGCCCGGTCGATCGTCGACGCGGCCAAGAAGACCGGCGTCGGCGACCGTGGCGCGGTGATCGGTGTCGCCACCTCGTTGCAGGAGTCGAAGCTCTACAACCTCGGCCACCTCGGCGCGTCCAACGACCACGACTCGCAGGGCCTGTTCCAGCAGCGTCCGTCGTCCGGTTGGGGTTCGCCCGAGCAGATCACCGACCCGGAGTACGCCGCCACGGCGTTCTTCGCCGCGCTCAAGAACGTGGGCGGTTGGCAGGACCTGCCGCTGACCACCGCCGCGCAGACCGTGCAGGTCTCCGCCTTCCCGTACGCGTACGCGCAGTGGGAGGAGCAGGCGGCGGACCTCGTCCAGCAGCTCTGGTGACCGCATCTCTGAACACGCCGGCCGGCTCCCGTCGCGGGGGCCGGCCGGTCTCGTCTTTCGTCAGCAGGGTGCGTAGAGGCGGCGGGTGCCATCCCCGGCGGCGTACGCCGCCCGGTCGCTGAACCGGCAGCCGTAGTCGGGTCGGGCCACCACCGCCGGATCGGTCACCGTGTCGCCGGCCGGGCGTTTGCCGGTGCGTACCCAGGACACCAGGTCGTCCCAGGCGGCGCCGGCCTCGGCCGGGCTGAACTCGCAGTGCTGCGCGGCCCGGATGGCCCGCTGCACCACCAGCCGGCTACGACCGTGCCGTGCCACGTCGGTGGCGTACGCCTGCTCCATGCTGAACGGTACGAACAGGTCGCCGAGGTCGTGCAGGCTGACCACCGGCGCACTGGGACGGCCGGCGATGCGCGGCACCTCCGTGAGCGTCGGCAGCAGCCGCTGCCGGACGTTCTCCGGCGCGACCCGCCGTACGGTCGAGTTCAGGTCGACCGGACTGTTCGGGCGGTAGCGGGTGAGCAGGTTCGTGGCGAGTTGTCCGGGCCGCTGGGCGGGGGAGTCGCCGCCCTCGGTCACCATGATCGAGAAGAGGAAGTCCTTCCACACCGCGAACGCGGCGTCAGCGCCGGGACGCGGCCCGCCCGAACGGTCCACCGTCACGGCCCGCAACTGCTTGCCCCGCTCGGTGGTCGTGTCCGGGCCGGTCGGCGTGAGCCCCGCGAGGCCCAGCGTCGCCTGGATGCGCGGCACCGCGTTGTTCAGGTAGTCGGCCGGCGTGGGGTAGGCCGGCACCCCGGCGAGCGCCTGCGCGACCAGGTTGTAGTCCAGGTAGAAGTCGAGCAGCGTCTGGTCGCCGAGCACCCCGCACATGGGCAGGGCACCGTCGTAGTAGCCGGGATACTGCTCCAGCGAGCGACCGATGACGTACCCGCCCATGGACACCCCGGCGAGATACGTGCGGTGCGGCCGGCGCACCGTCCGGGCGAAGTGGTCCGCGAGATCCTTCGTGCCCAGTACCCCGGAGCGGATGTCGAAGCCGTTGCGGTCGTACGACGACGACGCCCACGCGTACCCCTGGGACAGCATCCGTTGGCGCAGTTCGAAGCCCGGCGGCTCCGGCGAGAGAGCCGTGCCCTGACCCCGGTAGCCGTGCGCCCACAGCACCAGGTCGCCGTTCCACCGGGCGGGAACCTCGATGATGTACGCGGCGTGCCGGTGCACGCCCTGACGTACCGTCGTCGGTTTACCCGCCACCGTCAGCGGCGTCAGCGGTGGGTTCTGGAAGGTGTAGCCGGGCAGCGGCTGGTTGCCGTCGGAGCCGCGATCCGCTGCGACGCCTGCGGCGGCGGCGGTGGGTGCGGGGCCGATCAGCCCGACGGCCAGGGTCAGTGTCGCGGTGGCGGCGACCAGGCGGCGCAGGGTGCGAACGGGTACGGACAGCATCGATGCTCCCCATCGGACGGATGTCGCCTTCGGGGGCGACCAGGCGGGACGGTTGCCTACCGGCCGGTAGCGCCCTGAACCTAGGACCGCCTTCGACCGGAGTCAATGGCTGCGCTGACCGACCGGTCAGGCTCCGAGGGAGCCCGGTGGCGCTGGGCCTCGACGGCGTGGGTGCCGATCGTCGGCCGGTCCGGTCCGATGCGGTTGACTGTCGTCGTGGACGACTCGATCTGGGCGGCGGCCCAGGCTGCGCGGGGCTGGCTGGACACCGCGAACGGCACCGGGGAGACGGAACTGACCTGCCGCATCCTCAAGCTGACCGAGGAGGCGGGCGAGGCGTCCGCCGCCTGGATCGGCCTGCTCGGGCAGAATCCGCGCAAGGGTGTCACCCACACGCGCGAGGACGTGGCAGCCGAACTGGCCGACGTGGTGTTCACCGCGTTGGTGGCGATCGAGAGCCTGGGACTCGACGCGCGGACCGTTCTGGACTCGTGTGCGAACAAGGTCCGATCTCGCCTGGGCGAGTGAGGCCCCGCCCCCTGGCCTCGGCGGTCGTGCGGTGTCGTGATCGACACGAGTTCGCCGATATGGGGGCATCGACCGGTCCCGGATACCCCGAGTTCGCCGATCCGGAGTCAATCACCCAGGCCGACCACCGCGCGCGGGCGGTATGTCCGGTTGTGGGGCCGCCGTGGTGACCGGCTGCACCCGTGGGCCGGAATCCTGGCGGGCCGGGGGTCGTTACACCCTCCGACGATCGCAGGACCACGGCCAAGCCCCCCGACCCCGGGGTAGCCAAGCCCCCCGGGAATGGCCCCGGCCCCCGGGTCGTTGCACACGGTCCCGGCGCGGCGAGCCCCGCTCCGCGCGGATCGTCAGCCCCCGGGAATGGCCCCGGCCGCCGGGTCGTTTCACCCGGACCGGCCGCCACGAGCCTCCCGCTCGCAGGCCGCCCCCCAGACTTTGAGCGCCCGGACGAGGTGCTGACACCCGCGTCACCGATCCCCCGCACTGGTGACAGGTGGGTGTTTCCTACCCCCGAAGGAGCAACCCCCTGATGAACACGATCTTCCGCAAGAGCATGCTGTCCATCGCTGGTCTCGCGTTCGCCGGTGGCGTCTTCGCCGGCCCCATCGCCGCCCACGCCAACCC